>NZ_JADNQM010000032.1:0-105024 GCF_046269425.1 Amycolatopsis sp. cmx-11-12 | reverse complement strand
CAAGATCAAGATAAGCCCGCCGCTCGGCGAGCAGCTTCCGCGGCCCCTGAGGCAACCGCGTCTGACGGATCTCGAACAACACAACCCCTGAACAAGTCAGGTGTTGCAACCACCACTAGAACCCAAGAGGAAGGGGGCCTTCACGCGATTCAGGCGACAAGCCCCGCGGGGTCAGTCCTTCTCGAGGGTCAGGTCGTAGCGGTTGAGTACCTCCTTGACGGGCTGGAAGAAAGTGGTCCCGCCTTCGTCGCAGTCACCGGAACCGCCCGAGGTCATGCCCTGCGCCTGCACCAGCTTCGTGCCGGAACCCGACGAGGGGCGGCTGACGAACGAGCCACCGGAGTCGCCCGGTTCGGCGCAGGCGCTGGTCTGGGTCAGGCCCTTCACGATGTTCCCGTTGCCGTAGTTCACCGTCTGGTCGAGAGCCTCCACGCGTCCGCACTGCCAGTGGGTGGTGATCCCGGACCGGCAGACCCTGCCGCCGACGCCGACGACGTCCGCGCCTTCGATCCGCACATCCGAACCGTCGTCGTACCGGTCGACCCGGGGCGGGGTCGAGACGTCGGAGTGGGTCACCTTGACCGTCCCGTAGTCGTTGCCGGGGAACGACGACTTCGCGACCCTGCCGATCGTGCCGTCGACGCCCCGCACGGTGCCGCCGATCTCGGTGCAGTGGCCCGCCGTGATCACGTAATGATCGTCGTCGTCATAAGCGTTGAACCCGACCGAGCAGGCACCACCGCTGAAGTAGAGACCCTGTCCGCCGATCACGTCCCACAGCGGCCGCGGCGCGCTCTTCACCTGGTCCACCCGGACCGGGACTCCGGCGGACGTCGCCCAGGCCCGGCCCGCGGCGTCGCCACCCACCACGCTGACGACGACCTCGTTCGCGGGCGCGTCGACGTACCAGCCGGCGACCGAGCCGGGCAGGCCCGCGGTTCTGTTGTCCAATGTGGACTGGATCTTCTTCAGTTCGGCGGTACTGTGCCGGACCACCTTCGGTGTCGCACCGGCCGCGCGGATCCGGGCCGAGCCGCTCGCGTCGGTGGTGCCGACGACCAGATCACCGGTCGTCGTGTCCAGCCAGGAGCCGGCGAACGCGGTGCCGAGCGAATCGCCGAGTTTCTGCTGTGCGGCGGCCAGAACGGCCGGTCCCGCCGTTTCGTTCAGCGCCGGTGCCGCCGAAGCCGGGGTCGCGAAGGCGGTGACGGCTGCCGCGGCACCGACCAGGACGGTCATGGTGCGCAGAGGACGTCGAATCACGAAAACCTCCATGGGATTGCGGAATTCGTTGCAGGGTGTGCATTCGACGTTACGACAATGGGATGCCCGCCGAATGCCGCCATCTGAGTAGCGCTGGCGATTCCCCTTTCCGGCTCAATGGAACGGAGAATCCCGGCCATTGCTCACTCTTGTGAGTGGAGGCTGCCCGATTTACCGTCCCCGATTTGTTGACCGGCGCACGACAATCAGCGACGGCTCTGCGCCCATTCGGGAAAACGTGGATCGCGGCCTGGTGTGGCGCATCACCTGATGGTGTCCGCGCTGAACCCATTCGTCCGCATCGGTGACGAACGCGTCTCTTTCGCTCACCAGCAGGAAATGAGCCCCGCCGAGAACATCAGTCCGGCGGCGAGGGCGGGCGGGGCCAGCAAGGCCAGGGTGCCGCCCGCGACGGCTCGCACCTTTTCCGGGAATCGTGCCGGGCCGCTGGAGTGTTCCGCCAGCCATCGCAACCGGAGCGAGATATCGCCGCCTCTGGTCGAGAGCAGGGCGGAGCGTACGGTCTCCGGCCCGTGCCCGGCGGCCGCCGACCGGTCGGCGGCCAGTTCGACGAGCAGTCGGACCGCGCCGGGGAGTTCGCGCAGGAGCGGGACGAACCGCAGTGTGCGGCCGAGTGTTTCGGCACACGCGACCAGGAAGTGGTGCCGCCCGCGCACATGAGCGTGTTCGTGGGCAAGTACCGCGTTCAGCTCGCGGGCGGAGAGCCTGCCCGCCAGACCTCGGCTGGCGACAATCAAGCTGTGCCGGCCACCGAGGCTGTAGGCGATCGGCCGGTCGTCGGGCACCCACAGCGTCGGAATCGGCCGCTCGTCACGGATGCCCGCCAGCCGGAGCACGTCCAGATGGCGCCGGTGCAGCAAGGCGCTGCGTTTCCGGCGCCGGGCCGAGGACACGGCGAGCCGGGCCGCCGCGAACACGACGGCGGCGCCCGCGAAAGTGCCGGCCAGGGGATCGAGCGCGGGAAGACCGCTGTGCCCGACCGCGGCCCAGCAGTCGTGGAGAACCCGGGTGATGGCCGGGGCGGGGCCGTGGTCCGGCAGCACGAGGAGCAGGACGGCGCCGAGGCCGCCGGCGAGAACGCCGAGCGCGGTCAGCAGCCACCATGCCAGCGCCGTGCCGGGGCTGATCCCGCCGGCGGTCAGCCTGCCCAGCAGCCGGGGCGAAAACCAGCCGATCACGACGACGCCGAACAGGAGCACCGCCGCCAGGATCATCGCTTGCCGGGCTTCCGGCGCAGTGCCCGCCGCAGGATGTCCGACTCCTCTTCGGTGACCGAGCGCGCGAAATGCAGCAGCACCGACTCCCGGTCGTCCGAGGCGTCGAGGAGTTCGCGCAGGCTTTGCGCGGTGGCCTCCTCGCGGGTCGCCACGGCGCGGTACCGGTAGGCGCGGTTCTCCATCTCGCGCACGACCCATTCCTTGCGGTGCAGGTTGTCCAGCACGGTCATCACCGTGGTGTAGGCGAGGTCGCGGTGCTGGTTGATCGCTTCCAGAACCTGGCGCACCCGCAGGGGTTCCATCGATTTCCAGAGCACGTCCATCACCGACGCCTCAAGCTCGCCCAGCCGTTGCATGACACCTCCGCCGCACAGGATACTCAGCCGACGATGCGCCGCGCGCCCATCAGGTGCCCGTCTCCCTTGACCGAGCGGACGTCGACCAGCTGGCCCTCGGTCGGCGCGTCGACCATCTTGCCGTCGCCGACGTACATGCCGACATGGTGGATCGCCCCGGGATCGCCGGTGCCGTCGTCGTAGAAGACGAGATCGCCAGGGACGAGCCGGTCCAGCGGGACGGCCTTTCCCGCGGAGTACTGCTGGCGGCTGGTGCGCGGGAGTGAGACACCCGCCTGTTTGTACGCCCACGACGTCAGACCGGAGCAGTCGAATTCTCGGGGCCCGGTGGCGCCCCACTCGTACTCCGAACCCCGTTTGGACAGTGCCGCCTGCAACGCGTCGTTCGCGGCGCCGGGCGGGCCGAGGTAGGAGCCCTTGTCCTGGACCTTGCCGAGTTTCACCTTGTCCGAGGCAGGCAGTGCGCCAAGTGCCTCCCGGACTTTGGCGATCTGGACGTCGAGGTCTTTCTTGCGGGTGCGGACCTGCTCCAGTGCCACGGTCGCGTCGTTCGCCGCGAGCTGGGCCGTTTCCCGCGCGTCCGCCGCGGTGGTGCGTGCCGTCTGCGCCTTCCCGAGTGCGTCACGCAGGCCGTTCAAGGCACGGGCCTTCTCGTCGGCCAACACGGCGAGCGCGGACGAACGGTCGAGGAACTCCTGCCTGCTGCCGCTGTCGAGCAGCAGGACGGCGTTGCCGAGGCGCTCGCCGTTCATCGCGGACCGGGCGATCGCCTCGACCTGCGGCCGGAAGCGATCGATGGCCGACCGCGCTTGCGCCAGGTCACCGTCGGCCCGGCCGAGGGTGACGGTGGCCTGGTCACGTTCGGTCTCGCGGGTCTTCAGCCGGTCTTGCGATTCCAGCAGGTCTTCGTCGGCCTTGGCCGCTTGAGCGCCGAGTTCCTGGTAGCGCCGCATCGGATCCTGGCTGTCCGACGTCGGCGGCGGTGCCGGTTGCGCGGCGGCGGGGAGCGTGCCGAGGCCGAGGGCCATGAGGGCGGCGGTGGCGGCGAGGGGATGCCGCAGCGAACGCCGGTGTGGTGTCACGGGTGTCGAATCTCCTGTCGTGCAGGGTCAACTATCACGCTTAGTAGTACTGGGACGAGTGTGAGCGCCCGGTGAAGTTCTACTAAGACAGCTAGTACTATGGACCGTCAGACGTGCGTCGTCCAGTAGCTCCAGAAGGCCTGGAGGACAGCGGCGGCGATGGCCGCGTACCAGAGGACGAGCACCACGCTGTGGTAACGAGTCACCGCGCTCGCCGGCGGTCCTTTGTGGAGGTTGTGCAGGGTGGTGTACCAGAAGACGGCGATGGTGACCGCCCAGACGACCATGCAGTACGGGCAGAGCGCGCCGATGACGTACAGGCTCTGGTGCATCAGCCAGTGCACGAACAGGACGCCGAGCAAGGAGCCCGCTTGCAGGCCCAGCCAATACCAGCGAGGGAACCGCGCTCCGCCCAGCGCCGCGACGCCGGTCGTCACGACCACGGCGAAGCCGGCGATCCCCAGCAACGGATTGGGGAAGCCGAACAGGTCCGCCTGCGGTGTCTTCATGATCGACCCGCAGCTGAGGACCGGATTCAGGCTGCACGTGGGAATGTAGGAGAAGTCCTTGAGCATGGCGATCTTCTCGACGGTGAGCACCAGTGCCGCCGCCAGGCCGATCGCACCGCCGATCAGCAGGACCCACGGCGTCACGCGAACCGCGAACGGCGCGCGCTCCTCCGTCACTTCGCCAGCTCCCGGTCGATGGCGGCCTTGAGGGCCTGATAGGACGGTGAGCCGGAGAACTTGACACCGTTGACAAAGAACGTCGGCGTCCCCTCGACGCCGATGTTGGCGCCGTCGGTGCGGTCGGCCAGGACCCGGCCGAGCGTGACCGGGTCGTCCAGCGCGGTCTCGAAGGCGGGCAGATCGAGTCCGAGTTCGCGCGCGAAACCGAGGAAGGTCTCGCGGTGGGAGATCTGCTGGTCACCCCACTCCGGCTGCTTCTCGAACATCAGGCGGTACATCGGTTCGAGCTTGCCCTGTTTGCCCGCCGCTTCCACGGCCCGCGCGGCGAGTTCGGCGTTCTGGTGGCTGGGGATGGGGAAGTAGCGCATCACGAAGGTGACCCGGTCGCCGTACTCGGCACGCAGGCGCTCGACACCGGGGAACGCGGCGCCGCACGCTTCGCACTCCAGGTCGAGGAACTCCACGACGGTCACCTTGCTGGTAGTCGGACTGGACAGGCGATGACTGTCCGGCCGGACCAGGATCGACGCGGGCACCGTCGGCGGACCGTCGCCGCCCACCCGCGCGGGCGGGGTGTCCTCGCCCAGGTTGGTGATGACGAGCAACGCGGCCACCACCGCGACTACGACGGCCACGACCGTCAGGGAAACCTTGGCATTCTTGGTCATCTGAGTCCTCAGCTCGGATCCGGGCATCTGAAGGCGGCATGGCATGACCGGTTCGCCATCGAACCGGTCATGACCGGGGGTTGCCGATCAGGTGCGCGAAACGCAGAGCTGGACGAGAGGAGGCGTTGTCGCCGACCGCCTGGACGACGAGGACAACGGCATACCGACCTGGTGGGGACGACGTTGCCGGACGAGCGGGAAGAGGGCGGCGAGCAGCGCCACGGAGATTCCCGTGACGTTGTCGAGGTGGCTGTGCGGAGACTCGTCCGGGACGAGCGAGGTGAGGTGGCCACCGGCCGGGCTCGGCTGGGGTGCGGCGGGTTCGCAGTCATCGACCGCACCGGTGTCGTGGGTCGTCTCGGTGGCGAACAGGGGAGCGCAGGGCGAGCCCGCCGCCGCGGCACCGTCACTGCACAGCGCGCCTTGGAGCAGGGCGACAGCGGTAAGTACGGCGAGCACGGCGAAAAGCCGCGCGGCCGTCGTCGCTGTCCTTCTGCCGAGCACGACAGCAGGATAAAGGTGACCTTGTAAAGCCTTGGCGAGTTCGGAACCGGGGATGTACACCCGCTACGTCGAGTGCGGTAGCCGGGAGAGCCGCTTCGTACCCGATGTATGAACGTTCGCTGGTCACAATCGGCGGCCAGGCCGTCGCCGCTTTGGGCACGATTCTGCACTGGATCGCCGCTCCCGAATTTGTGAAAGTCCTGCCATCTTCCTCACCGAACACGCTTCTGGCGGTGGATAACTGGGTGATGGTCGTCGGGCTGGCGGCTTCGGCGCTGGCGGGAGTGATCGCGCTGGTGGCGGTGGAAATCGGACTCGTGCCACCCAGAACTTCGATCTGAGCCGTCCGGGGCCGTCCTTGTTCTTGGCACTGCCGATTCTGGTCGCGATCGTCCCCGGTCGTTCGATGGTCCCGCTCGCCGCCGTGATGTCCGCGGTGTTCCTGGAAGCCTCGTTCAGCTACGCGGGCCTCGGTGCGCGTCTGATCGCGCCTGCCGACGGGATGGCGTTCACGTTCGACGTGCTCCAACTGGCGGGTATGACCGCCATGATCGTCGTGGGTGCCTTGTCTTTGGGACGGAGGGTTTCGAATCAGGTCGTGAGCGTTTAGAGCACGGCTTCGTCTACTTGCGGGTCTTTCCGATCTCTATACAGTGGGTCGTCACCCGCGGACATTGCCTGAAAGGAAATCCCTCCGTGCCGACTTTCAAGAATGTTCTCGCCGTCCTGCCGGTCTCCGACCACGCCGCCGCCGTCGCGTGGTACACGCGGTGGATCGAGCGTGGACCCGACGTCGAGCCCACGGAGGGCGTCGCGGAGTGGCAGCTCGCCGAAAACGCCTGGATCCAGGTCGCCCATGCGCCGGAAGCCGCCGGTAAGGGCTCCGTGGTCATCGGTGTCGAGGACATCGACGACGTCGTGAGCACTCTCGCGACCCAGGGCGTGCAGTGTGGCCCTATCCAGGACTACGGCTTCATCAAGTTGTCGGATGTGGTGGATCCGGCGGGCAACAAGATCAACTTCGTGTGGGAGAACCCGGACTATCAGCCTCCGGCCGAGTAGGTCGCCCAAGTGCATTCCTGCATCGTCGCGGGGGCCGCACGCACCGGGGGACAGGTGCTGGCCCTGGCCGCCGCCCGACGACCGTGCCCCGTCGGGCTTCGCCTACTCCAACACCAACTACAACCTGGCCGGATTGATCGTCACGACACCCGAGTCCGTTTGGGCCTTCAGGGCACGGGAACCCTGGCGGTCAGTGTCCCCAATGCCTCATTGGAGACGCTCAGCGCCTCCAATGAGGCATTGGGGACACTCAGCCGCACGGTTCCTCGCCGAAACTCGACAAGCGACAATCCGCGATCTCAGTCCCGGTCGTGCAGGCGTTGGGTAACCCGAACCTGACGGTCTTTTCCCAACCGGTCGAGCAGTCCGTCACCTTTGTTCCTCAGGGAAATGAGGATGACAGGCGTTTCATCAAAATTTAATGGACTGCCGATAGCTTCACCCGGAGATCGATGTCTTTCGCAGGAATTGCGAGCTGATCCAAATGGAGCAGTTCGGCCGAATGCACTAGTTCGTCGCAGCTATTCGATTGATCGCCTTCGTCGCACGCGTCACCGCTCGATCCCGCGCGCACCAGAGTGCGTTGTTCTTCGCCGGGACCCGATAGTCGAAATCATGGATCCAGAGGGGGTCGGGGGCATGTCTGCCTTCGCGTGGGCTCGTCCGGTTCGTCAGCGCCACAAGACCGTGGTGGTGGCGTTGTTCCTGGCGTTGGTGGCGACGGCGGTCCCGAGCGCGGGTCCGCCGGCCTCGGTGCGGGCCTCGGGTGAGGGTGGGGCGGTGACCGCTCCGGAGCATCCGGAGGGGACGGCGTTCGATCCGAATCAGATCAAGGACATCAAAGCGGCCGATCCGGGGGCCGGGGTGAACCTGATCGGGCCACCGGCGGCGAACGCCATGGGCGATGCCAGGGTGTCGTATCCGCTGGAGGTGCCCAAGGGGAGAGCGGGCCTGGAGCCGAAGCTGGAGGTGGCGTACAGCTCCGGGGGTACGAACGGCTGGCTGGGTGCCGGGTGGAATGTCTCCCTGCCGTCCATCACGGTGGACACCCGCTGGGGGGTGCCGCGGTACGACGCGGGCCTGGAGACCGAGACCTACGTCCTGAACGGTGAGCAGCTCACCCCCGTCGCCCATCGGGGCGAGTTGCAGAAGAGGACGGCGGAGAAGGTGTTCCACGCCCGCGTGGAAAGCCGGTTCGACCGGATCGTGCGCCATGGGGACAACCCGGCCGGTTACTGGTGGGAGGTCACCGACAAGGTGGGCACCCGCATGCTGTTCGGCGGGGCGGCCGATACGACGTTGACCGACAAGGCGGGCCGCATCGCGACCTGGGCGGTACGCGAAGTCCGTGACACCAACGACAATGTCATGCGTTACCGCTATGCCAGGGTGAACGACGGTGGGACCGAGAAGTCGACGGTGCCGGGGAGCAATCTGTATCCGCAGCGGATCACCTACACCGGCCATGGCGACGCCGAGGGCAAGTACTCGGTGACGTTCCTGCGTGACCGGGACCGGGGTGAGCCACGCCGCGCGGATGTGCAGATCGATGCCCGTGGCGGGTTCAAGAAGGTGACCGCGGACCTGCTGCGGCGGGTCGAGGTCAAATTGGACGACCAGCTGGTGCGCGCCTACGAGTTGAATTACCGGACCGGTGCGTTCGCCAAGACGTTGCTCGCGTCGATTTCGCAGTTCGGTGAGGACAACCGCCTGTTCAACACCCACTCGATGGACTACTTCGACGATGTCCGTGACAAGGACGGCAATTACAACGGGTTCGGCGGGGCATCGAACTGGGCGGTCGCCGATGACGACCTCGGGGTGAATGTGCGCGAGGGTGAGGCGTCCGCGTTGTCGGCGAGTACGTCGGTGAACGCGGGCGGGCACTTGTACACCGGCTACAACCCGGTCGCGCCGATCAAATCGGGTTCGGCCGGGGTGAAGATCGGTGCCAGCGCCGGTGTGTCCGACGGGCTGCTCGCGCTCGCCGACGTCAACGGCGACAATCTGCCGGACAAGGTGTTCCGTAAGGACGGCGAGGTCTGGTATCGGCCGAACCTGGCCGCGCCGGGCGGGCAACCGAAGTTCGGCGAGACTCCGATCAAGCTGCCTGGACTGCCTGCCATCTCATCGGAGTCGACGCTGTCGGGCACGGCCGGGCTGGAGGCGTTCGCCGGGGTCGCGGCCCAGTTGGACCTGGTGTCCACGATCACGACCTCGGACCGCTATTTCTCCGATGTCAACGGTGACGGGATCACCGACCTGGTGAACAACGGTGGTGTGTTGTTCGGCCATCTGGACGCGAACGGCAACCCGGCCTACAGCGAGGACAGCAGGAAGACACCGGTCCCGGTCGGCCCGGGGGTGGCGTCCGGTTCGTTCGTGGGTGATCAGCGGGCGGCGTTCGACCGTGCGGTGGACACCTCGCCGTTGTTGGACAGTGTGCGCCGGTGGGTCGCGCCGTTCGACGGAACGGTGCGCGTCGACGGTCGGGTGCGACTGGAAAAGGACACGTCGCCGCAGCGCGCCGCCTATCAGAAGGCCGATGGGGTGCGGGTGACGATCCAGCACAAGGACACTGAGCTGTGGGCGCAGCGGATCGGTCCGGAGGACCATATGGAGTTCGCGCCGACCGGGGTCAGCGCGATCGGAGTGCGCAAGGGTGACGCGATCTACTTCCGCACGCAGTCCATTTTGGACGGCATGTACGACACGGTGGCGTGGGACCCGACCATCACCTACGCCGGCAACGCGAGTACCGATGTCAACGGGTTGAGCAACTCCGTGTTCTCCGCGTCCAAGGACTTCACCCTGTCCGGACGGCAGTCTCAGGTCACCGCACCGGTGACCGGGACCTTGAAGCTGACCGGTGATGTGGTCAAGGACAAGGCGACCTCCGATGACGTGACCGTGGTGATCACCCGCAACGGCAAGGACGTTCTCAACGCGAAGTTGCCCGCCTCCTCGACCGGTACCACCCCGATCGACCTGAGTATCCCGGTCACGGCGAAGGACAGCCTGTCGTGGCGATTGCGCGCCGATTCCGCGATCGATCCGAGCTCGCTGAAGTGGGTGCCCCAGGCGCACTACACCCAGGCCGAAGGGGTGGAAACGGTCGTCGACGAGAACGGTAAGCCGACGATCGTGATCAACCCGCCGTATGACCTCGACATGTATCCGGTGTCGAGTGGCTCCACGCCGCAGAAGGCCTGGACGGCAGGCCAAACCGGTCAGCTGTTCGTGCAGCCTTTCATCAACCCGATATTGATGGACACGGACAAACACTCGTTCGTCTTCACGATCAAGAAACGCGGCGGCCAGCTGCTGGGCAAGCAGACCATCGAGATTCCCGGAGGACTGACTCCCAAGCCGACGCCGCCGCGCATGACAGTGCCGGTCACGCAGGGCGATGAACTGTTCTTCGACTTCGCCACCCAAGAAGAGAAGGCACCCGCGCTGATGAGCGCGTCGGCGATGGTCGGTTTCAACCCGATCTTTCTGCCACAGGTGTCCGCCACGGTGTCCGCGTCCGCGAAACCGGGCGCGTTCGCCCAGCCCTACCGCGGGTGGGGGGTGATCGGTTACCAGGCTCAAGGTGATCGGGCGACCAAACCGATCATGGAGAACGATCTGGTGCTGGACGAGAGCTTCCGCGACTCCCTGCCCAAGGCGCCCAAGGAGGAGGACGTGCCTGGGTTCAAGGCGGATCCGAAGGTGAACATGCCCAGGCTCGCGGTGCTCGTCCCGATGCCTGCCGAGGGCAGATGGGCAGGCGCGGACGAGAACACCTGGGTCGGCGCCGGCGCCACGGCCAGTTCCCGGTTCGGCATGGACACCATCGACGTCGTCTCCGACGCTGATGTGGCCGGAGCGAAAGGTGTGCCGCGCCGGGGGATGACCGTGCAGGTGTCCACCACACTCGGCGCCGGCCCGGTCGGCGGCAGCCTGGCGGGTGGTATCACCGCCGGTGGTGTCGACTTCCTCGACCTGAACGGGGACAGGTTCCCGGATGTCGTGGGAAGCAGCGGGATCCAGTATTCCGACATGGCCGGTGGGCTCGGCGGCACCCGGGGGTCGCTGAACGGGACGGTGCGTGATTCGAACTCGGTCGCGGTGTCGGTGTCCGCGGGTGCGGGCAGCCCCGCGCGGACGATGGGTACCGCGCGCGGTACCGATGCGCCTGACGCGGACACCGCTTCGACCACGGCCAGGGCGGGGTTGGAGCTGCCCGCGCTGGGAATCGGCGGCAGCATCGGTGGTGGTGAGTCGGCGATGGTGCGGGATCTGCTCGACATCAACGGTGACGGCCTGCCCGACAAGGTCTACGCCGACGGCAAGGTCGCGCTGAACCTCGGTTACTCGTTCGCCGAACCGGAGCCGTGGCCCACCGGTCCGGTCAACACCGCCCAGACCGGGAACGTCGGGGTCAATCTCGGGGTCAACCTCGACAACTACGGCTTCGCGGGCGGCGTGTCGGCGACCCTGGGCGCGACGACGACCAAGGCCAGCATGGCCGACGTGAACGGGGACGGCCTTGCCGACCGCGTGTTCACCGGCGCTGCCGGGCAACCGATCTCCGTGGCGGTCAACACCGGCAGCGGTTTCGCCGCCCCCGCGCCGTTCCGCGGCGGGTTCAGTGAGGTCGCGGTCGACAAGAACGCCACCCTCGCCGGCGGTGTCTACTTCACCTTCGGATTCCCCATGCCCTTCGGTGGCTTTCTGGTGTTCAATCCCGGCGCCGACGCCTCCACCGGTATCGGCCGTAGCGAGGTCGGCCTCCGTGACGTCAATGGCGACGGGCTGGCGGATCACGTCAAATCCACGCGTGACAACGAATTGCTCGTCGCGGCCAACCAAACCGGCCGTACGAACCTGCTCCGCTCGATGACGCGTCCGATGGGCGGGCGCGTCGACCTGGACTACACCCGTACCGGCAACACCCAGGCTATGCCCGAATCCCGCTGGGTCCTGTCCCGTACCACCGTGTCCGACGGCCATCCCGGCGACGGCACCGACACCCAGCTCACCACCTACCGCTACGAGCAGGGCAAATACGACCGGCTCGAACGCGAGTTCCACGGCTTCGGCAAGGTCGTCACCGAACAACGCGACCCCGGTGCGGCCGACGCCCTCTATCGCTCGACCACTGACGAGTACCGCACCGACAGCCCGTACACGGCCGGGTTGCTCGCCCGCACCCTGACCGCCGACGGCGCCGGACGTCCGCTCACCGAAACCGTCAACACCTACCAGCTCCGCGACACCGCCGACGGCGGAGGAGCGGCCAAACCGGCCAGTGTGTTCCCGCAACTGACCAGAGCGGACAAGCACTTCTACGAAGGCGCCGCCAAACCCGGTAAGTCCACCCATGTCGAGATGTCCTACGACGGATACGGGAACCTGACCCGGTCGTTCGACGCGGCCGATGACGGCGCCGCCGACGACGTGGAAACCACCTACGGCTACAGCGCCTCCGACCCGGCGTGCCGGGACCGCAACATCGTCGGCGTCACCAACCTGGTCAAGCAGCGCGGCACGGCCGGCGACGCGGTGGCGCGGCACAGTGAATCCACAGTGGACTGTAGATCCGGCGCGATGCGGCAGATCCGCCAGTACCTCACCGACAGCGTTTCGGCCGACACCGACATGGAGTACTACCCGGACGGGAACCTGAAATCGGTCACCAAGCCTGCCAACCGGAACGGCCAGCGGTACCGGCTGGAGTACGGCTACGACACCGTCGTCGGCGTCCACATCGAGTCCATCGTGGACAGTTTCGGGCTGCGATCGGGCACGACGCACAACCTCAAGTACGGGCAGCCGGAGCGCACCACCGACCAGAACGGCCAACAGGTACTGCGCGGCTACGACAGCGTCGGGCGGCTCGACACCGTCACCGGGCCGTACGAGATCGGGTCCGGCAAGGCCACGATCGACTTCGACTACCACCCCGAAGCCGTCGTTCCCTACGCCACCACCCGCCATCTCGACCGCGACGCCGCCGGCGTGCGCGAGGACACGATCGACACCGTGACCTTCGCCGACGGACTCAAGCGTCTCCTGCAGACGAAGAAGGACGCCACGGTCGCGGAGAAGCCCGGTGACGAACCGGAACAGGTCATGACCGTGTCCGGGCGCACCAAGTTCGACTTCGCCGGGCGGGCGGTGGAGCAATACCACCCGGTCACCGAACCCAAGTCCGACGGCAACACCACGTTCAACACCGCCTTCGACACGGTGACACCGACGCGCGTGTCGTTCGACGCGCTCGACCGGGCGGTCAAGACGGTCGAGCCGGACGACGTCACCAGCACCACGACCTACGGATTCGGACCCGACCGGGCCGGGGCGACCCGGTTCGAGACGACCGTCACCGACGGCAATGGCAAACAGAAGCGCACCTACCAGGACGTCCGCGAACTGACGACCGCGGTGAAGGAGTTCAATCCGGCCAGCGGGCAGCCGGTCATCTGGACCGGTTACGGCCACGATCCGTTCGGGCAGCTCACCACCGTGGTGGACGACAAGAACAACACCACCCGGTCCGAGTACGACACCCTCGGCCGCCGCACCGTCCTGGACAGCCCGGACGCCGGCCGCACCGAGACCCGCTACGACCTGGCGGGGAATACGACGGCGAAGACCACCGCGAACCTGAAGGCAGCGGCCAAGCAGGTCGAGTACGACTACGACCACAATCGCCTCAAGGCGGTCCGTTATCCGACCTTCCCGGCTCACAACGTGACCTACACCCACGGCGGACCAGGCGCCCCCGACAACGCTGCGGGCCGCGTCACCGAGATCCGCGACGCCGCGGGCACCGTCACGCGCGGCTTCGGCCCGCTCGGGGAAACCGTCCGCGAGACCCGCACCGTCAAGATCGCCGGGGGCAGGCGGACCGCGCTTACACCACCCAGTGGCGCTTCGACGCATTCAACCGTGTCCTGCACATGACCTATCCGGACACCGAGGTCCTCACCTACACCTACGACAGCGGTGGTCAAGTCGTTCGCGCCACCGGCACCAAGAACGGCACCGGCTACACGTATCTCAACCGGCTCGACTACGACAAGTTCGGCCAGAAAGTCGTGCAAGAGGCCGGTAACGGGGTGCGTACCACTTACACCTACGACCAGGCCGACCGGAGGCTCGCCACCCTGAAGTCGAAAGCGCCGGGTGGCACCGAATTCCAGAATCTCGGCTACACCTACGACAAGGTCGGCAACATCACGAAGCTGACCAACGAGGTGGCGGGGAACGGAACGATCGGCGGGCCCAGCAGCCAGACCTACGGTTACGACGACCTCTATCAGCTCACCAGCGCCAATGGCCAGTACACCACCAAGAACAACCAGCAGGACAAGTATTCACTGGCGCTGGGGTATGACTCCGTCCACAACACCACCACCAAGACCCAGCACCACGAGATCACCGGCGTCCCCGCTCCGGCAGGGGTGGAGAAGGCATCACTGAACCAGGGCGCGGCGTCGCCGGTCAGTGGCGGCGGGGGAAGCCCGGCGTCGTCGGGCCCGATGTGGTCCGGTCCGATCGAGCCGGTCGAAGACCCGGCCAACCCGGCCGAGGTCCAGGACAAGACCAGCTATGACTACCAGTACGACTACGGCAGCGGGAAACCGCACGCGCCGAGCAAGGTCGGCCCGATCACCCAGGCCTACGACGCGAACGGCAATCTCACCGACACGGTGAACACCGCGGCGGACGGCAAACGACGCCAGTACGTGTGGGACGAGGAAAACCGGCTCGCCTGCAACGCCGACGACGCCACCACGACGGTTCCCCAGACCCCGGCAGGCTGCACCGGCGCGGCCGTCACCTACACCTACGACGCGGCCGGTGAACGCGTCATCAAGAACGGTGACGGCCAATCCCTCTATCCCAACCGCGGCTACAGCGAACGGGACGGGACCGGTTACAAACACATCTTCATCGGCGAGACCCGCCTCACCACCAAGACCGTCGCGGCGGAGGGGGAGGAGAACGCCCAGTCCTTCTTCCACGCCGACCACCTCGGCTCCTCCGGCTACGTCACCGACAACCAGGGCACCGTCACCGAACATCTCGAGTACATGCCGTTCGGAGAAACCTGGGTGGAGGAACAAGCCGGGCGCGGTGGGACTCCGTACAAGTACACCGGAAAGGAACTCGACGACGAAACGGGTCTCTACTACCACGGTGCCCGCTACTACAACCCGAGAACCCAACTCTGGGCAGGCACCGATCCCGCCCTCGCCGATTTCATGTCCGGATCGAAGACCGCGGGAGGTATCACCGATTCACGGAACCTCGCCGTCTACACCTACACCCACAACAACCCGGTGATCTTGACCGACCCCGATGGCAGGGAGCCTCGACCGGCCATGCCGTCGCCACCGCCACCGCCGGCGGCGGCGAATCATGAGAAAGCCAACAACGACGGAACGGGGCCGAAGAACTACGACACGTGGAAGCCCAGCCTGGTGTGGAAATCGACGTTGCAGACGATAAAGGCGCAAGCGGCGATAGGCGCAGGGGCTGCCAATCAGATGGGGATGGTGGTCGCGGCGGATATGCTGGTGCACTTCCTCGGCAATTCCGGGAGTCAGTACACCGTCAATGTCGACAAGATGCTGGGACAGATCGACGGGTTCCAGAACAAGGTCGAGAGCGTTGCCCTCAGGGCGGCCATGGAGGTGTGGAGTGGTTTTCCGGCCGGTCACCGCGAGTCCTTCGCCTTCGAAACCGGCTACTCGAACAATTATCGAGCGGACTACAAGTCCAACCCGGACTGGTTTGCCGCGCTCGGCACGTTCGACTTCCAGATCAGCGGTGTCGTCACGCCGACCAGCGACGGCGGCTACGACATCACCTATCAGGTGAGCATCTACGACTACTACAACTGGGAATCGACCGACCGGCGCCTGTACCGGCAGCCGTCCGATCTGAATTTGCTGCATCGCGCCGGGTGGGCGCAGAATTTCGATGTCATCGGAAGGTCCAGTCCGCGAACCTTCCATGTCCCGCCGTCGTGATTCCCCGTACGTGACTTGAACGGCGCCTCTCTGCCGCGACTCGCTTCGCGCGGAGAGGCGCCGTGCGTGCTCACGTGGGCGAACCCCGATCGCCGACGCGGTCCAACGAAAAAGCCGCTTGGCCTGGGTTCTTCACCCAAGCCAAGTGGCTTCGTCTTCCGGTCGGGCTGACAGGATTCGAACCTGCGACCCCTTGACCCCAGACTGTGGGTTAGGTGTTTATGCAGGTCGGGAGCATTCGTATGATCAACTGGCGGGTCAGAAACGCCTGGTCGTTCGTCGTTGCGTAGGACGGGGCGTCCTGCCGAACTTTGAGGTGATCGGAGAAGTCGTGCGGCGTGAGTGGAAACCGGTAACAGCCCGGCGATGACACAGCGATGATGCGGTGGATCGGTTCAGCGCTGGTGGCAGGGGTCGTTGTCATAGCAACAAGCCGCGGTCGCGGGATCCCTGCGGTGACCACGGCCCGATCCGCAGGCCCCGTCACCGGTCGAGCCTCCTGGGAAGGCCCTGCTCTACTTTGACCAGCCGAACGTCGCGGCACTGGTCGACATGCGGGTCACCGAGAACAAGAGCGCCGCCCTCCTCAACGTCCATGTAACCGTGGAGGGTTACTCCGGCGACTCGGTCGGGTTCATGATCGCGCTGCTCGCAACGCACGAGCGACGACGAGGTATCCGAGCGGCAAGGCGTCGGAGGTCTCGAACGGTTGTTGGAGGACCGGCTTGATTGTGCAGGCCGATTCCGTCGAGTGTTATACGCCTCGCGCCCGACGCGGTCTACGCCGCGCCGGAGGATCGCGAGGGCACGCAGATGGTCACCGGACGAATGTCGAATGTCGAAGGACGGCGCGGGCTCGCGCCTCAACCTCTATGTCACGACGGAAGCGCAGTACTCGGTCAGTGCGGGGAAGCGTACGTAATTCGCTCTCCCCAAGGTCGGAACCAGCTTTCTACCTAAGGGTTTCCGAGGCAAGTTCAAGACCGACCTCGGTCGCAATCGGCCTAGTTTCGTACCTTCTACCTTGGACGTCGTGGTCACCTACCGCGACTTGGCGCAGGTCGAACGGGTCGACGGGGACGCCGCAGCCGTTAAGCGGGAAGCTGACTTGGGTGGAGGTGGACGCCTCGACCGTTGCTGTAAGTGGCTCGCTGGTCGATACCCAGAAGGAGGAACGCGGTCAGCAGGAGGTCTTCGTGCTCGGCATCTTTGCGGGCTTTGTCGCAAGTGTGTTGCCAGGTCGTTTTCTGGTTGAGTACCGCACGTTCCGTCGGCTTCGCGCCGCGAGGCGGTGATCCCGGCTGCCGTTTGACTGGGGGGTCGAGTGGCCTACGGGGCAGATGGGTCGCGTCCGGTCGGTGCCGTGTAGGACCTCCTCCATGCTGGCGGGCTTGGTGCCCACTCATCCGTTGCCCGCACCTGCCTGACGGACCGCAGTTCACGCCCTAAAGGTTCCGCCAACTTCGAGCGGAACGGACAAGACCGGCGAAGCGACACCCGGGGTAGCAGACGCTTTACCTTTCAAGCGTGAGCGGGGTCGCGGGCGACCGGTGCGGTCGGCCAGCTGACGATCGACTGTGATTTCTGGGGCAACGGCGGACTAGCCGTCACCTGTTGCTTGCTACCGCCAGATCCATGTCAGGCGGCGGTCGGCGGGTGCCAGCCTGTGGACCGTGCATGGCGATGCCGGCGTTCCCACTGATCGCGCAGGGCTTCCAGGGTCACCCGAGTCGGAGAAAGTCCCTCGTTTCTGATTTGGGTCGCCCATGCGCGCAGCGAGGCCCGCACCGCGTCTGGCGCGGGCTTGGGGGTCGGCGGGCGTGGCCATGCTGGATATATTGGCAAATCGGTGCGAAACGCATCACAGCTGTAGAACGTTGCTGGCCGGCCGGGGCCGCCAGTGTTCGGCATCGCTTTCGACGACCTGCGTGCGTTGATCCCTCCAACGTCGCGCCCCTCGGGAAAGCTCTGACAGAGACTGCGGTGGCCTCCTCCGTGGCGACGGCAGCCAGCTTCCCGAACTCCGAGCCAGGTTCGGTGATCCCTACCGCAGTGGCAACTGGTCCGTTTAGACTGCTTTGCTCAAGCTATCGCGTGAAGTGGTACACGAATGCCATTGCGACGGCTGTGGTGGCGCCGAGAACTGTCACGATTAGGGAATTGCTGATCATGTAGAGGGCTCCAACGCCGGCCAGGCACGCCTTGATCATTTTAAGGGTCCCGTCGGGATCCTTGCTGCGGGATGCGGGAGTGTCCGTCCTGCCGGATGCGTTTTTGGACATTTAATGAACCCCTCGCTGTGTGGTGTACTAGAGCACCGTAACCCTCGGCGACCGGTGAAAACGTCTGCCGAATCTGATCTTTCGTGATCGGGAGGTGTTTTTTGTCGTCGGGAATGAGCTTTCCGCTTGTCGACGGTTGCTCTGATACGTCTGAAGTTGTCGATCATTGTCGGGAATTTGATCAAACGTGCGATGACGCGATCATTGAGGCCGAGGGGGAGCGCGCGGAAGAAGTGTGCTCGCCGGAGATTGTCGAGACTGCCTTGCGTTGGCTTGCCATTCGCAAGGATGGTGGACCACTTGGTTTCTTGCTTTATGCGATCGACGATCCCTCGAGTGATTCCGCAGTCATGCTCGGCTGTCTGGTCCGAAAAACCGCGTCGATGCCCTCTGCTACGCCTGAGGCCAGGGCGCTGGCGCTGTGGGGATTGCTTCTCGACGAGATCGGGAAGATCGGGACCGTTGGACGGTCGCGTCGCCGAGGCGCCTTGATCGCGGCATTCCGGTTGCGGCCGGAACCGGGGAGCGGCTTGGACTGGGAACCGACGCTTGACGGTCGGTTCGGTCAGCTTAAGGAGCTGCCAGGGGTGTTCAAGAGCCTGGCTCCCAGCACCACGACGCCCATGCACAAGGCGTGGAAGCGGGCGTTGACCGACAGGTTGGCCCCCTGTCTCTCGCAGCGTCTCGAATCGCTCGGGCGGGACGGAAGCTCATGGTCGGCCTACGAAGAAATCGGGCGCGCGTTGTCGGCTGGGTTCGAGGATGAGGTGGGCTTCTCGTCGCCGGTCACGCCGCTTGGCCGTAGGGCTCCCTCGCGAGGCGCGCAGCCGGTCTTCATGGAGCTCATGATCGTCACGGTGACCATGACGCGTAAGGCGGCTACTCGTCGTATAACGGAGCGTAATATTGTCGCCTGCGAAGACGGGGTCGAGACCTACCGAGCCCGAGCGCTGACCGGGTGGACGGACGAATTGGCTCCGATACCCATAAACGCGATCTGGGGTTGTCGTGTCGAGACCTCTCCTGGTCGGCGACCGGGAGATCCGATGATGGTAGATCTTCGATTCCCTAGGATTCTGCGCAAAGGGGACCGGCATAGATTTGTTTCCGAGGCTATCGAGGACGACCTTGATGAAGAGCGGCTATGGATCAACGTCGATGTCGATCATCACGGCATCGCGGCGGGCGTTGTCGGCACCGATGGTGAGCCGACGAGTGGGCTCACCTTGAGGGTCAGGTTCGACGACGTTGTTCCTGAAGCATGTTGGTGGTACGCCGAGCAAACCGACTACGAACGGTACCTGCGGCCACCGGACGGGGATCGCCACCTGCTTGAGGTTCGTCATGGATCGGTCGAGCACAATTTTCTGGAGCTTTGTCATCCCAGGGAGGCCTACGGCATCGCGTTTCGCTGGCCGCAAGAAATCAGCTGAGGCTAAGCCACCCCGTGTCGGCGTGGCTTAGCCTCTGGACTGGGAACGGTTTGTTGCTCAGTTCCCTGTGTTTCCGCCGCCGCTGCCGCCCTTGCCATCGTCGCCGAAAAATATTCGGCCGTGCGTCGGCATGAAACGTCCAGTTGCCATCAAGGTCTCCTCTGTTGCTGTTCAAGAAAGCAGCAAAATGATTACAGACGGTAAACAGTACAGTGCAGGCGGGTCCGGTGTAGTGTCGCGGCCCGGCACGCTATGTTGATCATTTGGCACAGAGAGTCGGCCTCGTAACGCGGACGGGGCCAGTCCCCAGGTGAGCAGCCCCGCCGGAAACGCCTGCAGTCTGCGCCCGGTCATCGGCCGGACCGCCGACGAGGCGTCGTGTCCGGCGTGCGCTGTGTGGTCGTGGCTCGACGTGATCGGCACCAACAACGACTGGTCGCAGGATGCCATCCGGGCCTTGGGCCACCACCGCGAGGCCGCCGGCGGCGAGGTTCACCGCCACGAGCGTGACGATTCGAGCCCCGGCTGGCTGGACTGGCCCGACCACCCGAACCTCCTGCCGGCGATCGACCGGTGGGCTATCTAGACCGGTATGGCTCGCTGCACCCTTCGTCGCTCTCGGGCCTGGTGCGGGCGATCGAAACACTGGTCGACGCTCGCGTCGCCCCGGCCAGGCTGACCGACGTCGAGCCCGTCAGCGCACAGCCGCGGATCACCGCCGAGGAGGAGGCCGCGATCCTCGCCCGGGCCGACGAGGTCAACGCCCGCGTCGCCCGGATCCTCGAGGATTACGGATAGAGTCGCCGCCATGGGATTCGACTGGGAAACGTCCTGGGCGCGAGTGGAGCCGGTCTCGACGACGCCTTCGACGCCACGGTGTCGGCCGTCATGTACCCATGATCAGCCAGAGATCGAGCCCGCTCGGCCACTCCCGGTCGGGGATGAGCACGACGAGATCGATGGCCTGTGGACGCGTCCTGTCGCCCAGGAGTACGCCCCAGTGCTGTCAACCCGGCGGGTCTACCCGGAGCAAGGGGTCCGCAGCGTGGCAGGAAACGACTTCTAATACGTCTGGGAGGTGGCTGAGATGGGCATCTGCTCGTTTCCGGGCGGGCGGAGCTGGCTCGGGTCTTCTTTGTGGATGATGAGGATCGGCGGCTGATCGGGGGGGTGCCGTAGGGGTCATTAATCACATACTTCGTAGCCGATATCCGCCACGCAGGCGTCCAGTACATCGCCATCGGGTCCTGAGAATATGAGCTGAACCTTTGCGGCGCCGCCAGGAACATCGGCAGGTACGGTGATGTGTTGTTCCGACGTCCCGCATTGGAGGCTGGTGCTTTGCTGGCCCAATACCCGGGAGCCGGAGGTCATTGTCGCGGCATACACCCGTCGACAGCTGCCTGGCAGGGCACGGAGCAGGCCATCGACTCGAACAGACCTGTTGAACCAGTTGACTTTGCCGACGAACGAGGTTGCGTAGTACGAAAGCTTGACATTCGTTGGGTCTTCAGCAGCCGCGCTCGGTGCTCCTGCCAATGCCACGCTGCTGGCGATGGCGAGTGCGGCGACAGCTGCGGTCGCTCGCTTTGCTTTTCGACCGGCGCCTACGGTTGCCGCCACTGTGCCTGTGTCTCGTCGTGCGAAGGTCTTCACCGTGTCGCCCCTTTTCCTCGCGCCTGACTGATTCGGCGCTTCGTCGAGAGGTACGCCACTCCGGATTCTCCCGTTGTCACATCGACAGTTGTTCACTCGTTTGGCGGCTTCGAAGGTAGTGACCACCGGGGGACGGGGTTCCGTGTCTGCTCGGCTGGGCAATCGACGATGGACACGGTTGCCGAATGGCCAGCTCAAGGTCGAAGCCGATGCTAGAGCCCCTTGACCTGCGGGAACGCTCCCGAGAATCGATCTTCGAGGTAGCCTCCCCGTCGGACGGCGTGCTGGGGAGGGCACGTGGGATCGGCGAAGGAGATCGCCGACGGGGTGCGGACGGTGCTCGCCAAGATGAACGAGATGCTTGTCGCACCTGCCGTGGTCCGGGCGCCGCAGGCGCATCGGGACGGCCATGGCGGTCGCGATGAAGTCGGTGTCGAGGAACGGCACCCGCGCTTCGAGGCCGAAGGCCATGGTCGTGCGATCGCAACGTTGCAGAGTCAGAGTGTGCAATGTGGCCACCGTACGGCGAAGTTCGGTGTCGGGTGTGTCGTCGTCATGGAAGTCGCGAAGGTAGCGGTATCCGGCGAACAATTCGTCCGCACCCTCGCCGGTAAGTACGGCTTTGGTGTGCTGTGCCGCCAGTTCTGCGAGGAAGTGATTGGCGACAGAGCTGTGGAGCAGTGCCCGGTCGTAGTGCTCCACAGCGCGGACGACGTCGGGCACCCGGGCGATCGCGGCTTCGGCGGTGTAGGTCCGTTCGAAGTGCTCGGTGCCCAAGTGGGTGGCGACTCGCCGTGCGGCGGCGAGATCGGCTGATTCGGCTGTGCCGACGGAGAAGGTGCGCAGCCGGTGGCCTCGCTCGCGACACCAGCGTGCGGCGATGGCTGCCACGACACTGGAGTCCAGACCGCCGGACAGCAACACACCGGGAGGTTCGTCGCCCATCATCTGGAGGTTCACACTGGCGATCAGGCTCTCGCGTATCGCCGCTTCGTGGTCCGGTGCCGCCGGTCCGCTGTCGGCCTCTGGGGGAAGCGCGTTCGCGAAACGCCGAAGGCCGGTGTGCGAGGTCCAGAAGAAGCCTGGCGGGAAAGGCCTGACGTCACCGCGATGTTCAGGGTCGAAAGCCTTCATCTCGGAGGCGAACAACACCGAACCAGAAGTGCGCGCCCAGTAGAGAGGTTCGATTCCGACCGGGTCGCGGGCCGCGAGAAACGGGAGCATCGGGCCGGCGGCAGTCAGCGCGAACATGCCACGCAAGGCCGAAAGCGCGTGCCCGCCGCCGTCGACGGCGATACGCAGTGCGACTTCGTTGTCGGACCCGGTCGACCAGTGGTCGTTCGCGAACATCGAGCGCAGAGTCGCGTGGTTGCAGATCTCCCCATTGCCGACCAGATGATTGCCACCGCGATCGACGAGTGGCTGGTGCCCACCCTGGGTATCCACAATGGACAAGCGACGGTGGCCCAGCCAGGTGTTCGGTAACTCGACACTTCCGTGATCGTCCTGGCCACGGTGGGCGATGCGGTCGAGCATGCGCCGGCCGAGGAGTGGATCGAGTTCGCCGTGGATGGCGACGATGCCGCACATGGTTCACCCTTTCCTGACGGGGGAGCCGCGGCGGGGCTGCCCGCGGCGACGATCACCGTGGCGACGTCGTGCAACCTTGACCGCGTCCTGGACGGCGAGCCTGACGGCACGGTGGAGCGCCGTCGTCGGCCATCCGATCGCCCGCCGCTCGGCAGACGTCGTTCACCGTGCGTTCTCCGTGGTCGGCGAGCCTGACGGGAGTACCTGGGCGGAGGACGCGATGGAGTTCCGGCACCTCGAATCGTTCCTGGCGCTCGCCGACGAGCTGCACTTCGGGCGGGCGGCGGCGCGTCTGCACCTCACCCAGCCCTCGATCAGTCAGCAGCTGCAACGGCTGGAGCGCACCCTGGGCGTCGAGTTGATCGCACGGACGTCGCACGAGGTGCGATTGACAGCGGCGGGCCACGTGTTCCGGGCGCAGGCGAGGCTGATCGTCGCGCAGCTGGAGAAGGCGGCGCACAGTGTCAGGGAGGCGGCCGCGGGCCGGGCGGGCACGGTCAACGTCGGGTACAACTTCCCGGCGGGCCAGCACATCCTCCCCACCGCTCTGGCGCGGATGAGCGCCGAGTACCCCGACGTGACGGTCGCTCTCTGGGAGAAGCGGACCGGTCCCCAGCTCGCGGCGCTCGCGGACGGGAAACTGGATGTCGCCCTGGTTTACGGGCATCCGGTGTCGTCGCGGTTCCGCTACCGGCGGTTGCTGCGGGTGCCGATGGTGGCCGTAGTCGGGCAGGGACATGAGTGGGCGGGTCGGCTCACGGTGCCGTTCGCCGAACTCGCGCACCATCCGTGCGTCCTGTTCGCCCGGGAACAGTGCCCGGCGATGTACGACGCGATCCTGGGCGCCGCCGAACAGAGCGGGATCGCACTGAACGTCTCGCAGGTGGTCGACGACCCGGGGGCCACCGCCATCGTCGTGTCGGTCCACCCGCTCGTCGGGTTCGCCTCGGCGACCCGGGGCACTTCCGTCGGTTCGGTGTCCGGCGGGGTCCGGCCGGTGCCGGTGCGGCTGTCCGACCCGGTGCCGGCGGTCGACCTCTACGCCGTCTGGCGCGCGACCGAACCGAGCCCGCTGGGGGAGACCTTCCTGCGGTGCGTCGACGAGGCGGCCTCGCTTCCGGTGCCTGCCGAAACACCCGCGCGGATCACTTGAGGCCGGAGCGGACGAAGCCGTTCACGATATGCCGCTGCAGCACCAGGTACAGCGCGAAAACCGGCAGGCACGCCAGCCCGGCCAGCGCCATCAGCGGACCCCAATCGTCACCTTCCGTACCCATGAAGCTCCGCAGCCCCAACTGAAGTACGGCATTGTTGCGCTGCAAGACCATCGCGGGCCAGAAGTACTCGTTCCAGGCGTTGACGAAGAGCAGGATGCCCAGCGCGGCCAGCGCCGGGCGCAGGTTCGGCACCACGACCGTCCACAGTGTCGTCCAGGACGAACGTCCATCCATTGTGGATGCTTCGAGCAGTTCCTTGGGGAAGCCGGCCAGGTGCTGGCGCAGCAGCAGGACGCCGAGTGCCGAGCAGAGCGTCGGGATGATCACCCCGGCGAGTGTGTTGAGCAGGCCGAGCCGGGAGAGCAGCACGTAGTTGGGCAGCATCGTGACCTGGAACGGAACCAGCCACGTGCCCACGAACGCCAGGTACAACAGCCGGGAAAAGCGGAACCTCCAGGCAGCGAACGCGTAGGCCGCCAGTAGGCCGGTGAGCAGCTGGCCCGCCGCCGTCAGCAGCGCGACGAGCGTCGTGTTGCCCAAAAGACCCAGAACGTCGACCTTGTCCGCCGCCCCGGCGTAACTCTCCAGCGAGAGCGGCCAGGGAAGCGGTGACAGCGAATAGATGTCTCCGGGGCGCCGCAAGGACGTCGCGTACAGCCAATAGATCGGAAAGACACAGAGGAGGCCCAGCACAGCGAGCACGACGTGCCCGCGCAGCCGGCGCCACCGGGATTCGACGGTTTCCATCACCTGCTCCTAGTCGTCATGGAAGGTCAGGCGTTCGGTCAGCCACACCAGCCCGGCCGCGACCAGGCCGAACCCGGCGAACAGCAGAATCCCCGCCGCCGCGCCGAGTCCCGCGTCGAAGCTGTGGAACCCGTAGTCCCACAGCAGGTAGTAGACGTTCGTGGTGGCGCCGGCCGGGCCGCCCTGGGTGAGCGTGTCGATGAGAGGGAACGTCCACTGCGCCGAAAGCAACACCGTCATCAGCGTGAGGAAGACCAGCGTGGGCGACAGCAGCGGCAGCGTGATCCATCGGGTGATCTGCCCGCGCGACGCGCCGTCCAGCTGAGCCGCGTCGGCGTAGTCGGGATTGATACCGGCGAGCCCGGCCGACACGACCAGCACGGCGAAGCCGAGCACATGCCAGCCGGTGATCCCAATGATCGACAGCTGTGACGGCCCGGTCTCGTGCAGCCAGTTTAGGTCGACGCCGAGGACGCGGTTGACCGCGCCGCCGCCGGGATCGAGCAGCCATCGCCACACCGCCGCGCTCGCCACCGGGGCGACGAGCATCGGCGCGAACACCAGAGCCTGATAGACCACGCGGGACCGGCCACGCACCGCGCGCGTCATCAGCCCGACCATCACCGGGATGCCGATCGAGAAAGGCAGTAAGCCGAGGATCACCACCACCGTGCGTGTCACCGACCGGCCGAGCTCCGGCAGGTCCAGCAGCTGTTCGTAGTTGGCCCAGCCGACCGGGGTCATCGGGGTCGTGGGCAGCAGGTTCCAGGAGTAGAACGACAGCTGCGCGGTCTGTGCCAGCGGCCGGTAGGTCCACACCACCAGCAGCGCGAGCCCGGGTGCGAGGTAGAGGTACGGCGGGGCGGCCCGGGCGATCCGGCGGGCGAGCGACGGCCGGGTGGTCTTCGGCACCGGCAGCGCGGCGGCCGGTACCGGGACTGGGATCTCGGTGAACATCCAGCTCACCCGGCCTGTGCGGTGTGCTCGGCGACCCAGCGCACTCGCGATGCCTCGTCCTCGTCGTACACCGGCGCGGCCGCGCCGAGGTCGACGGCCGTGGCCACGAACGCCCCGTCGATCAGGTCGATCCGGCTCAGGCCGCTCGCCGCGGAACCGATCAGCCGCGCGCGGGGCGGCAGCGCCTCGACGCGGTAGGCGAGCGCGGGCGAGACCCAGACGGGGATCCCGGCCAGCGCGCCGCAGCCGGTGTGGTGCGCGTGGCCGGTGACCACCAGCCGGACATCGCTGCCCGCCAGGCACTCGGCGAGCCGCCCGGCGTCCCGCAGGCGCAGCAGGTGCACGGTCGGCACCGGTGAGGGCAACGGCGGGTGGTGCACGACGAGGACGGTGCCGCGCGGTGCGGGCACGACCAGCTCGGTGCGCAGCCATTCCAGCTGATCGTCGTCCAGGTGCCCGTCGTGCCTGCCCGGCCGGGTGCTGTCGAGTACGACGATCCGTACCCCGTCGATCTCGTGCGCCGCGTGGTACGGCTCGGAACCAGGCTCGTCGAGCAGCTCGCCGCGGAAGGCGGCCCGATCGTCGTGGTTGCCCATGGCGTAGACGATCGGGACGCCGAGCCGCTCCACCGCGGCACGCAGCCTGCGGTAGGCCACGGGGGAGCCGTCTTCGGTGAGGTCTCCGGTGAGCAGGAGTCCGTGCACCTCGGCGCCCGACCGCGTCACCGTGTCCAAAGCGGACTCGAGTACGGCGAGAGTGTCGACGTGCCCGTGCAACCGCCCGCCAGGGTCGGCGACGATGTGGGGGTCGCTGAGCTGGATCAAGGTCAGCTCGGGCCTGCTCATTTGCCACCGCCCGGCAGGAGCTGCGTGCCGCGCGCCTTCGCGGCGTCGAGGGATGCCTGCGGGTCGGCGCCCTGGTACACGGCTTCCTCGACCGCCTCCATCATGCCGTCCCGGATCTGCAGGTAGCTCGAACCGGGGAAGGAGACCCACGGCTCCATGTTCTTGAGCTGCGCGAGATTCGGCTTCACCAGCGGGTTCTGCCGGACCCAGTCCCGGAGGCCGGCCGGGTCGTCGGCGAGCCCGGATCGCAGTGGCAGGTAACCGATCTTCGTGGCGATCGTGCCGTAGGCCTGCTCACTGGTGAGGAACTTGATCAGCTCCCAGCCGGCGCGCTGCTTGGCCGGGTCGGTGGCGAAGACGAACAGCGAGGCCCCGGAGTTGGTCGGCACGACCGGCTTTCCGGTGAACGCGGGCATGGGTGCCGATCGGAGGTCCCACTTGTCCTTGGCGCCCTTGACGAACGTCGCCTGTACGGCGCTGGACTCGAGGATCATGCCGATGTCACCGCGGGCGAAGGTCTCGTAACCCTGCTTCTGCGTGAGCTTCGGGCTGGCCCCGGTGCCGACCAGGCTCTGCGCCATCTTCACGACCTCGACCGCCGGTTGACCGGTGTAGCTGAGCGACTTGCGGTCCGCGGCGATGACCTGCCCGCCGTTGGAGCGGACGAGGCTCTGGAAACACCAGTCCTTGGCTTCCTTGGTCAGGCAGTCGAGGTAGACGCCGCCTTTGCCGGTGGCCTTCTTGATCGCGTCGGCGGCGGTACGCACCTCGTCCCAGGTGGATGGTGGCCTGGCCGGGTCGAGGCCGGCCTGCTGGAACAGCGAGGCGTTGTAGTAGAGCACGGGGGTGGAGAACACGAAGGGCACGCCGTAGGTCTTGCCGTCCCAGTCACCGAGCGTGCGGGCGGTCGGCGCGTACGGGTGGGTGGTCCCGGTGAAGTTGGCCTGCACGACGTCCTTGCCGACGAGGTCGTCGAGTGGCTTGGCGCCGAGCTGGCGGACAGTGAAATCGAGGTCGCTGAAGCCGAGCTGTGCCACGTCCGGAGGGCGTCCGGCGGCGGTCTGGCTCTGGACGCTCGACACGGTGTCGGTGGCCGGGTTCGGGCTGTTTCCTTGCGGCTTCTGCGCGGTCACCTTGATGTTCGGGTGCGCCTGCTGGAACTTCGCGATCAGCTCGTCGAACGTGTCCGTCCAGGCACCGGCCTGGCCGAAGTTGTAGCTCTCGAACACGATCGACACCTGCTGCCCGGGCGGCAACTCCGGCACCTTCGCCACGGCGCCGGCTTGGGTGGACGCGGTGTCGCCCAGCCCGCAGCCCGCCGCACCGAGCGCCAGGACCACGCCCAGCGCGATGCCGGCCTGTAGACGATTCTTCTGCATGGGAAAGCGCTCCTAGAGTCAGGTGGATCAGACGGGGGTGGCCACGAGACTGGGCTGCCAGGTAAGGCGACGGCCGGAGTGGCGGTCGAACAGGTGCAAGTGCTCCGGAGCCGCGGTCAGGCCGACGTGATCGCCGGTGGCGAGGCCGAGGGGGCGCGGCCCGCGGAGGCAGATCTTCGCGTCACCGGCCGTGCAGTGGGCGAGCTCTTCGCTGCCGAGGTTCTCCACGAGTCGCACGACGGCGTGGAGCGCGGGGACGCCCGCGGTCCGGACGAGGTGTTCGGGCCGGATCCCGAGCACGACCTCCCTCGTGGGCACGTCACCGCTGATACCGAGTGGAACGTCGGTTTCCGGTGCCACGACGTGGAGTTCGCCACCGCGGCTGACCACCTCGGCGTCGAGCAGGTTCATCGCGGGCGAGCCGAGGAAGCCAGCCACGAACGCCGAGGCCGGTTCGTCGTACACCTCCGCCGGGGTACCCAGCTGTTCGAGCCGTCCCTCGTTGAGCAGGGCGATGCGGGTCGCCATCGTCATCGCCTCCACTTGGTCGTGGGTGACGTAGACGAAGGTCGAGCCGAGTGTGCGATGCAGCTGGGTGAGTTCGGATCGGGTCGCTGTCCGCAGTTTGGCGTCCAGATTGGACAGCGGTTCGTCCATCAGGAAGGCCCCGGGATCACGCACCAGCGCACGGCCGAGCGCGACCCGCTGCCGCTGGCCGCCGGAGAGTTCCTTGGGACGGCGGGAGAGCAGCGCACCCAGGTCGAGTACCTTCGCGACCTCCTCGACCTTGCGCCGGATCTCTGCCCGCGGACGGCGGCGCGCACGAAGCGGGAACCCGATGTTGCGCTCGACCGAAAGGTTCGGGTACAGGGCGTAGCTCTGGAACACCATGGCCAGGTCGCGTTCGCGGGGCGGGGTGTGGGTGATGTCGGTGCCGCCGAGCAGGATCCGGCCGCCGTCGAGCGGGGTGAGCCCGGCGACGGCGCGCAGCAGCGTGGACTTCCCGCAACCGCTTGGCCCGAGCAGGACGAGGAAGTCACCGTCGGCGACGTCGAGGCTGACCGCGTCGACGGCGGTGACCGGGCCGAACCGTTTGGTCGCGGCTTCGATCTGGATCCGGCTCACGGGTTTCGGGCCTCCTCGGTGCAGGAAATCGGGACGTCGGAATACCAGCAGCCCGCCATGGCGGCGAAGTGAACGGAGATCGAACGGTGGAGCCGGAAAGTCGCAGATAGGAGCCTTGTACAGGGACTATCGGCATGTCGGGTCCGGCGATCGGAAGAACCAATCGGCAAGCGGCCGGGCTTACCCTTTCGCGACTACAGCGTGCCCGTGGTGTCGGCGTGTTGGCGTGGAAGCGTCGACCTGTGGTCGATGTCGTCAGTGGCCGGCCAAGTCCATCGTGAACAGAACCAGCGCGAAGAGGGCGACATGGTGGTGTTCGAGGCGTGCGCCGCGACCCGGATCGGTGAGGTCTCGGACTGCCGTGTGAAGGACATCGACACCAAGGAGTGGATCTGGAATCTGCGGCGCCAGACCACGCCCGGGCCTGGCGGGTTGCTGGACAAGGGCACCAAGGGCAAGCGGGCCCGGACGGCGCCGCTGATCGAGGACATCCGGGAGCTGGTCGAGCGGCGGATCGCCCTGACCGACGGGAACCCCGACGCCCGGCTCTTCGTCGGGCCCCGCGGCGGCCGGATCACCACCGCGGTGCTGCGCGACGCGACGCACTGGGACGAGGTGGTCATCCAGCTCGGGTACGAGCACCTGCGCCGCCACGACCTGCGGCACACCGGGCTGACCTGGATGGCCACGCCGGCGTCCCGGTGCACCACCTGCAAAAGTCGCTGGCCACGGCTCGCTGGAAGTCACCCAGCGGTACCTGCATCCGGACCACCACACGGTGACCGACGCGGGGAGAAGCTGACCCAGCACCGGTGCGCACCACGAACCCCCCGGCTGCTCGTCGTCAAATAAAAGCGAATCGCCGAAAACCCTAAAACGCTCCGCCTTTCCGAAGGTGGAGCGTTTTCTTTATGCGGTTTTCTTACGGTCGAGGCGATTCTCCGATGCCACCGGCGAATTGCGTGAACTGCCGTCGCGACTTCTCCGTGACTCCGTCGGAGGACCACCGCAGCGGAATATTCACGAGCGTCCCACTCGGCGACGTGCGCGCATTTCCTGGCATGGTGCCGACGGTGTCGGAGGCGCAACCTGGTGGCAGCACATCAACGGACCGTGACAGTGCGTAAGAGTAGATTCACCCGCATGGGGGAGGGTGTCGCGTGCGGCGCTGACGTGGTCGACCGCGCTATGAGCTGCAGGATTCACCCGTCTGGGGGGCCTTGCTGTGGCTTGCTGACCCCCTTTTGCTCTGGTCAAGTGCGCTTCAGGCGCCTGAAGATCAACTTGGTCCCCACGTGGTCCCCAAGCACTTGCTTCGGTGTGCACCGAAGAATCTTTTACGGTAAAACGAAAAATCCGCTTGATCTGGACTTTCATCCAAATCAAGCGGCTCTTCGTTCCGGTCGGGCTGACAGGATTCGAACCTGCGACCCCTTGACCCCCAGTCAAGTGCGCTACCAAACTGCGCCACAGCCCGGACCCGCGCTCCGTGGAGTGCGATGTGAGTACTTTAGCGGGTCCCGAAACCGGGCTTGCAACCAGGGGTAACTGTGTGTCTGACCTGCGAAAACGGACCGTGAGGGCCGCCCTGCCGCAATCAGGCGGCCCTCACGGGGTCACTGTGGGTTGTCCGCGTGCGTGAGGGTCTGCCAGGAGACGAACAGGCTGTTGGTGCCTGCGGGGCGCTGGCGCAGGGTGAGGGCCTCGGTGTTGCTCATGGTGTGCCCGAGGCGGGTGTGGAGGTGGTTGAAGCCGACTTCGGTGATCGGGCCGAGGCCGAGCTTCAGGCTGCCGCCGCACAGCCATGACGGGGCGGCCGCGCCCATCTGGTACTTCGCGTGGAAGCCGAGGCCTTCGCGGAGGCGGTCGGCGATCTCCGGGTAAAGGTCCTGGCCCTGGATGCGGGTGGTCTCGGCGAAGTTCGCGATGGCGGCGAGGCCGTAGCCGGTGTGGGTGAAGTCGCGGCAGGTCTCCTGCGAGAGGCCGTTGACGAACGTCGTCTGGCCCTGCCAGTACTTCACGATCTTGTCGCGGGTGTTCAGGCCGCTGCCGGGCGCGGTCTTCGGGAGCGCGCCGTCGCTGGTCAGGTAGAGGTATGCGGGGACGCGGGTGCGGAACTTCGCGACGGCCTTGTCGTAGCTCGCCTTGTCGTCGAGGAACACCGAGATGCCGATCGCGGCCTCGGTCATGCTGAGTTCCCAGTTTCCGTTGCTGTGACTGCCGTTGATCACCTCGGGCAGGTACACGTTCCGGAGCATGGTGCCGAAGCGGCCGGAATTCGGCCAGCTCGGGTAGGTGTGCTTGACGATCTCCGCCGCGCGCGGCCAGGAGGAGGCCGACCACGCCGACTGCAAAGGCGCGTTGCTGTTCGTGTGATCTTTCAGCACCGCGGACCAGGCGTCCATGATCTCGATCGCCTTGGTCGCGTATTTCGTGTCGCGCGTGATGTACCAGGCCAGGGAAAGGGAGTACGCGGCGATCGCGTCTTGCCGTTCATCGGTACAGCCGATGTTCGGATTCGAATAGGGGCCGCATTCGACGACGGCGCGCGGTTTCGGTGACCGGGACAGCGAGGCGTACGGACTCGACATCATCGCGTCGTAAGCTTGTTTCCACGGTTGCGCGCCGGCCCGGACCTTGGCGCGCACGAAGTCCAGTTGCGGGCGGCTGACCAGTACGCCGGGATGGGTGAAGGTGGCGGGCGCGGCCTGGGCGGGAGCAATGGAAAGGCCTAGCACCAAGGGGACGAGCGTGGTCAGGGCGAGCAGTTTCCTCAGTGGGGACATGGTTCTCCTCGGACGGGTGTGAGCCAGGTCACCGGCGGCGTGTGATTCAGTGTCATGGCCTGAACCAGTCGCGTCAAGACCTTATTTCGCCTCGAAAAGAAAGAGTCCCACTGAACGAATAAGCGCCGACGAAGGCCGGGCTTCGTCAGGTCCCCGGTCCGCCCGTCGCGCCAGAAGGTGCCGATGCCTTCGCTGTGCGGCAAACCGTGGACAAGGTGAAGGCCTCCTTGCTCACCCTCAAGGTAGGCAAGGAGGCCTTCACGGACTGACCGGGAACTCTTACTTCAGCGAGTTGTCCACTGTGGTCATGAGGGCTCCGGTGTCACCCGACATCTCCCATGCCATGACTCCCAGCAGTCCTCTGGTCTTGAGCCAGGCGACCTTCTGCTGGATGGACCAGGCGTCGTCGAAGGTCCACCATTGCCCGCCGTTGCCCGTGTAACACGCTGTGGCCACGGCCGCGGTGTCGTGCTGGACGGTGCAGTTCGGGACGCTGGCCAGGAGATTCGCGTAGCCACGAGTACCTGCTTCCTCGGGGAACTGGCCTGGCGCGGCGCCTGTCGCGCTTTGCCATTCACCCTTCTTCCCGCCGTCGGCGACTCCTTGCCACCCTCGCCCGTAGAAGGCGAGGCCGAGTGTCAGTTTCCGTGGATTGGCCCCGGCATTCGTGTAGGCGTTGATCGCCGCCTCCACACTGAACTTGAAGTTGTACGGGTCGTCCGCGTCGGCGTACAGGTTCCCCTGATGGCCGGTGCGGTTCGGCTCCCACGAGTTGTCGCTGCCCGAGCCGTGGAAGTCGTAACCTTGCACGTTGGCGACGTCGAGGTAGTCGAAGATCTTCGGGATCTCCCAGCCGCCGCTCACCTTCGCCGGGTCGGCGGGGGTGAACGCCTGGAGTTCGTACCGCTTGCCGGTGGTGGCGCCGTAGGCGTCCATCTGCGTGCGGAACTCGGCCAGCAGGGCGGTCAGGTTCGTCTTGTCGTTGGCGCTCCAGTGGTTCCCGGGATGCCCGTCGGGACTGCCCGGCCACTCCCAGTCGATGTCGATGCCGTCGAAGATGCCCGCGGCCGTGCCCGGCCCGCCGGCCCCGCCGTACGCCTTGACGTTCCCCTTCAGGTACGTGTCGATGCACGACGCGACGAACTTCTGCCGTGACGCGGCCGTGGCCGCGACGTCGGAGAAGTACTTCGAGTAGGTCCAGCCGCCCAAGGAGATGAGAATCTTGAGGTTCGGGTTCTTGGCCTTGAGCTTCTTCAGCTGGTTGAAGTTGCCGCGCAACGGTTCCCAGCCGGTGTCGCCGACACCGTCGACGGACTGGGCGGCGGACATCGGCCGTGAGTAGTCGGCTTCCGCGTCACCCGCGCCGTCACCCTGGTTCGGGTCCTGGGGATTCGGCGTCGTTCCCTTGGTGACACCCGAAAGGCAGGTGTGGTTGACCGGGTCGATGTTCCCGAAGGCGTACAGCAGGTGCGTCAGCTTGCTCGCGGACCCGTTGGTCACCAGGTTCTTGACGAAGAACTGGCGGCCGTAGATGCCCCACTGGACGAAGTAGCCGACCCGCGCGTATCCGTTCACGATGTCGCCGGTGCGAGCGCTGACGGCGGCGCTCGCCGCGGAGACGTTGTCGTAGCCGTCACGGGCTTTCACCGTGAAACTGTACGAAGTGGACGGTGAAAGGCCGCTCACCGTCGCGGTCGTCCCGGTCACCGTGGTGGCGAGGGTCGAGCCGCGGTAGACGTCGTAGGAGACGACGCCGGTGTTGTCCGTGGACGCGTTCCACGCCAACGAGACGGAGCCCGAGGTGACCGCGGTCGAGCGGAGGTTCGACGGCGCCGTCGGTGCTTGGGTGTCGTCGCTCGGGTTGTTCGTGGTCACCGCCAGGGCGGGGGTGGCCGGGGACTTGGCGTCCTTCCGGTCCTTGGCGACGACGGTGAAGCTGTACGCCGTGTTTGGCGTCAGCCCGGTGATCCTCGCTTCGGTGCCGGTGACCGAAGCCGCCAGCGTGGTGCCCTGGTAGACGTCGTAGCCGGCGACGGGCAGCGATCCCGGTGCCGACGGGTTCCAGGCCAGTGCTGCGGTCGTGGTCGTCTTCGCCACGAGGCGCAGGTTGGCCGGTGTCGACGGCGGTGTGTCGCCCGAACCGTCACAGTTGGCGTCGTCGATCCGGCACGTGGTCGGGTTGACCGCGGAACTGAGCCGGAACGACGGGTTGTACGGGTAAGTCGAACGGCCCGGCGCGAGGGATTTGATGTAGTAAGCCGGGACGAGGGTCACCTGGTTGCCCGCTTGGGAAACCGTGGCGTTGGAGCCGCTCGTGGCGGTCACGCCGGCGGGGACGGTGAAGGTGATGGACCAGTCGGCGACGGTTTCGCTGCTGGGGTTGGTGACGGTGTACTCACCGGTGGTACCGGTCAAGGTGAAGGCGGCGCGGAGGCGGCCCGCCGCCATCGCCGGACTTCCCGCGGCCACGAGGAGCCCGGCGGCGAGGAGTAGCACGGTGAGTGCGCTGAGTAGTCGTTTCCTGGTGCGTCTCATGGCGGTTCTCTCCAAAAGAGGCGGCGAGACTGACCTGCTCGGAAAAATGGCGCATGTGGTCTAGACCACACTTGAATGTAGCGCGACGCGCATAAAAGGTCTAGACCGATTCGTCGGTCGTGAACCCATTCGCCCCCGGATGCGGACAACGGGTGACACTGACGAACGGCGAAGGGCGGTTCATGAGCTCATCTCGGGCGGATCCGGGCGATCTGGAAGACGCGGAAGTCATCGCGAGGTCGATGACCAGCCCGGACTGGTTCTCCGCGATCTTCGACCGGCATGCCGCGCACATCCACCGCTACCTGGTCAGACGCATCGGTCCGGTCGCCGCCGAGGACGCGCTGGGAGAGACGTTCCTGGTGGCTTTCCGCAAACGCGAGGGATACGACACCGAGCGCCGCGAGGCCCGGCCGTGGCTGTACGGCATCGCGACCAACCTGGTGGCGCAGCGGCGGCGCGACGAGGTCAGGGAGCTGAAACTCCGGGAAGCCCTCGGGCCGCCGCCCGACGAGGAGGGGCATGCCGACCGCGTCGCGGAGCAGGTGACGGCCGAGGCGATGGGCAAGCTCCTCGACGGCGCGCTGGCGGATCTGGCCGAGGGCGACCGCGACACCCTCACGCTGTTCGCCGGAGAAGGCCTGAGTTACGAGGAAATCGCCGTGGCACTGGGCATCCCGCTCGGCACCGTCCGCTCACGACTCAACCGCGCCCGTCGCAAGGTCCGCGAGGCGCTGGGGCACCAGGACAGCACGACTTCGAAGGAGATCTCCAACCATGGATGAGCTGAAGCTGATCAGTGAGCGAACCAGCGCGGTCCCTCTCGCGAAATCCGCCGCGCTCGCCGCGGCCCGCGCGCGATTGATGGACGAGATCGCGGCCGTCGAAGCGGAAACCGTGGTGCCACTGAAGAATCGGCGCCGCTGGGTCTGGACCGGGGTGGGGGCGGCAGGCCTCGCCGCGGCCATCACCGCGGTCGTGGCGCTCGCCCCGGCCGGATTGGAACCGCCCGCGGCCACCGCGGATCCCGTGGCCGTGCTGCGCGGCGCCGCCGCGGCCGCGCTGAAAGCACCGGACACGCCGCCGAAGCCCGACCAGTTCATCTACACGAAGACCAAGCAGCCCGACGGCGAGCGGGAAGCGTGGATTTCGGCGGACGGCACCCACGACGGGCTGATCAAGATGGCGGACGGAAGTTTCTTCCCGCTTCCGGGCTGTCGGAACGGGCGGGCGCAGGCGTACAAGGGCGAAGAGCCGCTCAAGGGCGTCATGGAACCGTGCACGCCAAGGCCGGGTTACCGGGCGGATCTCCCCACCGACGCCGACGCGATGTTCGCCCACCTCAACGCCGACAATGCCGACCACAGCGGTGAAAAGGGCGACTACAACGCGATGGGCAAGGATGTCGTCGCGCTAGCGAACGAGACCTACCTTCCGCCCGCCGTCCGGGCGGCCCTGTTCCGCGCGGCGGCCAAGGTGCCCGGCCTGCGCGCCGTCGACCACGCCAAGGACGGGGCCGGCAGGCCCGGTGTGGGCATCACCTGGCCGCTCAGGCCGGAGGACGACCCCAAGATGGCGAAACCGGACATGATCGTCTTCGCCGCGGACACGTTCCTGTACCTGGGCGGGAATGGGACGGCGGTGACCGCGTCCGGCGTGGTGGACGCGGTCGGTCAGCGCCCGTAGCGGATCAGCGGCCGGTGAAGGTCGCCTTGCCAGGGCCGTCGGCGAGGAACGACTTCACCGCGCCGCGCAGGTCCTCGGTGTCGAAAAGGCCGGCGGCGATCGCCGTGATGTGCTCGTTCGCCTCGGCGACGCCGCCGTGCTCGTAGTGCTCGAGAACCTTTTTGGTGGCCGCGTGCGCCCGGGTCGGCCCCTGCGCGAGGTCGTTCGTGAAAGCGCGGACGGCCTCGTCGAAGCCGTCCACCGGGAACACGCGGTTCACCACGTTCCAGCGTTCGAGGGTCGCGGCGTCGTAGGTCGCGCCGGTCATCACGAACTCCTTGGCGCGGCCGACGCCGGCGCGGGCGGCGAGCCGTTGGGTGCCACCCATCGTCGGGGTCAGGCCGATGACCCGTTCGACGAGACCGAACTTGGCCTTCTCGGTCGCGAGAATGATGTCGCAGGCGACCGCGACCTCGAAGGCCCAGGTCAGACACAGGCCGTGGGCGGCGAACACGGTGGGGAACGGGAGTGCGGCGATCCGGTCGGGGATCGCCAGCATCTCGTCGAACAGCACCTTCGCCTCGGCCGCGGAGGACTGCGCGTCGAACAGGGAGACGTCGACGCCGCCGCTGACGATCTTTCCCTCGGCCCGGATGAGCACCGCGCGCGGCGGTGTGGCCTCCAAGTCGCCGATCGCCTCGCCCAGTTCCCGCTGGAGTTCCGCGGTGTAGAGGTTCAGCGGCGGCGAAGCGATGGTCAGGACGGCGACATCGTCCTCGCGGTCGAGGCGGATCGAGGTGGCCAAGGCGAGTTCCCTCCGCTAGATCGTTTTCCGTGACCCTAGCCGGAGGTGTTCGCGAGTTCGTCCCATTGGCCCTGTGCTTCTGGTCGCCATTCGACGTGCTTGCGGTGGAACAGGTCCGCCGCGCGCACGCCGCTCCAACCGTCGGGCAGCAGTTTTAGTGGAAGGCGTGGATCGAGGAACGGAAAGCTACGCCATTCGTGGACGAGTTCCGTCTGTGCACGAAAGACGCCGCGTTCACCCGAAGGCCTCGAACCGGTGAAACGGTCGATGAAGTCCTCGTAGCGATCCTTGAGATCGCTGAGATCCCAGGACCGCGCGACCATCGTCTCCTGATCGCCGACGTCGCCATAGGCGGCGGTGAACGACATCGCCTGCGCGTCGAGTCCGAGTTCCTGCACGATCTGCTGGGCTTCCCGCTGGCGGGAGAGATCCGGGCTGACCCAGACGCCCGCCACCGGTGACCCGAACCCGGCCCACGTCAGGCGGGTGCGCAGCCGGTGCCGGAGATCCCGTTTGGCTTCGGGGACCGAGACGATCAACATCAGCCAGTGGCCGTCCCAGGCCCGCTCGTCGTTGCCGAAGGCGTAGATCCGTTCAGCGCCTTCGGTCAGCAGGCGTCTGCCTGGTGGGGTGAGCGACCAGCGCACTCTTCGTCCGACGCGTTCGGAGATCACCCAGCCCTCGGCGGAGGACCGGGCCAGCGCCTGCCGCGCGGACTTCTCCTCGATGTCCAGCACTCGCAGGGCTTCGACCAGCGTGGACGTCCAAATCGGCTGATCGCGGGGCAGGACGTACTCGCCGAGGATCGTCATCAACAGCGACCGCGCGCTGGCATGACTGACTTCCCGCCGCCTGCTCATCGTCGGCCTTCGGGTACCGCCTTTCTGCTGGTGGGCGACGGGGACCGGGGTGGCGGAGTCCGCCATTTGCTGTCACCGACCTCAATGCTCGGGGGTTCGTTCGGGTCCAGAAGAACAACCAGGTTACCCACGTTCCGTGATCGCTTGGATACTTGCCACTCTTCCGAGGGACCACGAGTCGTTCAATCGGCCCCCGTAGACTTACTGATCTCATGAGCGCCACACTCGTTGCCAAAGATCTCGCCGCCGGCCACGGCGACCGTGTTCTGTTCTCCGGTCTCGACCTGGTCGTCGCCCCCGGCGAAGTGATCGGTCTCGTCGGTGTCAACGGCGCGGGCAAGTCGACCCTGCTCAAGACCCTCGGCGGCCTCGTGCCGCCGGAGGAGGGCAGCGTCCGGCTGAACCCGCCGACGGCCACCGTCGGGCACCTCCCGCAGGAGCCGGAACGCCGGGAAGGAGAGTCCGTCCGCGGGTTCCTCTCACGCCGCACCGGCGTCACCGTCGCGCAAGCCGCGCTCGACGCCGCCACCGAGGCGCTCACCGCGGGCGAGCCCGGAGCGGACGACGCCTACGGTGCCGCCCTCGATCGCTGGCTCGCGCTCGGGGGAGCCGATCTGGACGATCGGGCGGGCGAGGTCGTCGCGGACCTGGGGCTGACCGTCAATCTCGACCAGCCGATGCTGTCGCTGTCCGGCGGTCAGGCGGCGCGGGCGGGGATGGCTTCGCTGCTGCTGAGCCGATACGACATCTTCCTGCTCGACGAGCCCACCAACGACCTCGACCTCGACGGCTTGGAACGGCTGGAGCGGTTCGTGACCGGGCTGCGCGCAGGGACGGTGCTGGTCAGTCACGATCGGGAATTCCTCGCCCGCACCGTGGATCGCGTCGTCGAACTCGACTTCGCACAGCAACAGGTACGGACCTATGGCGGCGGTTACGAGTCCTATTTGGAGGAACGAGCCGTCGCGCGGCGGCACGCCCGCGAGGAGTACGACGAATACGCGAACACCAAGGCCTCGCTCGAATCCCGCGGTGCGATGCAGCGTTCGTGGATGGAGAAGGGCGTCAAGAACGCTCGGCGCAAGGCCACTGACAACGACAAGGTGGGCCGCAAGTTCCGCAGCGAGGCGACGGAGAAGCAGGCGTCGAAGGCCCGCCAGACCGACCGCATGATCGAACGGCTCGACGTCGTCGAGGAACCGCGCAAGGAATGGGAACTGCGGATGGAGATCGCCGCGGCACCCCGGGCGGGCGCGGTCGTGGCGACCCTGCGCGGCGCCGTGGTGCGGCGGGGCGAGTTCACCCTCGGCCCCGTGGACCTGCAGATCGACTGGGCGGACAAGGTCGCGATCACCGGGGCCAACGGCGCCGGGAAGTCGACGCTGCTCGCCGCCCTGCTCGGCCGGGTCCCGGTCGACGAGGGCGGCGCGTCGCTCGGCTCCGGCGTCGTGGTCGGCGAGGTCGACCAGGCGCGGAAGCTGTTCCTCGGTGACCTTCCGCTCTTCGAGGCCTTCGCCCGCGAGGTCCCGGAACTCGCCGACGCCGACGTGCGGACGCTGCTGGCGAAGTTCGGGTTGAAGGCCGCGCATGTGCTGCGGTCGGCGGCCACGCTGTCGCCGGGGGAGCGGACCCGTTCGGCGCTGGCGCTGCTCCAGGCGCGCGGGGTGAACCTGCTGGTGCTCGACGAGCCGACGAACCACCTGGACCTGCCCGCGATCGAGCAGCTGGAGTCGGCGCTGTCGGAGTATCCGGGGACGCTGCTGCTCGTGACGCACGACCGGCGGATGCTGGACGCCGTGGCGACGACGCGGCGGCTGGAAGTGGCGGACGGGAAGGTCACCGAGGCCTGAGCAACTAGAGGACTAGTTGCGACAGGGTTAGCCCTTGGTCGCCCCGCCGGTCAGCCCCTTCACGAACTGTTTCTGCAACGCCAGGTAGAAGATGAGCACCGGCAGGGTCGCCAGGAACATCAGCGCGAACACGCTTCCGAGATCCGCCTGGTACTGGCCGATCGAACGGTAGATCCCGGTGGTGATCGTGGTCCCCTGGCTGGGGCCGAGGATGATCAGCGGGTCGATGAAGTCGTTCCAGATCCACACGCCGAGGAAGATCAGCACGCTCGCGGTGGCCGGGCGCAGCAGCGGGAACACGATCCGCCAGAACACCTGCGTCCGGTTCGCGCCGTCGAGGAGGGCGGCTTCCTCGAGTTCCACCGGCACCCCGCGGATGAACCCGGTGAACACGAAGACGCCGAACGGCACGTAATACCCGACGTTGAACAGCACCAGGCCCTGCAGTGTCGCCATCATCCCGGTCAGCCGCAACACCTCGGTGACCGGGATCAGGATCACCTGGGGCGGGATCATCAAGCCCGCCAACAGGATCAGCGCGAGCACCTTGGTCCATCGCTTGCCCGAGCGCGCGAGGTAGTGCCCGAGCATGGCCGAAAGCACTGTCAGCACGATGATCGACAGCAGTGTGACGAGCAGGCTGTTCGCGAGGCTCACCCAGAACAGGCCGTCGGGCCGGGTGAGCACGGCGTGGATGTTGGTCAGCGTCGGTGGCAGCGGGACCGACGCCGGCTCTTGGGCGATCAGCTCACCGGGTTTGAACACGTTGACGAGCACGTAGTACAACGGCACGAAGAAGATCGCGCTCACCAGGATCGCGACCACAGGCCGCGCCCACGACCGCCGCCCACTGTCCTTTGTGGTCACAGGTCGACCTCCCGCCGCCGCAGGAACCGCAGCACGATCGTGGTCAGCGTCGCCACGATCACCAGCATCACCACGGCCATCGCGGACGCGTAGCCGACGTGGTTCGCGTCGAGGCCGGTGGCGAGGACGTTGAACGCGAGGGTGGCGGTGGTCCCCGAACCCGGCCCGCCGTTGGTGACGACCTTGACGTAGTCGTAGGTTTTGAACGCCGAGATCAGCAGGACGACGGTGTTGATGGTCAGCGACGGCGCGAGCAGCGGCCAGGTCACTGCGCGGAACCGCCGGACCGGTCCGGCGCCGTCGATCTCCGCCGCCTCCAGTAGTTCGGTTGGCACACCCTGGAGGCCCGCGAGGTACACGACCACGCAGAAGCCCAGCATCTGCCAGCACACGATCGACGCGATCGAGTACAGCGCGAGATCCGGGTCCGACAGCCAGCCCGGCGGCTGCTCGACGCCGAGCGCGCGGAGGACGTCGTTGATCGGTCCCCGGTCGTCGAGCAGTTTCGTCCAGATGATGCTGACCACGACCGAGCTGAGGATCACGGGCGTGAAGAACACGCTCCGCAAAGCGTTGTACAGCAAGCCTTTCCGGTCGAGTAGCAAGGCGACGCCGAGCCCGAGCACGTTCGGCACGACCACCACGATCACGGTCAGGATCGTGGTGACCCCGAGCGCGGTCAGGAACTGTTCGTCCTGGAAGAGCAGCTTGTAGTTCTCGAGCCCGACGTAGTCCGAAGGCGGGTTGAACGGGTTGTGGTTCGTCAGGCTGTAACCGAAGCTGATGAGGATCGGCGCCATGACGAAGCAGAGATAGATGACGACGCCGGGGGCGCCGAACGACGCGAAGTGCCAGACCCGCGGCAGGATCGGTTTTCTTTCCATCGTGGCGTCAGCGCGCCTTCGCCCACTCGGCGTCCAGGAACGCGCACGCGTCTGCCACTGCCTTGCGGCCGGTGATGACGTCCTGGGCGGCCTGGTAGACCTTGTCCTTCATACCCGGCAGCAGCCCGTCGTCCGCGGTCTCCCAGCTGAAGGCGTTCACGACCGCGTTCTTCTCGACGGCTTCCCGGTAGAGGTCGTAGCCCGCCTTGAACACCGGGCCGACGTCGGATGGCGGCGTGTAGCCCTTGATCGCGGGGAACAGGCCGTCGGCCTTGACCGAGGCGTCGATCTGCTCTTTGTCGAGCTGGAACGCGAGTGCGAATTTCCTTGCCGCGTCGAGGTTCGCCGACTTCGCGTTGACGACGATACCGCCACCGGTGTACGCGGGAACGACGAGTTTCCCGTCCTCGGAAGGGAAATTGAAGACGCCGATCTCGAACGACGGCTTCTTGGCGTCGGCGCTGGCGGCGAACCAGTTGCCCATCGGGTACATCGCGCCTTCACCGTTGAGGAAGGCGGCTTCGGTCGCCGAGTAGTCCCGCGAGACCTGCGTCTTGTCGAGGTATCCGTTGGCGACCAGGTCGGCGAACTTGCCGAACGCCTGCTGGAAGGCCGGATCGCTGAACTTGACCTTGTCGTTCCGCCGCTGGGAGAGCCAGTCCGGGGTCTTGCCGTAGACCTCGACGCTGACGAGGCCGTCCAGCAGCATCGCGGACGGGAACCCTTCCTTGCCGCCGCCGATGGTGAACGGCGTGATGCCCTTCGCCTTCAGTTTCTCCGACGCGGCGAGGAGTTCCGCCCAGGTCTTCGGCGTCGACGTGATCCCGGCGTCGGCGAAGAGTTTCTTGTTGTAGTAGATCGGCGGGATGGTCTGGGTGTTGGCTGGCAGCTGGTGGTGCCCGCCCTTGATCGGGTTGGCGCCGGGGAACTGGAAGTCTTTGAGTTCCTCGGGCGTCCACGCGTAGAGATTGCCCGACTCGGCGAACCCGGCCGAGTCGACGGCGATCGCGACGTCGGGAAACTGGCCCGATTGCAGCAGCTGCTTGGCGTACCCGGTGCGGTCGGTCGAGGGGGCGACCAGCTTTTTCACACTGAGGCCGGGATTCCCGTCCGTCACCCGTTTGATGGCGGAGTCCCAGTAGGACGGTGGCAGGTTCGGCGTTTCGAAGGTCAGGAAGGTGATCTCCGAACCCGTGCCGGAGCCACCCGTGCCGCCGCCGACGGTGCAGCCGGTGAGGCTCGCGGCGAGGAGCAGCGCCGCTCCCAACGCGAAGGACCTTCTCATCCCCAGTCACCCTTCTCGCGGCGTCTCATATACGACGGCATTCGATCGGATGTCTAGGGTGATGTCAAGCGGCCGGACGCGGCGAAAACCCCTCAAAACAGACGATACATCTGATCTATCGCGACACTCAGAGCTTGGTCAGCCGGACCACCGCGCTGGCGAAATCGCCGTCCGGCAGACCGGCGAACAGGCCGTGTGCCAGCAGCGAGGCGCCGTGCCACACCTTTCCGGTGTCCTCGTCGCGGTAGCGGGCGGCGGGGTCGAGCCCGCCGAGCCGGACCGGTCGTTCGGGGGTGTGGAAATGTGCCGCTTGCCGGAACACGAACACGACCGCGCGCTCTCCGTCCGCCGCCACGTACTGCAGTGCGGAGACGCCGTCGGTGGACGGCGGCACGAGCCGGTGGAGCCTGCCGTGCTGGACGACCGGCCGGATTTCCTTGTACAGCGCGATCTGTTCGCGGGCGTAGCCGAGGTCGTCCTCGGACCACTTGACGATGTCGCCGCCGATGCCGAGTACCCCCGCCATCGCGACATGGAACCGGAACCGCAACGGGGTGGATCGCCGGGTGACGAAGTTCGGGTCGTCAGTGACCCACGCCGCCATCGTCCGCGCCGGATACACCTGTCCGTAACCGTGCTGGATGACGAGCCTGTCGAGCGCGTCGGTGTTGTCGGAGGTCCAGACCTGGTCCGTCCTGGCCATGATCCCGAAATCGATCCGTCCGCCTCCGCCGCTGCACGCCTCGATCCGGAGCCCGGGATGGGCGGCGCGCAGGCGGTCCATGATCGCGTAGACCGCCCGGGTGTGCTCCACCCACAGCCGGTCCGGGTCGCCGTTGGCGGGCCAGCCCGCTTCGCTGAACGGGCGGTTCATGTCCCATTTCAGGAAATCGATCTCGTGTTCGCCGACGAGCGAATCGAGCGCGCCGAACGCCCACTCGGCGACGTCCGGGCGGGCGAAGTTGAGCACCAGCTGGTTCCGCAGCTCGGACCGTGTCCTTTGTGGATGGTGCAGGACCCAGTCCGGGTGGGCCCGGTACAGATCGCTGTCCGGGTTGACCATTTCGGGTTCGACCCAGAGCCCGAACTTCATGCCGAGCCGGTGCACTTCGCCGACCAGGGGTTCCAGTCCGTCCGGGAACTTCTCGCGGTTGACGCGCCAGTCGCCGAGCCCGGCGTGGTCGTTGTCGCGGGCGCCGAACCAGCCGTCGTCCATCACGAACAGTTCGACGCCGAGTGCCGCGGCTTTCTCCGCGAGTGCCCGCTGCCCGGCCTCTGTGACGTCGAAACCCGTTGCCTCCCAGGAGTTGTAGAGCACCGGGCGGAGTTCGCCGGGATGCGGGAGGACATGGTCGAGGGTGTACGCGTGCCACGCGCGGCTCGCGGCGCCGAACCCGCCTTCGGTGTACAGCCCGGCGAAGACCGGCGTGGTGAGGGTGTCGCCGGGTGCGAGCCGGGGGACGACGCCGTCCTGTCCGAAGCCGCCGGTCACCGTGAGGCGGCCGGTGGACGACCGGGTGGTGGTGATCCGCCACGAACCGCTCCACGCGAGTACGGTGCTGTAGACCTCGCCGTGCCGCTCGGTCACGTCGCCGTCGTCTAGCATCACCCACGGATTGGCGTGGTGGCTGGTGATACCGCGCCTGCTGCCGAAGGTGGTTTCGCCGTGGGGGACAGATTCCCGGAGCAGCTGGCTTTCCGCGGCCCAGCGACCGGTGACATGGCTGATCCGGTAGTCCGGCCGGACCGGCACGACCCAGGTCGCCGAGTCGGCGCGGAGTACCTCGATCGGGCCGTCCGTGCCGTCGTGGGTGAGTTCGGTCCAGCGCTCGATGACGTCGGTGCCCGCCGGGACGCGGTAGCCGAGCGTGACGCGCAGCGGGTAGTGGCGATCGCGGAAATGGACGCGCAGCCGTCCGTCGTCGATGTCGTGGGAAAGGTAGCGCCATTCGAGGGCGCGGGTCCCGTCGGCGAACCGGACCTGGAGGGCGGGGGTCCAGTAGCGGGTACCGCCGTCGGCGGCGAGTTCGTCCAGTCCCTCGTTGGGATCGTTGAAGGCGTCCCAATGTGCCTTGGTGCGGGGGAGTACGTCGGCGAGTTGGTCCGGAGTGAGCGCCGGGCCCCAGTAGACATGGGCGGGTGTGTCGTCCTCGGTCAGCCTGAGCGCATAGCTCGTGGCTGCCGTGCGGATGAGCCAGGAACGGGTGCTTTCGTCGAAAACGATCTCGGCCACGGGGCCATCCTGGTCCCGAACGGCGGTGGGGGCCAAGTGACAGCCCCGCTCGCCGGTACATCGGGTGGTGGGCGGCGATTCGGGTCAGGGCAAGAGCGTTCTAGGTACCTACGGCTGGGGTCGGGACCCGGAACACCCGCCAACAGCCCCAGTAGTCCCACCAGTTACAACGATGGCGCGTGAAGGCCCCCTTCCCTCGGCTCAGCCGAGGAAACGCGACCTTCACACCTTCCCCAGTACATGAAGGCCCCCTTGCTTGCGCCTAGGTCAGGGTCCCGGCAAAGTCGAGATCTTGCAGGTCAGGCGGCTATTCGCCGCCTGCGTGAGGCTGACGATGAAGGAATGGGGACGTTGAGTGTCCCCATTCCTTCACCGTCAGCGGGCACACCGGTTGCGGAGCACCCTGAGCGGGGAAGAATCCGGACGTTCAACGTCCGGAATCCTCCCCGCTCGACCCTTTCAGGCACCAGCGATGCCAAGCCCGGATTACCAAGAGCAGCACTGATCAGCAGCTCTGCGACTTTGCCGGGACCCTGCGCCTGGCGCAAGCAAGGGGGCACTCATGTACTTCAAGACGACAAGGGCGCCGGTGACCGTTGGGTAGGGCTTCAGCCGCCCACCTTCGCGATCGCCACGAAATGCTCCGGCCGCACTCGCACCAGCACCTTCCCCGGTGACGTCGCATAGGCCAGCCAGCCGTCGATCGTCTCCTGCCCGGCCTCCCGGAGGTACCGCTCGGCGATCAGCGCCGAACCACGCCGGACCCCATCGGGATCCGAAATGATCTCCGCGACACCCTCGACACTCACGAACGAAAACGGCGGACGCGGGTCGTCGGCGACCACCGACACGCACGGATTCTCCTTGAGAGCCTTGCCTTTGACGGTGTCGGCGCCCAGGTTGACCAGGATGTCGTCTCCGTCGAGGGCGAACCAGACCGGGACCGCGTGCGGCCTGCCGTCCGGGCGGACCGTCGCGAAGACGGCGGTGCGGGTGCCTTCAGCGAGAAAGGCGCGGCGCTGTTCGTCGGTCATCTTCTCCGGCATTGCCTCATCCCTTCAGGGTGGCGGCCAGGCCGAAGGCCGGGAACAGGTGGCTGTCGAATGTGGTGAACTCCGCCGCTTCGCCCTCGACCACGCGGACGAGATCGAGTTTGAAGGCGCGGAAAAGCGTGTCGCCGGGGCGGCGCAGATACGAGGCGAAGGCGGGCATCCGGTTCGCGTCGACCGCGACGGCACGCCATTCGCCCATCTCTTCAGCGAGGTCAGGGGCGAGTGGTGAGGTAGCCGCCCATGGTGCGGAAGTAGTCGGTCGCGGCCAGTTCGGTGCCGTCCTCGGTCCGGACCCGCTCGATGACGAGCCCGTGCGAGCGGCCACGGCGCGCTTCGGGGCCGGCGACGATCACGACGCCCTCACCCTCACGGATGAAGATCCGGCCGGGGGTGCCGCCGTAGAGGCCCGCCGACACCGACGAGCGGACGACGCGCAGCTGCTTCCCGCGGTGGTAGGTGAAAGCGTTGGGGTACGGGTCGGACTGCGCGCGCACCAGCCGCTCGATCTCGTCGGCGGACCAGGACCAGTCGATGAGACTGTCTTCGAGGGCGCGCTTGTGGAAGAAGCTGGCCTTCGACCTGTCCTGTTTGACCGGTGTGAAGTTCCCCTTCGCGATCAGTTCGATGGCGTCCGTGGTGATCGGCGCGATGAGATCGACCGTCCGGTGGAAGAGGTCGGTCGTCGTGTCCTTCGGTCCGACCTGGACGGACCGCTGGAGCACGATGTCGCCCGCGTCGAGGTCGGCGTCCATCATGTGAGCCGTGACACCCACTTCCGGCTCGCCGTTGATGAGCGCCCAGATCAGCGGCGAGAAGCCGGCGTAGGCGGGCAGCAGCGAGTCGTGCACGTTCAGCGTGCCGTGGCGCGGCATCTCGAAGATCTCGGGCGGCAGCCAGGTGCGCCAGTTGTTGGCCACGATCAGATCGAGGTCGGCTTCTTTCAGCTCCGCCAGCAGTTCGGCGTCGTCGGGACGCTGCCGCAGCAGCGCGCGGATCCCGTTGGCCTCGGCGAGATCGGCGACCGAGTCGGACCAGATCTTCTCGTAGGCGTGGTCACTCTTCGGGTGGGTGACGACGAGGGCGACATCGTGGCCCGCGTCGATCAACGCCCGCAGGGTGCGGTGTCCCCAGGTCTGGTATCCGAACATGGCGACCCGCATGGGACCGGCCTCCTCCTGGTCGAGGGATGAACATCACCACTGAAAGTACTAGTTGAGCCTCACCTAACTTAGGTTAGGGTTCCCTGGTCTCATAACGAAGCGCAAGGGGTTCAAGATGGCACGAGCAGTGGTCGGTGAACGGGTCCCGGTCTACGACGTGGTCGGGGTCGGGTTCGGTCCGTCGAACCTGGCGCTCGCCATCGCGGTCACCGAGCACAACGCCGTGTCGGGAGCCGAGACCGTCACGGCCCACTTCCTCGAGCGTCAGGCCCGTTTCGGCTGGCATCGCGGGATGCTGATCGACAACGCCACCATGCAGGTCTCCTTCCTCAAGGACCTGGCGACGATGCGGAACCCGACGAGTTCGTTCAGCTTCCTGTCGTATCTGCACAGCAAGGACCGGCTGGTCGATTTCATCAACCACAAGAACCTGTTCCCGTTGCGGATCGAGTTCCACGACTACTTCGAATGGGCGGCGGAAAAGGTCGACGACCTGGTTTCCTATGGCACGGAAGTACTTTCCGTGACGCCGGTCTTCGACGGCGACGAGATCGTGTTCTTCGACGTCCACGCCCGCGCCGACGGGGAACTGGTGAACCTGCGCGCCCGCAACCTGGTGATGAGCACCGGGTTGCGGCCGAACCTCCCCGAAGGTGTGACGCCGGGCACGCGGATCTGGCACAACAGCGAACTGCTTCACCGTGTCGAGGGCATGGTCGCCGAGGAGCCGCGCCGGTTCGTCGTCGTCGGCGCCGGCCAGAGCGCGGCCGAGGTCAGCGCGCTGCTGCACGACCGCTTCCCCCAAGCCGAGGTGTGCGCGGTGTTCGCGCGCTACGGCTACAGCCCGGCCGACGACAGCGCGTTCGCCAACCGGATCTTCGACCCCGAGGCGGTCGGGCGGTTCTACGAGGCGCCGGAAGCGGTCAAGGAGCGCCTGATGCGCTACCACGGCGCGACCAACTATTCGGCCGTGGACATCGACCTGATCGACGAGTTGTACCGCCGTGTCTACCGCGAGAAGGTGCAGGGGATCGAGCGGCTGAAGCTGATCAACGTCTCCCGTCCCACCGAAGTCGTCGACACCGGCTCCGAAGTACGGGTCACCCTCGAGGCGTTGGAGACAGGTGAGAAGACCCGGCTCGACGCCGACTTCGTCGTGTACGCCACCGGGTACAGCCCGGCGGACCCGACGCCGTTGCTCGGTGAACTCGCCTCCGCGTGCCTGCGTGACGACGAGGGCAGGCTGCGCGTCGAACGCGACTACCGGATCGTCACCGCGCCGCCGCTGGACGGCGGGATCTACCTCCAGGGCGGCACGGAGCACACCCACGGCATCACGTCGTCGCTGCTGTCCAACACCGCCGTCCGGGTCGGCGAGATCCTGCAGTCCATTGTGGACCGACGGAGTGTCGACGCGACCCGGCCCGAGTACGCGGTGAGCGGCACCGGATCGGCCTGACCCGCAGACGACGCTCTTGAACGGTGGAGGCAGAACCCGATGAACCGCGGCTTTCCCCTGACCCCGGCGCAGCAGGGGATCTGGCTCGCTCAGCAGCTCGACCCGGCCGATCCGGTCTACACGATCGGCTGGGTCGCGGAGCTTCACGGCGACATCGACATCGCCCGCCTGGGTGCGGCCGTCCGGCGGGCGGTCGCGGAGGCCGAGTGCCTGCACGTCACGGTCGAACTGGACGGCAGTACGCCGGTCCAGCGCCCTGTGACCCCTGGTGAGGTCGCCGTCCTCGACTTCACCGCCGAGCCGGATCCGGAGCGGGCGGCCGACGAGTGGGCGCGGGCGGAACTGGCCGTGGCCGCCGATCTCGGCCGCGGTCCGCTCACCGGGCATACGCTGCTGATCCTGGGCGAAGACCGGGTCCGCTGGTTCCAGCGCTACCACCATCTGGTGATGGACGCGCACGGGCAAGCCGTCTTGACCCGCCGCGCGGCCGCCCTCTATTCGGGCACCGCCGACGAGGTCGCCTGGCCGCTCGCGGGTCTGGTCGAGGACGCCTATGACGACAAGGCCGACCACGCCTACTGGCTCCGCGAACTCGCGGGCAGGCCGAATCCGGTGCGGCTGCTCGAACGCGCGTCGTCCGGCCCGGTCCGGCTGCGGCGGCACTCGTGGGAGCTGCCCGCGGCGAAGACCGACCGCCTCCGGAAGTTCGCGCTCGACGAGGGAACGAGGCTGTCGCGTGTCGCGATCGCCGCCGTGGCGGCCTATGCCCACCGTGTGACCGGCGCCGAAGACCTCGTCCTCGGCCTGCCGGTCACCGCGCGCACCACCCGCACGCTGCGCGAGCAGCCGGGCATGATGTCCAACGTCCTGCCGTTGCGGCTTTCCGTGCGGCCGGAGACGACTCCGGCGCGGCTGGTCGCCCAGGTCGCGGAGAAGGTCTCCGCGCTGCTGGAGCACAGCCGGTACCGCGGCGAGGACCTCGCCCGTGAACTCGGCGCGAGCGGCGGGGTCCACGAACTCGTCGGGCTGAGCGTGAACTTCATGGCCGTGGACGGCGAACTCGCGTTCGGTGACGCGAGTGCCACGGTGCACAACCTCGAACTCGGGCCGGTCAGCGACGTCGCCATCGCCGTCTACGACGCCGGTGAAGGCCGGGGCCTCCGCTTCGACTTCGACGCCGACGCGGCCGTCTCTTCGGACGACGAACTCGCCGAGCACCGTCGCCGGTTCGCTGTGGTGCTGGACGCGCTGGTGGAGCGGCCCGAGTTGCCGCTGGCCGCGATCGACCTGCTCTCGGCCGAAGAACGGGCCCAGGTGCTGGAGTTCGGGACCGCCGTGGCTGATTCGCCGGAGGTGTCCTGGCCCGAAGCGTTCGGCCGAGTGGTGGCGCGGCGGCCGGATGCCGAGGCCGTCATCTGCGAGGATGTCCGGCTGACCTACGCCGAGGTCGACGCCGCCGCCAACCGCCTCGCCCGCCTGCTGCGGAATCGCGGTGTCGGCGACGAGGACGTCGTCGCCGTGGCGATGCCGCGTTCGGCCTATCTCGTCGTCGCGCTCCTCGCCGTAATGAAAGCCGGTGCGGCGTATCTCCCGCTCGACCTCGACCACCCCGAGGACCGCGTCGCGTACATGCTGTCGCACGCCGGTGCGAGGATCGTGGTGTCCACAAAGGACGAGGCCGCCCAGCTGCCGTCCAGTGTGGACGCCGTCCTTCTCGACGATCCGGCGATCGCCGCCGAGCTCTCGGCGCTTGACGCGTCCACTGTGGACGTGAGCGGGATCGCCCTGAGCCAGGCCGCATACGTCATCTACACCTCGGGTTCGACCGGGAAGCCGAAGGGCGTGGTCCTGTCCCACGACGGGATCGGCAGCCTGATCAGCACGGCGACCGAACGGATCGGCATCGGCGAGGACAGCCGGGTCGTGCAGTTCGCCTCGACCGGCTTCGACGTGACGGTCTGGGATCTGGTCATGTCCCTGTGCGTCGGCGGGACGCTGATCGTGGTGCCGTCGCATCGCCGGGTCGCGGGTGTCGAGCTGACCGGCTACATCGCCGCCAACGCGGCGACGCATATGATCCTGCCGCCGTCGCTGGTCGCGGCCCTGCCCTCGGACTGCGAGCTGCCGAAGGGCGCGGTGCTGATCGTCGGCACCGAGACCGTCCCGCCGGAACTGATCGCGCGCTGGGCCGAGGACCTCAAGGTCGTCGCCGCGTACGGGCTGACCGAGGCGACGGTGAACTCGACGTTGTGGCCTGCTGAGCCGGGCTGGACCGGTCCCATCCCGATCGGCGGACCGGATCCGAACACCCGCTGCTACGTCCTCGACACCGCCCTGCGGCCGGTCCCGGTCGGCGTCGAGGGGGAGCTGTACGTCGGCGGCCGCGGGCTCGCGCGGGGCTACGCCGGACGTCCGGGGCTGTCGGCGGAACGCTTCGTCGCCGATCCTTTCGCGGGTGGCGGAGAGCGTATGTACCGCACCGGCGACCGGGTCCGCTGGCGCGCGGACGGGAACCTCGACTTCCTCGGCCGCACCGATCACCAGGTCAAGATCCGCGGGTTCCGGATCGAACCAGGGGAGATCGAATCCGCGCTCGCCGGGTATGCCGGGGTCGAGCGGATCGCCGTCGTGCCGCGCGACCGGCGCCTGGTGGCCTACGTCGTTCCGCGAGTGGGCGGCTCACCGTCACTGCTGAAGGAGCTGCGCGCCCACGCCGAGTCGGTGCTGCCGCACTACATGGTGCCGTCGGCATTCGTGGAACTCGACCGGCTCCCGATCATGCCGAACGGCAAACTGGACCGCACTTCACTGCCCCTGCCCGATTTCGGTGCCTCGGCCACCGGCCGTGCGCCACGTACCGAGCGGGAACGGATCCTGTGCGACGTCGTCGCGCGGGTCCTCGGGCTGGCTTCGGCCGGCGCGGACGACGACTTCTTCTCCCTCGGCGGAGACAGCATCCTGTCCATCCGGCTGGTGCTGGGCGCGGCGGAACACGGTCTCGCGATCACGCCGCGTCAGGTGTTCCAGCACCGGACTCCCGAGGCGCTCGCCGCCTGCGCGGAAGCCGTGTCCGTCGAGTCCACTGTGGACGAGCGGCCGCTGCTGGAGCTGACCGATGCCGAACGCGCGGCGCTCGCCGAGTACGCCGACGTCCTGCCCGTGACGCCGTTGCAGGAAGGGTTCTTCTTCCACGCGGAGTTCGAAGGCGGCCCGGCAGCTGACATCTACACGGTCCAGGAGGTGCTCGACCTCGAAGGAGATGTCGACGCCGACACGCTGCGCCGGTCGGCGCAGGCGCTGCTGGACCGGTATTCTTCGCTGCGGTCCGGTTTTCGACAGCTCGACGGCGGCCAGGTCGTCCAGCTGGTGACCCGGCACGCCGAACTTCCCTGGCGTGAGGTGACCGCCGATGAGGCCGCGGAAGCCTTCGAAGCCGACCGTGCACGCCGGTTCGACTTCGCACGGCCGCCTTTGATGCGAGCGACCTTCGCCAGGACCGGCGAAGACCGGGCCAAGCTGGCGCTGACGTTCCATCACATCATCGCCGACGGCTGGTCGGTCGTGGTGCTGCTCCGCGAACTGCTGGCGGGTCACGCGGGCACTCCGCTCCCGGAACCCGGCACCCGCACGGACCACCTGCGACGGCTCGCGGCGCGTGATCACGAGGCTTCGAGGGAAGCCTGGCGGACGGCGTTGTCCGAAGTGGACGAACCCACCCGGCTGGTCGAAGGGCGACCTGGAGCCGAGCGGCGGCCGTCACGGGTACATCTGAACCTCGGCGAGCAGGCGACGGCGGGACTGTCGGCCATGGCACGCGAGCACGGCCTCACCCTCGGCACCGTCCTGCACGGTGCGTGGGGGCTCCTGCTCGGCGGGCTCACCGGCCGGGACGACGTGCTGTTCGGCAGCACGGTCTCCGGTCGTGAGACCGGCGCCGCCGGCCTCGAATCGGCGGTCGGCCTGTACATCAACACGGTGCCGGTGCGGTTGCGCTGGTCCGGGTCCGACACCGTCGTCGCCGTGCTGCGGCGGTTGCAGGACGAGCAGTCGGCGTTGCTGGACCACCAGCATCTCGGCCTAGGCGAACTGCAACGGATCGCCGGAGCGGGACAGGAAGAACTGTTCGACACCCTTGTCGTCGTCGAGAACTTCCCGCGTGACGACGAGCGCGCGTCCGGAACCGTGCGCCTCATCGGCGTCGAGGTCACCGACGCGGTGCACTTCCCGGTCGCGGTGATCGTGACTCCGGGCGAAGACCTGGGCTTCAGCCTCAAATTCGACGCCGCCCGGATCGACGCGGTCGCGGCCGGGCAGCTCGCGGAACGGTTCGCCAGGCTGCTGGAGACGCTGACCGCGAACCCCGGCCTGCCGGTCGCCGCGCTGGACCTGCTGTCGCCCGCCGAACGCGGCCGCCTCGCCGAACTCAACGCGACCTCGCATCCGGTGCCGGAGCGCACGCTGGCCGAGGCCATCGCCGAGCAGGTCGCCAAGACGCCGTCCGCGACGGCCGTGGTGTTCAAGGACACCGAACTGTCCTATGCGGACCTTGACGCCCGCGCGGAGGAATTGGCCCGCAGGCTGCGTTCGCTGGGCACCGGTCCCGACGAGGTCGTGGCCGTCGCCGTGCCGAGGTCGGCCGAGCTGATGGTCGCACTCCTGGGCGTCCTCAAGGCCGGAGCCGCCTACCTGCCGATCGACCTCGACTACCCGGCCGACCGGTTGGAGTACATGCTGGCCGATTCCGGCGCTCGGCTCGTGGTCTCCGAACCCGGGACGGCCTCGCGGATCCCCGTCGTCACCGGACTGACGCCGGTCTCCGTGATCGGCGAGCCTGCCGACGACGTCCCGGGCGTCGCCGCCGGACCGGACAACGTCGCGTACCTGATCTACACCTCCGGCTCGACGGGGCGGCCGAAGGGTGTGGCCGTCACGCATCGCGCGATCGTCAACCGGCTCGCGTGGATGCAGCACGAGTACCGGCTCACGGCCTCGGACCGGGTGCTGCAGAAGACCCCGTCGAGTTTCGACGTCTCCGTATGGGAGTTCTTCTGGGCGCTCTGCGAAGGCGCCGCGGTGGTGCTGGCCGAACCGGACGGCCACCGCGACCCGGCGTATCTCGCGCGGGTGATCCGGGAGCGGGAGATCACCACCCTGCACTTCGTCCCGTCCATGCTCACCGCTTTCCTGGCCAGCGACGAGGTCACCCGCGACCTGGGCTCCTTGCGTCAAGTGTTCTCCAGTGGCGAGGCGCTGACCGGCGAAATCGCCACCCGCTGGCGCTCGCTTACCGGTGTCCCGCTGCACAACCTCTACGGCCCGACCGAGGCCGCCGTGGACGTGACCTTCTTCGACACCCGCGGTTCCGAAGGCGCGTCCGTCCCCATCGGACGTCCGGTGTGGAACACGCGGCTGCACGTCCTCGACGGATGCCTTCGCCCGGTGCCCGACGGCGTCGCGGGTGAGCTGTATCTCGCCGGTGTCCAGCTGGCCCGCGGCTATCACGGACGGCCCGGCCTGACCGCCGAACGGTTCGTCGCCGACCAGTTCGGCGAACCGGGCCAGCGGCTGTACCGGACCGGGGACCTGGTCCGCCGCCGTGCCGACGGCGAACTCGAGTACCTCGGCCGCACCGACCGGCAGGTGAAGATCCGCGGCAACCGGATCGAACTCGGCGAGATCGAGGCCGTTCTCGCCGCGCAGCCGGACGTCACGGCCGCCACGGTCGTGGCGAAGGACGGCGCGCTCGTCGGCTATGTCGCCGGTGGCGCGGATCCGGAGCGCCTGCGTGCCGCGGTGAGCGAGGCGCTGCCCGCCCCGATGGTCCCGAACTCGTTTGTGGTCCTCGACGAGTTCCCGTTGACCCCCAGCGGAAAGCTCGACGTCCGCGCGTTGCCCGCGCCCGAGATCGGCCTGCCCGCGACCGCACCCGAGAACGACCGGGAACGCGCCCTGGCGCGGATCTTCGCCGACGTCCTCGGCCTGGACACCGTCGGCGCCGACGGGGACTTCTTCCTGCTGGGCGGCGACAGCATCTCGTCGATCGCCGTGTCGAGCCGCGCCCGGCGGGCAGGGTTCGACTTGAGCCCCAAGGACGTTTTCGAACTCCGGACCCCGGCCGCGCTCGCCGCTTCCGCCACGCCGGTCGAGCCGGTGGCCGACACCGACGGCATCGGCGCACTCCCACTCCTGCCCGAAATGCTTCGGCTGCGGGAGCTGGGTGACGCGGTCCAGCCGGAGTCCGTGCTACTGACCCTTCCGACCGGGGCCGACGTCGAGACACTCGCCGCGGCCCTGCAGCTCGTGCTCGACCACCACGACGGTCTGCGGCTCGAACTGTCGAGGGTCGCTTCGGTGCTGTGGTCGCTCGAAATCCGTCCACAAGGGACAGCTCAGGCGGCCGATCTGCTTCGTCATGGGACCGGGTCCGTCGAGGCCGAGTATCGGGACGCCGTGGACAGGCTCACGGACAACCTGCTGCAGGCCGTCTGGTTCGACGAGCCGGGCAGGTTGCTCCTGGTGGCGCATCCCGCGCTGCTGGACGCCCGGAGCTGGACAACGCTGGCAGCCGATCTCGCGATCGCCTGGCAAGCCGTGACCGGCGGTCATCCACCGGTGTTCACACCGGTGAGGAATTCGCTGCGGACCATCGCCCGCCGGATCACCGAGAGCGCACAGGCCCCCGCGCTCCTCGACGAAATCGAGCACTGGGCCGAGACCTTGGCGTCCGGCTCCGTCGAGATTCCCGGCGACGCCGCCGAACGTCGCGTCACCCTGTCCATCGAGGACACGCGGACGCTCGTCGACTCGCTGCCGTCCACGGGGCACGGCGACGTGACCGACGTTCTCCTGACCGCGCTGAAGGCCGCCGTTGACGGCGATCTCCTCGTCGATCTTCACGGACCCGTGGACGCGGCGGACACCGTCGGCGCGTTGACGTCGGTCCGTCCGGTCCGGATCACCGCGTCCGGCGAACCGCTCGCGATGCTCAAGGCCGTCAAGGAAACCGTTCGGAAGACGCCCGAAGGCTACGGTCCGCTGCGCTATCTCAACGCCCAGACCGGGCCGCTGGTCGCCGGGCTCGCGAAGCCGCGGATCGCCCTGCGTTACGACGGCCGAATCCCGGCCGGATCGGGGGAGTGGCAGGTCGCCGGGTACGCGGCGGTGCCTCCGGCGGGCGACCACGTCCTGCGGATCGGCGTCGCGTGCGAGGAGACCGAGGACGGGCCGAGGTTGACGGCGACGTTCGCCGGCCCGGCCGGAACGCTCGCGGACCGCTGGGTCGCCGCTTTGCGCGACCTCGCGGCGGCGGACCTCGACGTGCCCGTGGGGCTCACGCCGTCCGACCTCGAACTGGTGTCGCTGACCCAGGAGGAGATCGTCCGCGTCGAGCGGTTCAGCCCGGTCCCGGTCGCCGACGTCTGGCCGTTGTCCCCGCTCCAGGAAGGCCTGTTCTTCCACTCCAGCTACAACTCCGACCGGGTCGACATCTACACGATCCAGGAGGCGATCGACTTCGATCACCGCCTGGACGCCGGACGGTTGCGGTCGGCGGTGTCCGCGCTGCTCCGCCGGATCCCGAGTCTCGGAGCCGGTTTCACCAGCGAGGGGCTGCGAGGTCCGGTTCAGTTCGTGGCGGCCGCCGTCGAACCACCGGTGTCCGAAGTGGACCTTTCGGCACTGTCCGAAGAGGACCGGCGGGCACGGCTCGACGAACTGATGGCGGAGGACCGCGCGACACGGTTCGACCTCGGTGCCCCGCCGCTGTTCCGCTTGAAACTGGTGCGGCTCGGGGGCGGGCGTGACCGGGTGGTGCTGAACCGGCACCTGCTGCTCTGGGACGGCTGGTCCGCCTGGCTGTTCATCGAGCAGCTGTTCGCGCTGTACGACCTCGGCGGCGACGACCGGACGCTCCCCGCCGCCGGGTCCTATGTGGACTTCCTGCGCTGGCTGGACCGGCAGGACATCGAGACCGCCACGAGCGCGTGGCGCGAGGCCCTGTCCGGGCTCGCGGAGCCGACCGTCATCGGGCCGGAAGGCCGGGACCTGGCCCCCGCCACGCCGGTCAACCTGGACACCGTCCTGCCCGGCGACCTGGGCCGCAGGCTCCGGGAACAGGCCCGGCGGCACGGCCTGACCGTCAACTCCGTACTCAACGCAGCCTGGGGACTTGTCCTCTCGACCATGACCGGGCGGCACGACGTCGTATTCGGTGCCGCCGTCGCGGGCAGGCCCGCCGCCGTGCCCGAGATCGAGAACACCATCGGCCTGTTCCTCAACACCGTGCCCACCCGGGTGCGGCTCGACGCCGGCGAATCCGTGCTGGACCTGGTGCGGCGCTTGCAGTCCGAGCGGATGGACCTGACTCCCTACGAGTTCATGAGTCTCGGCGTCCTGCAACGGGAGGCCGGGCACCGCGTCCTGTTCGACACGCTCTTCGTACTCCGCAACGCCGATGGTGAGGAACGGCGCGACGGCCTCCGCCACCGGCACGGCATCACCGACCTGCTCAACATCGACGCGACGCACTACCCGCTGACGCTGGTGGTGACGCCGGGCGAGGAAATCCGGGTCACGCTGTCCTACCGGGACGACGTGATCGACTCGGCCGAGGCCGCGTCGGTCTTGGGCCGGTTCACCTCACTGGTCGAGCAGATCGTCGAAGACCCGGCGAAACCCGTCGCCGCACTCGTGGCGGTGTCCACTGAGGACCGCGCCGCGCTGGAAGCCGGCTGGGCCGAGGCCGAGCACCCGGTGATCGAGGACACGATCGCGGACCTGCTGGCCGTCCAGGCCGAGCGGACACCCGACGCGATCGCTTTGGTGTTCGGTGAAGAACAACTGACCTACGCGGAGCTCGACGCGCGGATCAACCGGATGGCCAGGCTGCTACTGGCGAAGGGCGCCGCGCCGGAACAGGTGATCGCACTCGGCCTGCCGCGGTCGATCGACATGGTCGTCGCGCTGTTCGCCGTGCTGCGGACCGGCGCGGCCTACCTGCCGCTGGAACTCGACTACCCGGCCGACCGGCTCGCGGTGATGCTGGAGGACGCCGGACCACTGTGTCTCGTGTCCACAAAGGACGTTTCGGCGACCCTTCCCGACACCACGCCGCGGGTGCTCGTCGACGACCACGAGGACAGGGCGTTCGGCGAAGGCCCGATCTCCGACGTCGAACGCCCGCTGTTCGCGCGCGGCCGGGCGGATCGCCTGGAGCATCCGGCGTACGTCATCTACACGTCGGGCTCGACGGGCAAACCCAAGGGCGTCGTGACGCCGTACCGCGGCCTGACGAACATGCAGCTCAACCACCAGGGCGCGATTTTCGCCCCGGCCATCGCGTCGGCGGGCGGACGGCGGCTGCGGATCGCGCACACCGTGTCGTTCGCCTTCGACATGTCCTGGGAAGAGCTGCTGTGGCTCGTCGAAGGGCACGAGGTCCACGTCTGTGACGAAGAACTGCGGCGCGACGCGCGGGCGCTCGTGGCGTACTGCGACGAGCACGAGGTCGACGTCGTCAACGTGACGCCGACGTACGCCCACCTGCTGATCGAGGAAGGGCTGCTGGAGGGGCACCGGCCCGCGCTCGTCCTGCTCGGCGGCGAGGCGGTCTCGGAGTCGGTGTGGAACCGGCTGCGTGACACCGACGGGACTTACGGCTACAACCTGTACGGCCCCACCGAGTACACGATCAACACACTCGGCGGCGGCACGACCGACAGCGACACCCCGACCGTCGGCAAGCCGATCTGGAACACCCGCGCCTACATCGTGGACGCCTGGCTCCGGCCTGTCCGGGACGGTGTCGCGGGTGAGCTCTACATCGCCGGAGAGGGTCTGGCCCGTGGCTACCTCGGGCGTCCCGGCCTGACGGCCGAACGGTTCGTCGCCGACCCGTTCGTCACGGGTGGCGGGCGCATGTATCGCACCGGCGACCTGGTGCGCCGCCGCCCGGACGGCAATCTCGACTTCCTCGGCCGGTCCGACGACCAGGTCAAGATCCGCGGCTACCGGGTCGAACTCGGCGAGATCGAGACCGCGCTCAGCCGGTATCCGGAGGTCGCGCAGGCGGCCGTCATCGCGTGGCCCGATCCGTCCGCGCCGGGTTTGCAGCGGCTCATCGGGTACGTCGTCCCGGCCGAACTGAGCGGGGACGCGCGAGCCGAGGCGGAGGCCGACCAGGTCGGCGAATGGCGGCAGATCTACTCCGACGAGTACACCGAGATCCCGACCGCCCTGTTCACCGAGGACTTCGCGGGCTGGGATTCCAGCTACGACGGCGATCCGATCCCGCTGGAACACATGCGGGAATGGCGGCAGGCGACCGTGGACCGGATCGCCGAACTGAAACCGGAGCGGGTGCTGGAGATCGGGGTCGGCACCGGTCTGCTGATGGGGCAGATCGCGCCGCTCGCCCGGGAGTACTGGGGCACCGACCTCGCCGCGCCGGTGATCGCGAAACTGAACCGGGAGCTGGAACAGGACCCGGAGCTGGCGGCCAAGGTGAACCTGCGCGCCCAGCCGGCGCACGTGTTCGACGGCCTGCCCGCCGGACGGTTCGACACGATCGTGATCAACTCCGTCGTCCAGTACTTCCCGAGCATCGACTACTTGACCGACGTCGTCACCCAGGCGATCGGCCTGCTCGCACCCGGCGGCGCGCTGTTCGTCGGCGACGTCCGGAACCTGCGGCTCGCCCGTGCCTTCCACACCGCCATCCAGCTGACCCGCGCCGACGCCACGTCCGACGTCGCCCAGGTGCGGCGGGCGATCGAACGCGGGGCGGCGCTGGAGAAGGAACTGCTGATCGACCCGGACTACTTCACCGCGCTCGCGCGGCGGCTTCCGGGTGTGGCGGCGCAGGTCCGGATCAAACGGGCCCGGCTGCACAACGAACTGAGCCGGTACCGCTACGACGCGGTGCTCGTGAAGGCACCCGCCGAGACCTTGTCGGTGGCGCGGGCGCCGCGGCTGTCCTGGGACGAGGTGGGCTCGCTCACCGCGTTGGAAGAGCGGCTCACCGACGCGGAAACGCTGCGGGTGAGCCGGATCCCGGACGCCCGGCAGGCGCCGGAAGTCGAGGCGACCCGCGCGTTGGACGCCGGTGCGCCGCTCATCGACGTCCTGGAGTTGTTCCGTGCCCGAGGCGGGGTCGAGCCCGAGGACGTGCACGAACTCGGTGACCGGCTCGGCTTCCGGGTGCACTGCACCTGGTCGTCCGACGGTGCCTTCGACGCGGTGTTCGTCCACAAGGGACAGACGAACGCGCTGGTCACCGATGTGCACGTGCCGGTTTCGGCCGGCACCAACCTGGCCAAGTACGCCACGAGCCCGACCGCGGCCCGCGGTGGCGGCGAACTGGTGCAACGCCTGCGGGACAGGCTCAAGACGGAACTGCCGGACTACATGGTCCCGGCGGCGTTCGTCACGCTCGGCGCGTTGCCGCTGACCGACAACGGCAAGCTCAACGTGCGGGCGCTGCCGGAGGCCGATCAGGCGGTGCGGCTCGCCGAGAGCCGCCCGGCCGAGACGGTCGCGGAGGAGACGCTGTGTGCGCTCTTCGCCGAGGTGCTCGGGCTGGACGGGGTCGGCGTCGAGGACAGCTTCTTCGACCTCGGCGGCCATTCGCTGCTCGCCACCCGGCTCATCAGCCGGGCCCGGACCGAACTCCGCGCCGAACTGGCCATCCGTGACCTGTTCGAGGCGCCGACGGTCGCCGAACTGGCCGCTCGCGCGGGCGGTGGCGAACCGGCGCGGCCGGCGGTGGTCCGTGCCGGGCGTCCCGAACGTGTCCCGCTGTCGTCCGCCCAGCGAAGCCTCTGGCTGGTCGACCGGATGGAAGCGAACGCGGTCGCCTACAACTTCCCGCTGACCTTCCGGTTGCGCGGAGGACTCGATTTCGAATCCCTGCGCGCCGCACTGGGCGACGTTCTCGGCAGGCATGAAGTACTGCGGACCGTCTTCGCCGAGCACGATGGAGAGCCCTACCAGCGCGTCCTCGACGCGCCAGAGATCCCGTTCGCTGTCGAGGACTGTGACGAGGCCGGGCTGGACGCCCGCGTCGCCGAGCTTTCGCGGACGCCGTTCGACCTGGCGCGGGAGATCCCGGTCCGGCTGCGGGTGCTGCGGCTCGGCGCCGAAGACCAGGTGATCTCGCTGGTCCTGCACCACAGCGCGACCGACGAATGGTCCGACCGCCCGTTCCTGGCCGACCTGACCTCGGCTTATCGAGCCCGTCTCGACGGCGAGAGTCCGGTGTGGACGGACCTCCCGGTGCAGTACGCCGACTTCGCGTTGTGGCAGCAAGACTTCCTCGACCAGCGCGGCGCCGATCAGGTCGCCTTCTGGACGGAGTCCCTGCGTGGTGCGCCGGACGAGCTGACCCTGCCGCTGGACCGCCCACGTCCGCTGCGGCCGACCGGCCGCGGCGGGAAGGTGAATTCCCGGCTGTCCGAAGAACTGTCGGCCGCCGTGCGCGATCTGGCGGCGAAGGCGGGAGCGAGCCCGTTCATGGTGCTCCAGGCGGCGGTGGCCGCGTTGCTGCACCGGACCGGCGCGGGCGACGACATCCCGCTGGGCGCCCCGATCGCGGGGCGGACCGACGCGGCGCTCGACGATCTCGTCGGGTTCTTCGTGAACACCCTGGTGCTGCGGACCGATCTCTCCGGTGAGCCGACGTTCGCCGCGCTGCTCGACCGGGTACGCGAGGCGGATCTCACCGCGTTCTCCCACGGTGACCTGCCGTTCGAGCGCGTGGTCGAGGAGCTGAACCCGCCCCGGTTGCCGGGACGCAACCCGCTGTTCCAGGTGATGGTGGGCTATCACCGGCAGAGCGGCGCCCACGACGTGCTCGGCCTGCCCGCCGAGTGGTTCGAGATGGACACCGGCATGGCGAAGTTCGACCTGCACTTCACGATGGTCGACGCCGGGAACACCGCCACGCTGATGCTGGAGTACGCGGAAGACCTCGCCGACGAGGCCACAGCCAGGTGGCTGCTCGACCGGCTCGCGTCCCTGCTGGAGCAGGTCACCGCCGAACCGAGCCGTCCGGTCGCCACGCTCGACGTCCTCGTCGGCGACGAACTCGCGCGGATGACCGAGTGGAACCGCACGGCTCATGAGGTCCCGGTCGCGACGCTGCCGGAGTTGTTCGAGGCGCAGGTGGTGCGGACGCCGGATGCGCCCGCTGTGGTGTTCGGGGACGTCGTGGTGTCCTATGTGGAGCTGAATGCTCGGGCGAATCGTCTGGCGCGGTGGTTGGTCGGGCAGGGTGTGGGTGTTGAGTCGGTGGTGGCGGTGTCGCTGCCGCGGTCGATCGATCTGGTGGTCGCGTTGTACGCGGTGCACAAGGCGGGCGGGGCTTACCTGCCGGTCGACCGCGACTACCCGGCGGATCGCATCGCCTTCATGCTCGAAGACGCCGCTCCCGCGGTCGTTCTCGACGGACTGCCCATTTTGGACAGTTATCCCGACGTGAACCTGGGCCGGGTTGTTGACCCGTCGTCTCCGGCGTACGTGATCTACACATCGGGTTCGACTGGGCGCCCGAAGGGTGTTGTGGTGCCTCACCAGGGGATCGTCAACCGTCTACTGTGGATGCAGGGCGAGTACGGTCTCACGGCCGAAGATCGAGTGTTGCAGAAGACGCCGTCGAGTTTCGACGTGTCGGTGTGGGAGTTTTTCTGGCCACTGATCACCGGTGCCACGCTGGTGGTCGCGAAGCCCGAGGGACACAAGGACCCGGCGTACCTCGCGGAGCTGATCCGCACCGCCGGGATCACGACCGTCCACTTCGTCCCGTCGATGCTCGCACTGTTCCTGGAGACGGCGGACTGCACAGGGTTGCGGCGCGTCATCTGCAGTGGTGAGGCGCTGCCGTCGGAACTGGCCGCCCGCGTGGACGTCCCGCTGTACAACCTCTACGGGCCGACCGAAGCTTCGGTCGACGTCACCGCTTGGCCCGCCGGTGCCGAGACGACTCCGTCGGTCCCGATCGGACGTCCGGTGTGGAACACGCGGACGTACGTGCTGGACGCCCGGCTCAACCCGGTCCCGCCGGGTGTCCCCGGTGAGCTTTACCTGGCCGGTGCGCAGCTCGCACGCGGATACCTGGCCCGGCCCGGGCTGACCGCCGAGCGCTTCGTGGCGGACCCGTTCACGGTGGGGGAGCGCATGTATCGCACCGGCGACCTCGCGCGCTGGTCCGCCGACGGTGTCCTGGAGTTCCTGGGCCGGGTTGACGACCAGGTCAAGATCCGCGGCTTCCGGGTCGAACTCGGTGAGGTCGAGGTGGCCCTGACCGCTACTGGGTCTGTCACGCGCGCTATGGTCGTCGCTCGTGAAGACCGGTTGGTGGCCTACGTGGTCGGGTCCGACACCGGATTGCGGGACGCGGTCGCGGCGAAACTGCCCGAGCACATGGTGCCGTCGGCGTTCGTCGTGCTTGACGAGATCCCGCTGACCCCGAACGGCAAACTCGACCGCAAGGCGCTCCCATTACCCGAGTTCGTGACCAACGAAGGCCGCGAACCGCGGAATGTGCGGGAAGAGGCGTTGTGCGCGTTGTTCGCCGACGTGCTCGGCGTCGAGCGGGTCGGGATCGATGACGACTTCTTCACGCTCGGCGGGCATTCGCTGCTGGTGATGCGCCTGGTCAGCCGGATCTCGGCGAGCCTGGACGCGACGGTCTCAGTCCGTGACGTGTTCGACGCCCCCACCGTCTCGGCGCTGGCCGAACGGCTAACGGGACCGTCGGCCCAGCCGGTCTTGAGCGCCGGTACCCGTCCGGACCTCCTACCGCTTTCACCCGCGCAGCAACGGTTGTGGTTCCTCTACCAGCTCGAAGGGGTCACGCCCACCTACAACATCCCACTCGCCTGGCGTCTGCACGGCGAGCTGGACGCGGACGCGTTACAGGCGGCCATCGGCGACGTCGTAGAGCGGCACGAAACGCTCCGGACCGTGTTCGTAGAGGAGGACGGCGCTGTCACGCAGCGGATCCTCACGGACGCGCGACCTGAAGTCGTGTTCACCGAAGCTGGGGATCTGTCCGCTGAGGTCGCTCGCGGATTCGCCCTCGACGAGGAACTCCCGATCCGGGCGACGGTCTTCGCCGTGTCGGAGCGGGAATACGTTCTGCTGCTGGTGCTGCACCACGTGGCGACGGACGAGTGGTCGCAAGGGCCGCTGATGGCCGACCTCGCCACGGCGTACGAGGCCCGGCTCGCCGAGAACGCTCCACAGTGGACGGAACTGCCGGTCCAGTACGCGGACTACGCCTTATGGCAACGGGAATTGCTGGAATCGACGGCCTCCGGGCATCTGGAGTTCTGGCGAGACGAGCTGGCGGGACTGCCGGACGAGCTGGTCCTGCCGTCGGACCGGCCGCGTCCGGCCGAGTCGAGCCACCGCGGTGGCCTCGTCACCTTCCCGATCGGCACCGCCCTCACCGGCCGCCTGCGCGAGGTCGCACGGCGGCACGACGTCAGCATGTTCATGTTGGCGCAGGCCGCGGTCGCGGTGCTGTTGCACCGGCTCGGCGCCGGCGACGACATCCCACTCGGCGCACCGAGTTCCGGCCGTACCGACGAACGGCTGGAGCCGCTGGTCGGTTTCTTCGTGAACTCGCTCGTGCTGCGCACCGACCTGTCCGGCGACCCGGCGTTCGGTGACCTGCTTTCACGGGTGCGTGCGGCGGACCTGGCCGCGTTCGAGCACCAGGATCTGCCGTTCGAGCGTCTGGTCGACGCGGTCAACCCGGAACGCTCGCTGGCCCGCCACCCGTTGTTCCAGGCGATGGTGGTCTACCTGCCCGAATCAGGGGAGGGCCTGCGGCTGTCCGGCCTTCGCGCGGAGCAGGAGGCCTTCGCGCAGGGTGTCGCCAAGTTCGACCTCGAATTCGGCTTCCTGGAGAACCCCGATGGGATCTCGGGCGCGATCGAATACAGCGCCGACCTGTTCGACCACGCCACGGCCGAGGGATTCGCGCGGCGGCTGGTCGCCGTGCTGGAGCAGGTGGCCGCGGATCCCGCGATCCCGGTCGGCGCGCTCGACGTCATCGACCAGGACGAACGCGCTCTGCTCGGGCGTTGGAACCGCACGGCTCATGAGGTCCCGGTGGTGACGTTGCCGGAGTTGTTCGAGGCGCAGGTGGTGCGGACGCCGGATGCCTCCGCTGTGGTGTTCGGGGACGTCGTGGTGTCCTATGTGGAGCTGAATGCTCGGGCGAATCGTCTGGCGCGGTGGTTGGTCGGGCAGGGTGTGGGTGTTGAGTCGGTGGTGGCGGTGTCGCTGCCGCGGTCGATCGATCTGGTGGTCGCGTTGTACGCGGTGCACAAGGCCGGTGCGGCCTACTTGCCGCTCGACACGGAATATCCGGCCGATCGACTGGCCTTCATGCTCGAAGACGCCGGTCCTGCGGTCGTTCTCGACACCTTGCCTGACCTCGACGGCTACTCCGGAGAGAACCTGGGCCGGGTTGTTGACCCGTCGTCTCCGGCGTACGTGATCTACACGTCGGGCTCGACGGGGCGTCCCAAGGGTGTTGTGGTGCCTCATGAAGGCATCGTGAACCGTCTACTGTGGATGCAGGACGAGTACGGTCTCACGGCTGATGATCGGGTGTTGCAGAAGACGCCGTCGAGTTTCGACGTGTCGGTGTGGGAGTTCTTCTGGCCGCTGATCACCGGCGCGACCCTGGTGGTCGCCAAACCGGACGGCCATCGGGATCCGCGGTACCTTCAGGCGCTGATCCGAGACCAGGGGATCACGACGCTGCATTTCGTCCCGTCGATGCTGGAAGCGTTCCTGGCCGAGGATCCTCACTGGCACGGCGTCCGCCGGGTCCTGTGCAGTGGCGAGTCACTACCGCCGGAACTCGCCGCACGAGTGGACGTCCCGCTGCACAACCTCTACGGGCCCACCGAAGCCTCGGTGGACGTGACCTCGTGGGAGATCGTCGACGGCACCGTCCCTATTGGACGTCCGGTGTGGAACACGCAGGTCCACGTTCTAGACGCCCGGCTCCAGCCGGTTCCGCCGCGTGTCCCCGGTGAGCTTTACCTCGCCGGTGCGCAACTCGCCCGCGGTTACCTCGGCCGGGCGGGACTGACCTCGGAACGATTCGTGGCCAACCCCTTTGTGGCGGGCGAGCGGATGTATCGCACGGGTGACCTCGCGCGATGGCGTCCCGATGGCGCGCTCGAGTACCTCGGCCGCATCGACGACCAGGTCAAGCTGCGCGGGTTCCGGATCGAACTGGGCGAGATCGAGTCCGTGTTGTCGCAGCGGGTTCCGGCACGGGTGGTCCTGCGGGACGGCAGGCTCGTCGCCTACCTGGCCGGATCGGCCGACGTCGAAGACACCCTGCGGCTGGCGGAGGCCGCACTGCCGGAGTACATGGTGCCGTCGGCGTTCGTGGTGCTGGACGAGTTCCCGTTGACACCCAACGGGAAGCTCGACCGCAAGGCGCTGCCCGCCCCGGACTTCGCCGAGGCCGTGTCCGACGACACTCCTCGTACTCCACGGGAAGAACTGCTCGCGTCGCTGGTCGCTGGTGTGCTCGGTCTGGAGAAGGTCGGTATCCACGACGACTTCTTCCGTCTCGGCGGCGACAGCATCGTCGCGATGCAACTGGTCGGCCGCGTGCGGAGTGCCGGGCTGCTGCTTAGTCCGCGCGACGTCTTCCGGCAACGGACCGTCGCGGCACTGGCCGAGGTCAGTTCGGTGCGGCTCGACGCCCCCGCCGCGGTGAGCGGGAAGCCGTTGGTGGACCTCGATTCCGCCGAGCGCACCGAGATCCTCGAAGCCGCACCGGACACGGCCGAGGTGTGGCCGCTGACGCCGTTGCAGGCCGGGTTGCTGTTCCACGCGACGATGGATGGCGACGGACCCGACGTCTACACCGTCCAAGTCTCGTTTGACCTCGACGGACCACTTGATCCGGCGCGATTGCGTGACGCCGCGCAGGCACTCGTCGACCGCCACTCCGTCTTACGCACCGGATACCGCTACCTGGCCTCCGGCCGTCCGGTCGCGCTGGTGGCGCGGTCGGTCACGGTTCCCTGGCGTTTCGTGGACTCGGCTGACGCCGTCGAAGCGGAAATGGCCGGTGACCGGCGCCGGTTCGATCCGGCGTCCGCTCCTCTGCTGCGTTTCCTGCTGCTGGCGCTGCCGCAGGGGCGGCACCGGCTGGTGTTTACCCATCAGCACGTGCTGCTCGACGGCTGGTCGGTGCCGCAGTTGTTCGCGGAGCTGTCCCAGCTGTACGCGGGCGCGGACCTGGCACCCGCCCGGCAGTATCGCGACCATCTCGGCTGGCTCGGAGACCAGGATCGCGAGGCTGCTGGAGCCGCTTGGCGGCAGGCGCTCGACGGGCTGGCCGAGCCGACCCACATCGTTCCGCACGACCCTCAGCGGATCCCAGCGCTGCCGGAGCGCCGTTCGCTGGAACTGTCGGAGCAGGCGACCAGCGCGCTGGCCGAACTCGCCCGCTCGCGAGGGCTGACGCTGAACACGCTGGTCCAGACCGCGTGGAGCATCGTGCTCGGCAGGCTGACCGGCCGGTCGGATGTCGTGTTCGGCGCGACGGTCGCCGGGCGTCCGCCCGAACTGGCCGGGGTCGAGCGGATGATCGGCCTGTTCATCAACACGCTCCCGGTCCGGATCGTGTTCGACCCGGCCGAAAAGCTGGGTGCGCTGCTCGGCCGGGTCCAGGACGAGCAGTCCGGCCTGATCGCGCACCAGCACCTCGGTCTCGCCGACATCCAGCGAGATGCCGGGCTGGGGGAGCTGTTCGACACGCTGATGGTGTTCGAGAGCTACCCGGGCGCGGAAGACGACGAGACCGGAATGGGGCTGCGCGGGGAGATCGTGCGGCACGACGACTCCACGCACTATCCGCTCACCTGGGCGGTGGAACCCGGCACCCGGTTGAAACTTACCGCCGAGTACCGCGCCGACCTGTTCGAGGCCGCTTTGCCGGAACGGCTTCCGGTCGCGATGGAGCGGGTCCTCGCCGCGATGGTGTCCGATATGGACGTTCCCGTCGGCAGGGTCGACATCCTGGCCGAGGCCGACCTTCACCGGGTCGTCCGCGAGTGGAACGGTCCGGCGCTCGACGTCGCACCGTCCACTGTGGCCGGTTTGTTCGAGGTGCAGGTCCGGCGTTCGCCCGAAGCGACGGCGGTGGTGTCCGGCGAGGTCGCCTTGACCTTCACCGAGCTGAACGAGCGCGCCAACCGGCTCGCCCGGGCGTTGGTCGCCCACGGGGTGGGTCCCGAAGACTTCGTCGCCTTGGCGCTGCCGCGTTCGGCGGACGTGCTGCTGGCGATCCTCGCAGTCCACAAGGCGGGGGCGGCGTATCTGCCCCTCGACCCGGACTACCCGGCCGAACGGCTCGTCGCGATGCTGACCGACGCGCGGCCCAAGCTGATCCTGACCGAGCCCGAGCTGCTGGAGTCATTGCCCCGGAACGAGATCGAGACGCTGGTGCTGTGCGCGCTCGTCACCGAAGACCGCCTGGCACACGACCTGACCGATCGGGACCGCGTCCGCCCGCTCAGCCCGGACCATCCGGCGTACGTGATCTACACGTCGGGTTCGACAGGGACGCCCAAGGGGGTCGTCGTCCCGCATCGCGGTGTGGTGAACCTGTTCCACAGTCATCGCGCCACCCTGCACCGGCCCGCGGTCGAGGCGACCGGCAAGCCGCATCTGCGGGTGGGGCACGCCTGGTCGTTCTCCTTCGACGCCTCCTGGCAACCGCAGCTGTGGCTGCTCGACGGGCACGCCGTGCACATCGTGGACGAGGAGACCCGTCGCGATCCCGAACTACTGGCCGCGATGATCGAACGGGACAGCTTCGACTTCATCGAGGTCACACCGTCGTTCTTCGCGCAGATGGCGGACGCCGGTCTGCTCGACGGCGACCGGTGCCCGCTGGCCGTGATCGGCGTCGGCGGCGAGGCGGTGCCCGAGAGCCTGTGGCGCCGTCTGGCCACTCTGGACGGAACCGAGGCCTTCAACCTGTACGGGCCGACGGAGTCCACAGTGGACGCACTGGTCGCGCGGATCGGTGACAGCGAAAAACCACTGGTCGGCCGTCCGATCGCGAACACCCGTGCCTACGTGCTGGACGCGGCGCTACGGCCGGTGCCGCCCGGCGTCACCGGTGAGTTGTACCTCGCCGGTTCCGGTCTCGCCCGGGGCTACCTCGGGCGGGCCGCGCTGACGTCGGAACGGTTCGTGGCGGATCCGTTCGGCCCTGCGGGCGCGCGGATGTACCGCACCGGCGACCTCGCCCGGTGGACCGCGGACGGGCGGCTGGACTTCGGCGGGCGCGCCGACGACCAGGCGAAGATCCGCGGCTTCCGAGTCGAACCGGGCGAGGTCGAAGCCGTACTCGAGCGACACGACGAGGTCACACAGGCTGTCGTCCTGGTGCGCGAGGACCGCCCGCGGGTCAAGCAGCTGGTGGCTTACGTGGTGTCCACTGTGGACCTCACGGAACTTCGGCGTTTCGCTGCCGAGACCTTGCCGGACTACCTGGTCCCGGCGGCGTTCGTAGCACTCGACGCGCTTCCGGTGCTGTCCAACGGGAAGCTGGACCGTAAAGCGCTTCCCGCGCCGGACTACACGGAGCTGGCCGGTGGCCGGACGCCTGAGACCGCGCGGGAGAAGACGCTGTGCGCGCTGTTCGCGGAAGTGCTCGGCGTGCCGGAACTCGGTGCCGACGACGATTTCTTCGCCCTCGGCGGGGACAGTATCGTCGCAATGCGGCTGGTCAGCCGGGCGCGTGCGGCCGGACTGAAGATCACGCCGCACGAGGTGTTCGCACGGCGGACGGTCGCGGCGCTGGCCGAGATCGCCGAGAACCTGGAGGTCGACGACTCGGTACCGCTGACGCCGATCATGCACGCATTGCGCGAACTCGGCGGTCCGATCGCCGGATACCACCAGGCGGCCCTGCTGAGGACGCCGTCGGGGATGACCGGCGACCAGTTGGCGACCGTGCTCGGCGCTGTCGTCGCCCGGCACGACATGCTGCGCGCACGGCTCGACCGATCGGTGAACGGCTGGGCACTCCGGGTGTCCGAGTCTGTCGACGTCCTCATCGAGCGTGTCGACGTCGAAGGCGCCGACCTGTTCGCGGTGATCGAGCGGCACGCGGAGCCGACCCGGGCCCGGCTCGACCCGGACTCCGGCGTGATGATGGGCGCGACGTGGTTCGACGCGGGACCGTCCGAGCCCGGACGGTTACTGCTGATGATCCATCACCTGGCCGTCGACGGTGTCTCGTGGCGGATCCTGCTGCCGGACCTCGCTTCCGCGTGGGAGGCGGTCGTTCTCGGCCGGGCGCCTGAGCTGTCCTCTGTGGACACGCCGTTCCGGCGGTGGTCGGAGGCGCTGTCCACCCAGAAGCGCGAAGGCGAGATGGACCGGTGGAAGTCGGTGCTGGGCGGCGGGGATCCGCTCCCGCTGGACCGGCCGCTCGACCCCGCTCGTGACGTGCTGGGAACCGTGAAGAAGGTGTCGCTGACACTGCCCGCCGAACGCACGGCCCCGCTGCTGTCCCACGTGCCGTCGGCGTTCGGCGCGACGGTCAACGACGTCCTGCTCACGGGCCTCGCGCTCGCCGTCGCCCGGTGGCGCCGGGACGAGGGCAGGGCGATCCTGGTCGACGTCGAAGGGCATGGTCGCGAGGAGGAACTGGCCGGTGGCGCGGATCTTTCGCGGACCGTCGGCTGGTTCACCAGCGTCGTCCCGGTGTGCCTCGACCTCGGCGACCTCGACCTGGAGGACGCGTTCGCGGGTGGTGCCGCGGCCGGTGTCGCGCTCGATCGGGTGCGGGCGCACCTCGACGGCCTGCCGGACGCGGGGATCGGGCACGGCGTGCTCCGGTATCTCGACCCGCGCACCGGTCCCGAACTCGCGGAGTTCGCGAAACCGCAGATCGAGTTCAACTACCTCGGCCGCATCGGCGTCCCCGAGGCGACCGACTGGTCGTACGCGGCGGAGGCTGAAGCGGCCGAAGTCGGCGCGGACGACGGGATGCCGGTCTCGCACGCGCTCACGATCAACGCACTGACCGAGGACCGCCCCGGTGGTCCCGAATTGGGCGCACACTGGTCATGGCCGGAGGCCGTGCTGACCGAGGGGTCGGTACGGGCGCTGGCGGAGGACTGGTTCGCCGCACTGGACGCGCTCAGCCGCCGGGCGGATACAGCGGATACACAGAAGGAGAACAAGGCATGACGAACCCGTTCGAGAACCCCGACGGCACGTACCTGGTGCTGGTCAACGACGAGGGACAGCACAGCCTCTGGCCCGAGTTCGTCGAGGTCCCGGCGGGCTGGACCACGAAGTTCGGCCCGGCTTCGCGCCCGGAGTGCCTCGAGTACGTCGAGACCAACTGGACCGACCTGCGGCCCGCTTCGCTCATCAAGGCCATGGAGTCCTGACCACGTACCTCACGTGATCAGACACGTAACTCGCGTGTCTGGACGGACAACTCGCGTGATCAGACGGAGAACACGCGTGATTGAACGGATGACACGACCTCGGCCGAGCCGATCGTCGTGTTCTCCGTCTGATCACGCGAGTTCGCCGTTCAATCACGAGAGTTCGCCGCCCACGCACGGAAACAGGGCCGCGAGCGGAAAGCTCGCGGCCCTGTTCTTCGCTGCGCCCGGTCAGGACGCGGGCTTGACCTCGGTCTTCGGGTCGCCGTCGACCGCGGCGCTGAGCTGCGGGACGATCCGGTCGATCACGTACGGCAGGCTCAGCACGGTCACGAACGAGACCGCGCTGCCATAGGTGCCTTCGTTCTCGATGAAGACCTCACGCTTTTCCTTCGCCACCTTCAGGCCGGTGTAGAGCGCGTCCTTGCCGAGGATCTCCTGCGCCTTGGCCGGGGTGTCGATGAGCCACACGAGCGCGTCGCGGTCGAGCAGGTCGGTCCGTTCGGCGCTGAGGCTCTTGCCGAACTTGTCACCGATGACGGCGTCGAGGTCGGCGGGCAGCTTGAAGCCGAGCGATTCGAGGATGTGCGAGCGCCCGTCCTGGCTGCCGTAGACGAAGTAACCCTCGTAGGTCGACGCCATCAGCGCCGACTTGCCGGCGAACTCCGGGTGGTCCTTGCGGACCTGGGCGAACTTGTCCTCGACGCCCTTGACCAGTTCGTTCGCCTTGGTGGCGCGCCCGACGGCCTGGCCGACCTTCTTTGTCGCCTCGTTCCAGGGGATGCCGTAGTCGTTGTACTCCTTGGGCTGCGCGACGACCGGGACGCCGATCTGGCTCAGTTTGTCGTACTGCTCCTTGGTGAGCCCGGAGTACAGCGCGATGATCAGGTCCGGCTTGAGCGCGGCGATCTTCTCGTATTGCGGCCCGTCGACGTCCTTGAGGACCTCGGGCAGCGCGGCGCCGCCGAGTTTGTCGGTCGCCCACGGGGCGATGGTGCCGGGGAACTTGCCGAGCCAGTCGGTGACCCCGACCGGGACGACGCCGAGGGCGAGCAGCGCGTCCTGTTCGGTCAGCCCGACCGTGACGACGCGTTTGGGCTCCTGGGTGATGGTGGTGCTGCCGTACTTGTGCTCGATCGTCGTCGGGAACGCGTTCGCGTCGACCGGCGAGCCGGCGGAGTTCTGCGCGGCCGGGGTGGCCGACTCACCGCCGCCTCCGCACGCGGTGAGCGAGGCGGCCAGCACCAGGGTGGACGCCAGCAGGCCGGCGGTCTTCAGGCGCCCGCGCACGGCGGAGAGGGTGGGAATTCGGGCCATCATCCGTCCTTCATGATCGGCGGTCCGACAAAATGCCGGATTCAGGTTTGCCTAACCTAAGACGCCGAACGGTCGAATGCAACCGGCGACGCTGCGTCCCGGGTCACGTCCGTGAACGGTTGTCCGACCAGGCCGCCCAAAGCGTTGCGTACCGACCACCGGAGGCCACGAGTTCGTCGTGCGTCCCGCTTTCGACGACCACACCCGCGTCGAGCACGACGACCCGGTCCGAAGCCGCCGCCTGGGTCAACCGGTGCGCGACGACGAGACCGGTCCGGCCCTCGAGAGCGGCCGCGGCGGCGGCTTCGAGGGTCTTCGCACCCGCGCTCCCGGCTTCGGCGGTGGCCTCGTCGAGGATCGCGATCGGCGGGTCCGCGAGGACCAGCCTGGCCAGCGCCAGCTGCTGGGATTGGGTGACCGTCAGCTGGTGACCACCTTCGCCGACCACGGTCGCGAGAGCTTCGCCCAGCGCCTCCGCCCAGCCTCGCGCGCCGACTTTTTCCAGCGCCGCCAGCAGTTCCACGTCGGACGCGCCGGGCCGCGCGAGCCGGAGATCGTCCGCCAGCGAACCGGCGAAGACGTGCACCTCCTGGCTGATCAGCGCGACAGCCTGCCGGGTGGCGGATGGCCCGAGTTCGCCGAGCGGCACCCCGCCGACGGAGACCGCGCCGGAGCCCGGGGTGTGGATCCCGGCGATCAGCTTGGCCAGCGTCGTCTTCCCGGCGCCGCTCGCCCCGACCAGCGCGACCCGCTCGCCGGGGGAGAGGCTCAGGTCGACGTCGCGCAGTACCGGGTGTCCGTCCACATAGGAGTGCGAAATCCCGGCCGCCTTCACCGAGGCGTCAACGGGTTTCGCGGGCCGCTGGGGTTCCTGCGGCGCGGGCAGATCGGCGACACCGACGAGCCGGGCCAGGCTCGCCGCGGCCGCCTGCGCGTCGTCGACCAGCGCCAGCGCGGTGTTGATCGGACCGAACAGGCTGTGGAAGTACAGTGCCGCCGCGGTCGCCGCGCCGACCGTCACCGCGTTGGCGCCCACCAGCAGGAAACCGGCCGCGAGCACGGCGGAGAGACCGACGAACTCGGCGAGGTTGAGCCGGGCGAAGAACTTCGTCATCAGCCGGACACCGCGCAGCATCAGGTCCATCGCGCCCTCGGACCGCTGCCGGACGCGCTCCACGTGGGCGTCGGCGAGGCGGAACGCGCGGACGGTCTTCGCGCCGCCGATCGTGTCGAGCAGTTGCTGCTGCTGCGAACCCGTCGCGATCCGCTGCTTCGCGTAGAGCGGGACGGCGTTGCGGACGTACCAGCGGACGGTGTGCAGCTGGATCGGCGTCGCCAGCAGCGCGGCCAGGAGGAACCGCCAGTCGAGGACGGCGAGCGCGCCGAGGGTCAGCACGATCGTCAGCACGGAGCGGCCGAGTTCGGGCAGCGCGTCACGGACCGCCCTCGCGACCACCGTGACGTCGTTGGTGACGCGGGCGGTCAGGTCACCGGAGCCCGCGCGTTCGACCTGTTCCAGCGGGAGGCTCAGCGCTCGGTCGACGAACCGTTCGCGCAGTTCCGCCAGCAGCGTTTCGCCGAGCTTCGCGGTCAGCGAGACACCCAGCGCCGTCGCGATCGCCTGCGCGACCGCGACCAGGACCAGCCCCACCACGGGGGTGGTCAGTTCGGTCGCGGGGCGGTTCTCGACGACGAGATCGACGATGTGGCCTAGCAGGCGAACGGTGAGCAACCCGATCGCGGTCGCGCCGACGAGCATCGCGAGCGCGCCGGCGGCACGGCCCTTCGAGGTGCGGAGAAGTTCACCGAGGACGGCGCGGATCCGCTTGCCGTCGGCGGTGGGGAGGAGTTCGCGGGTCATGACAGCACCGCCGCGCGGTAGTCGGCGCGTTCATGCGCGAGTTCGGCGTGGACGCCCTCTGCCGAGACCCGGCCGCCGTCGAGGACGACGACGCGGTCGGTGACGGCGAGCAGGGCGGGACTGGTGGTCACCAGGATCGTGGTCCGTCCTTGTCGTAGCCGGGCGAGCCCGGAGGCGATCTTCGCTTCGGTCACCGTGTCCACCGCCGTCGTAGGGTCGTGGACGACGAGCACCGGGGCCTCCGCGGCGAGGGCGCGGGCGAGCGCGACGCGTTGCCGCTGGCCGCCGGAAAGGGAACGCCCGCGTTCGGTCACCGCGGTCGAGGTCCCGTCGGGCAGGGCCGACGCGACCTCGTCCGCCGCCGACGCGGCCAAGGCCTCGTCGTGCGCGGGGCCACCGGCGTTGACGTTCTCCGCCAGCGTTCCTTCGAAGAGATCCGCGTCGTGCGCGGCGACCAGGACGACTTCCCGTACCCGCTCGGGGTCCACAGTGGACAGATCGACGCCGTCGACGCGGACCTCGCCTTCGGCCGGATCGCCCGCGCGGCCGAGACAGTCGAGCAGGTCGGTCGCGGTGGCGGGATCGGTGGCGACGACGCCGACCAGCTGCCCGGCCGGGATGTCGAGGTCGACACCGCGGAGGCTGCCGTACGAGACGTCGGTGAATCGGACGTTCCCGGTGGCGGGCAGCGGAAGTTCGCCGTCGCCCGCCTCGACCTTCGGCGGGGTGGTCAACAGGTCGGCCACCCGGGACGCCGACGCGCGGCCCTGCGCCAGTTCGCCGTTGACCCACGAGAAGATCAGGAACGGCGTGAGCAGGAACTGGGCGAGACCGACCGCCGCGACGAGGTCGCCGACGCTGATCGCTCCCGACGACGCGAGGTGTCCGCCGACGAGGGCGACGATCGCGATGAAGATCCCGGTCAGCGCGAGGACCGCGCCGTCGTGCCAAGCCTTGGCCCGCGCGGCGCGCAAGGTCGCGGCGAGGGAGTTCTGGCTCGTGTCGCGATAGCGGGCGACGGCGGCCGGTTCGGCGCCGATGCCCTTGAGCACCCGCAGGCCTGAGACCAGATCGGTGGCGACGCCCGAAGCGTGCGCGGAACGCTCCTGTTCGGCCTCACTGCGACGCTCCAGCGGCTTGCCGATGAGATGCGCGAGGTACAGCAGCGGCGGCGTGCCCAAAAGGACCAGCAAGCCGAGCGGAACGGACATGCGCAGCAGAGCGACGGCGCTGACCAGCACTCCGGCGAGTGCGGCGATCCCGAACGGCAGCGCCGCGTTCACCACCCCGACCCGCTGCGCGTCGCTGGTCCCGATGTTGACCAGTTCGCCTGCCAGCTTGCCGTTTTCGGCGCCGCCACCGGGATGCAGGACCCGCCTGCTGATCGCGATGCGGATGTCGTGCGCCGCCCGCAGCGAGGCACCTTCGGCCGCGCGCGCGGCGAACCGGTAGCTGTAGGACAGTCCCGCGAAGACCACGCCGAGCACGGCGAGCCAGAACAGGAGCGTGCCCACCGAGCCGCCGGCGACCGCCTGGTCGATCACCACACCGATGATCACCGGGACGAGGGCTTCACCGCCTTGATGCCCGGCGGCGAGCACGGACGCGAGGGTGACCTGCCGTCGCTGGCCGGAGATCGCCTGGCGCAGGACACTCCGGCTGGTGGTGGCCGTTGCGGACACCGGCGCCTCCGATCTTCTGGATAGGTAAGGCTAGTCTAAGTAGGTAGCTCGTTGAGGTGAACTCCGGCGTTCGGTTAGCCTCGCCTCATTTCGTAGGAGGTTCCGTGGCCGTCACCGAACGCCCGTCCGTCGCGGCGTCCCCGCCGAGCGCCGCGGCGCGGACATTCCGCGTCGGCGGTCTGGTGCTCGGACTCGCCCTGCTGGCGCTGGTGTTCCTGCTCAGCATCTGGGTGGGGTCGAAGAGCATCCCGTTCACCTCCACCTGGTCGGTGCTGTGGCACAACGACGGCTCGACCGACGCGGTGATCATCCACGACCTCCGTATCCCGCGGACCCTGCTGGGAGTGGTCGTCGGTGTGGCACTCGGCCTGGCGGGCGCGGTGATGCAGGCACTCACCCGGAACCCGCTCGCCGACCCCGGCCTGCTCGGGGTCAACACCGGCGCCTCGGCCGCGGTCGTGTCGGGCATCGCGTTCGTCGGGGTCTCCGGTGTGCTGGGCTACATCTGGTTCGCCTTCGCCGGGGCGGCGATCGCCTCGGTCGTGGTCTATCTCCTCGGCTCGGCGGGCCGCAGCGCCACGCCGGACCGCCTCGTCCTCGCCGGTTCGGCCGTCATGGCGGTGCTCCAGGCCTACATCGTCGGGATCCTGCTGCTGATGCCCGAGACGTTCAACCAGTTCCGCTTTTGGAACGTCGGTTCGCTCAGCGGCCGCAAATGGGATGTGTTCTGGCAGATCTCGCCGTTCGTGGTGGTCGGCGTGATCATCGCGCTGTTGCTCGCCCGGCCGCTCAACGTGCTCGCGCTCGGCGACCAGACCGGGAAGGCGCTCGGTGCCCACGTCGGCCGCACCCGGGTAATGGGCGCGATCGTGATCACCCTGCTCTGCGGCGCGGGCACCGCGGCGGTCGGGCCGGTCCTGTTCCTCGGGCTCGCCGTGCCGCACGCCGCGAGGCTGCTGGCCGGCCCCGACCAGCGCTGGGTGCTGCCGTATTCGATGCTGCTCGCGCCGATCGCGCTGATCGGCGCCGACGTCGTCGGCCGCGTGCTGAACCCGCCGGAGGAACTGCAGGCGGGCATCGTCGTCGCGTTCATCGGAGCACCCGTGTTCATCGCGCTGTGCCGCCGTCGGAAGCTGGCCAGGCTGTGACCGCGATGAAGGAGCGACCCCCGATGACCACCCGCGTCCTGCGCACCCCTGGCGGGGGCGTGTCCCTGCGCGTCACGCCGAGGGCGACGATCGTCGTCGTGCTGCTGGCCGTCGCCGTGTTCTTCGTCGGCGCGGTGAGCATGACCACCGGCGACTATCCGCTGTCGGTCGGCGAGGTCATCCAGACGTTGTTCGGCTTCGGCGACCGGAGCACCGAGTTCATCGTGACGACGCTGCGCCTGCCGCGGCTGCTGACCGCGCTGCTGGTCGGCGGCGCGCTCGCGGTCAGTGGCGCGATCCTGCAGAGCCTCTCCGGGAATCCCTTGGGCAGCCCCGATTTCATCGGGTTCACCCAAGGCGCGTCGGCGGGTGCCTTGCTGATGATCGTGGTGATCCACGGCGGAATGCTCGCGGTCTCGCTCGGCGCGCTGATCGGCGGCATCGTGACCGCGGTGCTCATCACGCTGCTCGCGTTCAAAGGCGGCGTGCACGCCTTCCGCCTGATCCTCGTCGGGATCGGGGTGAACGCGATGCTCCTCGCGTTCAACTCGTACCTGATCACCCGTGCCTCCTGGCAGGACGGCCTCGCCGCGCAGGCCTGGCTGGTCGGCGGGCTGAACGGACGCGGCTGGGAACACGTCGTCCCGGTCGCGATCGCGGTCGCCGTACTGCTGCCGCCCGCCTTGGTCTACGGCAGAAGGCTTTCCCTGCTGGAGATGGGCGATGACTCGGCCAAGGGGCTCGGCGTGCCGGTCCAGCGGAGCCGGATGGTGCTCCTCGGCGTGAGCGTCGGGCTGTGTTCGATCGCGACGGCGGCCGCCGGTCCGATCGCGTTCCTGGCACTCGCCGCGCCTCAGCTGGCGAAGCGGCTCACGCGGTCTTCGGGACCCGGGCTCGCCGCGGCGGCGCTGATGGGCATGCTCCTGCTGGTGACGAGCGATCTGATCACCCAGCAGGTGCTCGCCGGTCTGCCCGTCGGGCTCGTGACCGGCGCCATCGGCGGGCTGTATCTGGCCTGGCTGCTGGTGTCCCGGCGCGGGGTCAACCGAGCGGCGCGCTGACCGGTTCGATCGGGGCGGGCTCGCCGAAGCGGGCCAGCGCCAGCGCCGCCGAAACCGCGAGCGCGAACCCGACCACCGCCACCGCCGCGAACCCGGGGCGCGTGGTGTCGCCCAGCACGAGAACACCGATCAGGGAAGGGAAGACGGTCTCGCCGATCACCATCATCGCGGTCGAAGTGGTGACACTGCCGCGTTGCAGCGCGGTGGCGTAGAACAACATCGCCAGCGCGCCCGCCACGGCCAGTGTGTAGGTGGCCGGGTCGGTCAGCAGGTCCAGTGGGGCGAGGCTGGTGAGCACGCGGCCGGACAGGGCGACCACGCCGAAGCACAGTCCGGCGATCAGGCCCAGCGCCGGTGTCCGGATCCGCCGTGGTGCGCGGCCGGCGAGCATCCCGGCCGTACCGAGCACGACCACCGCGCCGATCAGCACGAGCCGGAAACCCAGCCCGGTCGTCGACGAGCCTTCGCTCTCCGCCGACATCCCGAGCAGCGCGAGCCCGGCGCAGACGACCGCGACCGCCGTCCATTCGCGACGTCCCAATCGGACACCGAGCGTCCGCGCGGCGACCGCTGTCACGGCGAGGCTTCCCGCCAGCGCCGCCTGGACCACGAACAGCGGCAGCACCCGCAGGGCGACGAGCTGGGCGACGAACCCGACGACGTCCAGTGCGAGGCCCGCGACGAACTTCCACTGCCGCAGCACCCGCACGAGAAGTTTGGGGTCGACCCGGTCTTCGGTACCCGAGGTCGCCTTCGCGGCGATCGCTTGCATCACCGAAGCGACGCCGTACGCGCAGGCCGCGAAGAACGCACAGGCCAATCCCCACCACATGACGCGTCAGCCTAGACGGTTGATTCCGTGAAAATCACGTGAAGCTCAGTGGGGCGCTGTGACTGTCAAGGTCGTGAAGGCCTCCTTGCTTACCCTCAAGGTAGGCAAGGAGGCCTTCACGACCTTGGTTCGCGCCGAAGGGGCGTCCGCGACCGAGACGGCCGCGGCCACCCGGGCATGTCGAGTCCTTGACTCATCTAGTGTCCTGCCGTGTCCACACGGCGATCTCGCGTGCTTGAGCGCCGATCTCACGAGATCCGCGCCCAAGCACGCGAGTTCGCCGTCTGATCACGCGAGTTCGCCGATGTGTAAGGTGGCCACATGTCGAACACGAGTTCGAGTGGTGCCGAGCCGGTGGACCGGACCTGGCCGGACGGGATCGCCGAGGACGAAGCCGGGATCCAGTGGGACTTCCTGCGCTTCCTCCGTGCCACCGCGGTGAACAAGGTCGCCGGGCTGACCAGGGAACAGGCGGCCGCGACACCGCTGCCGTCGTCCCCGCGGATGAGTGCGCTGGGGGTGCTCAAGCATCTGACCGCGGTCGAGCGCTGGTGGCTCTCGATCGAGGCGGGCGGCGCCGATCTGCCGTCGCTGTGGGAAGGCTCACCGGATCCCAGCTGGGATCTGACCGAGGACGACGACCCGCGCTCGGTCGTCGAGGCGTACCGCGCGGAGTGGACGCTTTCGGAGTCGTCGCTGGCCGGGGTGTCACCGGGCGAGCGGGCACGCCGGTCGGGGAACTTCACCGTCCGCTGGGTGCTGGCGCACGTGCTCCAGGAGACCGCGCGGCACACCGGGCACCTGGACGTGCTGCGAGAGCTGGCCGACGGCACCGTGGGGGAGTAGCGCACCGTAAGGTGTGCGCCATGGCTGACAGGCTGTACTTCCGGCAGTTGCTCGCGGGCCGTGACTTCGCGGTGGGGGATCCGGTCGCGACGCAGATGGTCAACTTCGCCTATCTGATCGGCGACCGGGAGACGAACGAGGCCGTCATCGTCGACCCGGCGTACGCAGTCGGTGATCTGCTCGACCTGCTGGAAGCCGACGGCATGCGGCTGACCGGCGTCCTCGCCACGCATCACCACCCCGATCACGTCGGCGGCGAGATGATGGGCTTCTCGCTACCGGGGATCGCACAGCTGCTGGAACGCGTCCAGGTCCCGATCCACGTCAACGGCGCGGAAGCCGAGTGGGTCCGCCGGATCACCGGGGTCTCGGAGACCGACCTGCGCTCGCACGACCACGACGACGTCCTCGAGGTCGGCGCGGTCCCGATCCGCCTCCTGCACACGCCGGGGCACACCCCGGGCAGCCAGTGTTTTCTCGTCGACGGACGACTCGTCTCGGGGGACACGCTGTTCCTCGAAGGCTGTGGCCGCACCGATTTCCCCGGCGGTGACGCGGAAGCGATCTACCGGAGCCTCCAGTGGCTGGCCGGGCTGGACGGGGATCCGGTCGTCTACCCGGGACACCAGTACTCGGCCGAGCCGTCGGCGAACCTTTCGCACGTAAAGGACACGAACTTCGTGTTCCAGCCGAAGTCCCTGGGCGAATGGCGGCTGATGTTCGGCGGCTGAGCGGGTGAGGAGGCGTCCAGATCGCGGGACGCGAGGCGCACTGATTGACCCGGGTCGTCCCGGACGCCGAAGCTCGGAAGCGTGACGCTCAAGCTGCATTGGTTCCTGCCCACCACCGGGGACGGCCGGACGATCGTGGAGCACTTCCACGCCAGTCGCGCCGCCGGCGCGACCGCCGCCCGCGAGCCGAGCCTCGACTACCTCGCCCAGGTCGCCCGTGCCGCCGAGGCCAACGGTTTCGAAGGGGTCCTGACCCCGACCGGGACCTGGTGCGAGGACGCCTGGCTGACGACGGCCGCGCTGATCCGCGAGACGAGAACCCTCAAGTTCCTGGTCGCCTTCCGGCCGGGCACCGTCTCGCCGACACTCGCCGCGCAGATGGCGGGCACCTTCCAGCGGATTTCGCAGGGACGCGTGCTGCTCAACGTCGTCACCGGCGGCGACGCGGTCGAGCAACGCCGGTTCGGCGACTGGCACGACCACGACCAGCGCTACGCCCGCACCGGCGAGTTCCTCGAGATCGTGCGCGGAGTGTGGAGCGGCAAGCCGTTCGACTTCGACGGCGAGCATCTCAAGGTCGAGGGCGCGACCACGCGGGCGGTGCCGGATCCGGTGCCGTCGATCTACTTCGGCGGTTCTTCCGCGGCCGCGTTTCCGATCGCCGCACGGCACGCCGACGTCTATCTGACCTGGGGCGAGCCGCCCGCGCAGGTCGCCGAAAAGATCGCCAAGGTACGGGAACTCGCCGAGGAGCAGGGCCGGAAACCCCGGTTCGGCATCCGGCTGCACACCCTGTCGCGCGACACGGCCGCCGAAGCGTGGGCCGAGGCGGGCAAGCTGCTGGAGGCGATCGACCCCGATCGGATCGCGCACACGCAGAAGCAGTTGTCCGGCAGCGAATCCGTCGGCCAGCAGCGGATGGCGGCACTGCACGGCGGCAAGACCGACGGCGGCGTCCGCGGTCTGGAGATCCATCCCAACCTGTGGGCGGGCATCGGACTGGTGCGCGGCGGGGCGGGTACGGCGCTCGTCGGCAGTCACCGCGAGGTCGCCGATCTCATCGAGGAGTACCACGCGCACGGCATCGAGGAATTCGTCCTCTCCGGATACCCGCATCTGGAGGAGGCGTACTGGTTCGGGGAAGGTGTCCGGCCCGAACTGGTCCGGCGAGGGCTCGTCGCGTAGATCTCACAACATGCGGGACAACGCCAAAGCGGCCGTCCGTACCGCGGGCGCGACGCGGTTGGTGTGCATGCGATTCGCCCAGCCGGAGATCGACAACGCCGCCACCGCAACGCCTTTCGCGTCGAGCAGCGGGCTCGCGGCGCAGACGACGCCGACGCCGGACTCCTCCCGTTCGAGCGCGATCCCGTCGCTGCGGACCTTCGCGAGCTGACGGCGCAGCAATCCGGCGACGGTGATCGTCCGGACACTGACCCGGGGCAACCCGGCGTCGATCACCTGTGTCACCACGGATTCCGGGGAAAACGCGAGGATCGCTTTTCCGACACCGGTGGCGTGCGCGGGAAAACGGCCGCCGATCCGGGACGGCAGCGACGGCGCGTCGGGGCCGCGCAGGATGTCGAGATAGACGACTTCGGTGCCTTCCAGCACCGCGAGGTGCACGGTGTTGCGGGTCGCCTCGCGGAGATCGGCGAGGTACGGACGCGCCGCCTCGACCAATCCACGGCGCCGTACCGCCAGTTGGCCGATCTCGAACAGCTTCAGCCCGAGCCGCAGCGCCACGCCTTCGCGTTCGAGCAGTCCGGTCGCGACCAGGTGACCGGTGAGCCGGTGAACGGTCGACTTCGCCAGTCCGGTCCGCCGCGCCAGTTCGGAAACGCCGAGCGCGTCGTCGCCGGGCCGGAACGCCGAGAGCAGCGCGGTGACCCGGGCGGCGACGAGGCCGTCCGCTCCGGTTCGTTCCGGGTCGTCGTTCCGCCCAGCGGCACGCATGGGTTGAGTGTGCCCTATCCGCTCGGGGAGCGTCACCTGACATGGCGCAACGGAAAGCGGTGGCCGCGATCGTCGGTCCCGGCAACATCGGCACCGACCTGCTCGCGAAGCTGAGGCGCAGCGAACACGTCGAGGTGCGGTACATGGTCGGCGTGGACCCGGACTCGGATGGGCTGGCCAAGGCCGCCGAGCTGGGACTGGAGACGTCCGCGGGTGGTGTCGACTGGCTCCTGTCCCGTGACGAACTGCCGGACCTGGTGTTCGAGGCGACATCGGCGAAGGCGCATTTGGCGAACGCGCCGCGCTACGCCGCCGCCGGGATCCGCGCGATCGACCTGACCCCGGCCGCGGTCGGCCCGTTCACCTGCCCCGCGGTGGGCCTGCCCGAGCGGCTGGACGTGCCGAACGTCAACCTCATCACCTGCGGTGGCCAGGCCACGATCCCGATCGTGCACGCGGTGTCCCGGGTGACGCCGGTGCCCTACGCCGAGATCGTCGCCTCCGTCTCGTCACGTTCGGCGGGGCCCGGGACCCGGGCGAACATCGATGAGTTCACCGCGACGACGGCACGCGGGATCGAACTCGTCGGGGGAGCGAGCCGCGGCAAGGCGATCATCATCATCAACCCCGTCGAGCCGCCGATGATCATGCGCGACACGGTGTTCTGCGCGATCGACCCGGAGGCGGACTTCGACGCGGTCACCGAATCCATCCACCGGATGGTCGAGACCGTCCAGGCCTACGTGCCGGGTTACACGCTCAAGGCGGATCCGCAATACGACCCGCCCCGGCCGGGCTGGAGCGGGCAGGCGCGGGTCGCGGTATTCCTGGAAGTCGCCGGGAACGGGGACTTCCTGCCGAAATACGCCGGGAACCTCGACATCATGACGGCAGCGGCCGCCCGTGTCGGCGATCTACTGGCGACTCAGGAGGTGGCGGCGTGAAGTGGGACGAGATCGACCGTGAGGTCCGGCTGGTCGACACGAGCCTGCGCGACGGCAGTCACGCGATGGCGCACCAGTTCACCGAGAAGAACGTGCGTGACACGGTCCGGGCCCTGGACGATGCCGGGGTCTCGCTGATCGAGGTCAGCCACGGCGACGGGCTCGGCGGCTCGACGTTCAACTACGGCTTTTCCCTTGTCGACGAACGGAAACTGATCGCCGCGGCGGTCAACGAGGCACGCCACGCGAAGATCGCGGTGCTGCTCCTGCCGGGGCTCGGCACGGTCGGCGACCTGCGGGTGGCGGCCGATCTCGGCGCGGGCGCCGTCCGGATCGCGACCCATTGCACCGAGGCCGACGTTTCCGTCCAGCACTTCGGCGCGGCGAGGGACCTCGGGCTGGAGACGGTCGGTTTCCTGATGCTGTCCCATATGTCCACGCCCGAGGACTTGGCGAAACAGGGCCGGATCATGGTCGACGCCGGGTGTCAGTGCGTGTACGTCGTCGACTCCGCCGGGGCCTTGATCCTGGAGGACGCGGGTGAACGGGTCGCCGCGCTGGTGGCGGAGTTCGGGGACCAGGCGCAGGTCGGCTACCACGGGCACCAGAACCTGAGCTTCGGCGTCGCGAACTCGGTGCTCGCCTATCGCGCGGGCGCCCGGCAGATCGACGGTTCGCTGGTGGCGCTCGGCGCCGGCGCGGGCAACTCGCCGACCGAGGTCCTCGCGGCGACGTTCGAACGGCTCGGGATCCGTACCGGCGTCGACAAGGACGTGCTGATGGACGCGGCCGAGAACGTCGTGAAGCCCTACATCACGCGGCTTCCGGTGATGGACCGGTCGTCGATCGTGCAGGGTTTCGCCGGGGTGTACTCGAGTTTCCTCCTGCACGCGGAGCGCGCGGCCGAACGCTACGACGTCCCTGCGCACGAAATTCTGTACCGCGTCGGCGCCGCGAAATACGTGGGCGGGCAGGAGGACATGATCATCGACATCGCCCTGCAACTGGTCGCTGAACGGGGTCAAGGCTGAGTGTCTGAAGGTGAACCCGCGACCGCGATCGACGTCGGCAGGGCGCCGGCCGGGCAGGTCGGGTCACGTCGGGCGGGGAAGGCGCCCTGCCACCGCGATAGCGGGGCCTTCGGCCGGGGCGGGTTCACGCGTTGGGCCGCTTTCGTGGAGGCATCTCGGCTCCGCCGTCGGGTTCGCGGTCGGCGCCGAGCACGAGGCGAACGCAATGATCGATCAGGCGTTCGCGGCTCACCTTGAGCGAGCCGTCGAGGTAGGCGATGAACACGTTCCCCAACGCGCCGACCAGGCCGATCGAGATCATCTGCCGTTCGGCCGCGTCTCCGTGGGACAACTGCCCGCTGACCAGTTCGGCGAACGAGGGGAGGAGTGCGATCCCGCGTGTGGTCAGCGCGGGATCGGTGATCGGCGCGAGCAGGAGCACGCGACCCTTGCGCGGGTCGTCGAGCATCAATTCGACGAAGGCGCGGACGGCGGCCTTCGCCCGTTCGGCGGGGTCTGGTGTGTCGCTGACCGCGTCGACCAGGGCTTGCCGCGCTTGTTCGGCGATGTGCTCGTAGACCGCGACGACCAGTTCCTCGCGGTCGGTGAAGCTCTCGTAGAAGTACCGCTCCGTCAGCTTGGCGTGGCGGCATACCGCGCGGACGCTCACCCCGGCGCTGCCCTGGGTGCCGAGCAGGTCGAGACCCGCGTCGACGAGCTGTTCCCGCCGCGCGGCCTTGCGGTCGTCCAGGGTCGTGCCTGCCCAGCTCCGGCCGGCCATGATCGGCTCCTCTTGTTGACTACGTCCGTTGTCAACCTTAACCTGACAACAGTTGTGGTCAATTTAACCAGCTCATTGAGGAGACCGGGGATGACACAGCCGCGACCGCTGGGACCGGATTCGCTGACCTGGAAGTACTTCGGCGACTGGCGTGGACTTCTCATCGCGCTCTGGGCCGGATCCATGCAGAACATGCACCCCGAGCTGGGTGCGGGTGTCGAGGAACATTCGCGGTTCTTCGAGGAGCGCTGGCAGCGGCTGTTCCGCTCGTTGTACCCGATCGGGGGAGTGATCTACGACGGGCCGCGCGCCCAGCAGACCGCGCTGGAAGTGCGCGGTTACCACGATCGGATCAAAGGCGTCGACAAGCACGGGCGCCGCTACCACGCGCTCAACCCGGACACCTTCTACTGGGCGCACTCGACGTTCTTCATGAGCGCGATCCTCATCGCCGACAACTTCTGCGGCGGCATCGGCGAGGCCGAGAAGCGGAAGCTGTTCGACGAGCACGTCCAGTGGTACGAGATGTACGGCATGAGCATGCGCCCGGTGCCGGAGTCGTGGGAGGACTTCCAGCTGTACTGGAAGCGCATGTGTGAGGACGTCCTGGAGGACAACAAGGCCACGCGCGACGTCCTCGGCATCAAAGACCTCGCGAAGCCGCATTTCCTGCCCTGGCTGCCGGAATTCGCCTGGAACCTCGTCCGCGGGCAGGTCGCGCGGAACTTCGTTTGGCTGACCGTCGGCCTGTACGACCCGCCGATCCGGGAGCGGCTCGGGTACACCTGGACCGACCGTGACGAGCGACGGCACCGGCGTGCGGGGAAGCTGATCAACGCGGCGTTCAAGCTGGTCCCGCGAGACCGTCGCTACCACCCTCGCGCCCGTGCGGGCTGGCGCCGGGAGCGTGGCGAACTGGCCCCGGACGTCCCGTTGGTCGAGACTCCCGCGAGGAACCTTCCGCCGCTTTCGGAACGGGGCAAACCCGAGCACTACTCACCGAACGTCTGACTAGGAGCCTCGATGAAGCTTGGTTACCACCTCGGTTACTGGTCCTCCGGTCCGCCAGAGGGCGCGCTGGACGCGGTCTTGAAGGCCGAAGAGCTCGGCTTCGATTCCGTGTGGACCGCCGAGGGCTACGGCTCGGACGCGTTCACCCCGCTCGCCTGGTGGGGCGCGTCGACCAGCCGGATCAAGCTCGGCACCAACATCGTCCAGATGTCGGCGCGCACCCCGACCGCCACGGCCATGCACGCGCTGACCCTGGATCACCTGTCCGGCGGCCGGTTCGTGCTCGGTCTCGGCGCGTCCGGACCGCAGGTGGTCGAGGGCTGGTACGGGCAGCCGTATCCGAAGCCGCTGGCCCGCACGCGCGAGTACGTCGACATCGTGCGGCAGGTCGTCGCGCGCGAGGCGCCGGTGACCCACGACGGTCAGCACTTCCAGTTGCCGCTGAAGGGCGGGACCGGGCTCGGGAAGGCGCTCAAGTCCACAGTGCACCCGTTCCGCAAGGAGATCCCGATCTTCCTCGCCGCTGAGGGACCGAAGAACGTGGCGCTGTCGGCGGAGATCTGCGACGGCTGGCTCCCGCTGTTCTTCTCGCCCAAGAGCGACGCCTTCTACCGGACCGCGCTGCAAGAAGGCTTCTCGCGCCCCGGCGCCAGGCGCAGCTTCGACGATTTCGAGGTCGCCGCGTCCGTCCCGGTGCTGGTCCACGACGACGTCGAGGAGGCCGCGAGCTGGATCAAACCGTCGCTGGCGCTCTACATCGGCGGCATGGGCGCGAAATCGGTCAACTTCCACCACGACGTCTTCGCCCGGATGGGGTACGAGGACGTCGCGGACAAGGTCCAGGAGCTGTACCTGGCCGGCCGCAAGGACGAGGCGACCGCGGCCATTCCGACGTCGCTGGTCGAAGACACTTCGCTGATCGGACCCGCGGAGAAGATCCGTGACGAACTCGCCGCGTGGGAGAAGACCGTGGTGACCACGTTGCTCCTGCGGGGTGACGCGGCGACGCTCGCGAAGGTCGCGGCGACCCTTTCGTAGGTGGCTCCCCACGCAAGTAGTCGCCTACTTGCGTGGGGAGCCAGGCTCCGGTGCACCCAATGTGGCGTTGGGTGCGTTGGGTGCACCCAACGCCACATTGGGTGCACCCAGCCTCGCTCTCGCGGGTTGCGACGGTGAGCCTCATCACGTAGCGTCCCCGCAACGAACATGAAGTCCGTTCATGTTCGCGGCCGGGAGGTGCTACTCATGGCGGTGAGCCGGAGGCGGGTTCTTGCGGGTGCGGCGGCGTTGCCGGTCGCGGCGGGCGTGCTCGGCGCGCCGAGCGCTCAGGGCGCGCAGGCACAAACGTCCCAGCAGCAAGGTTTCCGTGTCGGTGTAGGCATCTCCGACGTCACCGGTCCGGCGGCCGAGAACGGCATGATGGGCTACTCGATGCCGCAGCAGCAGACCGCGGGCATCCACCTCCGCACCCGGGCGCGAGCCTTCGTGGTCGACGACGGCGCCAAGCGGATCGCGTTCGTGACGGCCGACCTCGGCGCGCTGTTCCAGTCCGTCCATCAGGGCGTGATGCGCAAGCTCAAGGCCGCGTACGGCGACCTCTACACCGAGCAGAACGTGCTCCTCAACGCCACGCACACCCATTCCGCGTGCGGCGGCGATTCCCATTACGCCGCCTACGATCTGGCGATCCTCGGCTTCCAGCAGCAGGTGTACGACGCGCACGTCGACGGGATCTTCGAGGCCATCAGCCGGGCGCACGCGAACCTCGCGCCCGGGTCGATCCGGCTCGGCCGTGCCGAACTGACCAAGGCGAGCGTCAACCGCTCTCGCAAGGCGTTCGACCTGAACCCGCAGGCGGACAAGGACCACTTCCCGCAGGCGATCGACCCGGTCGTCACCGTGCTGCGGTTCAGCCAGAACGGCGTCGACGTCGGCGCGATCAGCTGGTTCGCCACGCACGGAACGTCGATGAGCAACGGCAACCACCTGATCAGCGGCGACAACAAGGGGTACGCCGCCTACGAGTGGGAGCACGACCACGCCGGCGTGCGCTACCTCGACGGGAACCCGCGGTTCGTCGCTGCTTTCCCCCAGACCAACACCGGCGACATGAGCCCGAACCTCAACCTCTCACCGGGGACACCGGAGACGGAGTTCGAGAACACGCGCACCATCGGCGACCTCCAGTTCCGCGCGGCGAAGAGCGCCTTCGACGCGGCCGCCGAAGCCGTGACGGGCGGCGTCGACCACCGGATGTGTTACGTGGACATGTCCGATGTGGCGGTCGACGCGAAGTACACGCCGAACGGGCGGCCGCAGCGCACCTGCACGGCCGCGATCGGGGTGTCGATGCTGGCGGGCAGCCGCGAGGACGGCCCGGGCCTGCCGCTGCCGGAAGGCGTGAAGAACCCGTTCATCGACTGGCTCGGCGGCATCGACGCGCCGATCCCGCAGGCGCTCGCCGACGCGCACGCGCCGAAGGTGATCGCCGTCCCGTTCGGCGCCATGAAGCCGTACCCGTGGACGCCGGAGGTCCTGCCTCTGCAGATCGTCCGGATCGGACAGCTGCACCTCGTGGCCGTGCCCGCCGAACTGACCATCGTCTCCGGACTGCGGCTGCGCCGGACCGTCGCCGCGGAACTGGGCGTCCCACTGGAGAACGTGCTCGTCCAGGGCTACTCCAACGCCTACAGCCAGTACGTCACCACGCCCGAGGAGTACGACTCGCAGCAGTACGAAGGCGCGTCCACCCTCTACGGCCGGTACACACTTCCGGCGTACCAGCAGGAATTCGCCAAGCTCGCCGCCGCGATGAAAGCAGGGAAGGCCGTGCCGCACGGGCCGACGCCACGGGACCTGCGCGGCAAGCTGATCAACTTCCAGCCCGGCGTCGTCTTCGACAGCGCGCCCGCGTTCAAGGCCTTCGGTGACGTCCTGGTCGACGCCAAGAGCACCTACGGCCGTGGCGAGCAGGTCGCCGTCGAGTTCGTCACCGGGCATCCGAAGAACGACCTCCGGCGCGGCGGCACGTTCCTGGAGATCCAGCGGCTGGTGGACGGCAAGTGGGTCCGGCACGCCGACGACGGTGACTGGGACACGGAATACCACTGGGCACGGACTTTCGTCGCCGAATCGAAAGCCGTCGTCCACTGGAAGATCCCCCCGAACGCCCCGATCGGCAAATACCGCGTGGTCCACTTCGGCAACTGGAAGAACGGCTGGAACGGGGCGATCTCCGGGTTCAGCGGGACTTCGCGGACATTCGTCGTCTCCTGACACCGGAAGGGTCTTTCGTGCGGAAGCTCGCCGTACTCGCCATCGCCGCCGCCATGTTCGCCGGAACCGCCGTCCCCGCCCAAGCCGCGGTTTCGGTGAAGGTCATGGCGTTCAACATCTGGCAACTGCCGTGGATCGCCAGCCCGAACACCTCGGACAAGCAGGCGAGGGCTCGCGCGGCGGAGAACGTCATCCGCGCGAACGACGCCGACGTCGTCGTCCTGGACGAGGCGTTCAGCGCCCAGGCGGAGGAAATGCGGAACCGGCTGAAGGACGTCTGGCCGTATCAGACGCCGCTCGTCGGCCAGTACTGCAAGACCTCCGCGGGCTGGAACTCGGTGAACGGGAACTGCTCGAATTCCCCCATCGTGGTCAACGGCGGGGTCACCGTGCTGAGCAAGGCGCCGGTGACCGAACAGCATCAGCTGGTCTTCCGCAATTCCTACTCGGGCACGGCCGATTACCTGTCCAACAAGGGCGCCGCGCTCGCCCGGCTGGTCGTCAACGGGAAACCGCTCTGGATCGCGGGCACCCACATGCAGGCCGACGAAGAGCCGGAGACCCTGCCGAAGGCGCACGAGATCCGGATGGCGCAGCTCGGCGAGATCCGGGACCTGGTCACGAAATACGCGCCCGCGGGCGAGCCGGTCGTCATCGCCGGGGACCTGAACATCGAGTACTGGGCGGGACAGGCGCGCAAGGACGCTCAAGGCCGGACCCAGGTCCAGCAGGGAGAAGCCGCTCTCGGCGGCGTCCTCCGCACGACGGGCGAAGGCGCGTACACCTTCGACGCGGCGACGAACCCGAACGCCGCGAAGTCCGTTCCGGCGACCTACCGTGACTCGCTCGACTACGTCGGAGCCGTGCGTGCGGGCGGCCGCCCACACGCCGCTGTCGGCCCGGTACAACTCGTGCATTACGACGGTGGCACGATTCCCTCCGACCACTACCCGGTGGTGGCCAAGATCCAATACTGAGGCCTTCATCGGGAGAATCGCCTCGAGGAGGATCATGGCAGCCCTGCCAGCACGGACGAGGTATCGCTACTCGCTCGGCTCGTTCGTCACCGGCGCCTTCGGCACGGTTCCCGGCCTGCTCCTCCTGAAGTACCTCACCGACACGATGGGCGTCGCGGCGGGCGTGGCCGGCTTGATCGTCTTCGTTCCCAAAGCGTGGGACGTGCTCTTCAACCCGATCGCGGGCAGGCTGTCGGACGCGGACATGGTCCGCACCGGCAGCCGCCGCCGGTTCCTGCTCTACGGCGGCATCGGCGTCTCGATCCTCTTCGCGGCCCTGTTCGCGCACCCGGGCTTCGGGGCTCCGGTGCCGGACGCGATCTACGTCGTCGTCGTGTTCCTGTTGTGCGCCACCGCGTACGCGTTCTTCCAGGTGCCGTTCAACGCGCTGCCGGCCGAACTGACCGACTCGGCCGAAGAACGCACGAAGCTGACCAGTGTCCGGATCGGTTTCCTCGCGGTCGCCATCCTGATCGCCGGCGGCGGCGCGCCCGCGATCACCGATCTCATCGGCGGCATCGCCGGTTATCGGGTCATGGGCGTGTTCATCGCCGTGATCATCCTGCTGGCGACCCTCGGCGTGTACTTCGGGCTGAAGGACGCTCCCGTCGGCGCGCTGAGGCCGAACACGGTGAGCCCGCGCGAACTGCTCCGGACACTCGCGGGGTGGCGGCCGTTCCGCTGGTTGCTCGGGGTCTACTTCATCCAGGCGCTCGGCATCGGCACGGTGCTGGCCGCGATCCCGTTCTTCGCCGAGCGGATCCTCGGCAGTTCCGGCTACTCGACGGTCCTGTTCGTCGGTTTCGTCGGCCCGGCGCTGCTGACCATGCCGCTGTGGCCGAAACTCGGGGCGAGCCTGGGGAAGCTGGCCGGTTTCCGCATCGCCACCGCCGCGTTCGGCGTCGGCCTGCTGGGCCTTCTCGGTGCCCAGGTGTTCCCGTTCGCGGTCACGATGGTGTTCGTCGCCTTCTGCGGGGTCGGATACGCGGGGATCTCGGTGTTCCCGCTGGCGATCCTGCCGGACCTGATCAGCGATGAGGAGGAGCGGACCGGTGAGACCAGGGCCGGGGTCGCCGCCGGTGTTTGGACGGCGTCGGAGACGCTCGGACTCGCGCTCGGGCCGGGGCTCTGGGGACTGGTGCTCCAGTTCGGCGGCTACCAGTCCAGCCTCGACGCCAACGCCGCGCAGCCGGACAGCGCGCTCACGGCGATCCTGCTCGGCGCGTCGATCCTCCCGGCCGTGCTGATCGTGCTGGGCATCCCGCTGCTGCGGAAGTCCGTGTTGGAGCGCCGGTCGTGACCGCCGAAGACGTCCTGAAGGAGCTGCGGGAACTGCGCGCGGGGGACCTGCCGACGCACGGCGGCCGGACGCTCGCCTATGTCTACGACAGCGGTCTGTCCGAAGTGGACGAACTCGGCGCGGCGGCGCACGCGCTGGCGTCGTCGGCCAACGGCCTGGACCCGACCGCGTTCCCCAGCCTGCTGCGGATGGAGAACGACCTCGTCGGCACCGCCGCGCGGTTGCTCGGGGGCACGGCCGAGACGGTCGGTTCGGTGACTTCGGGCGGCACGGAGTCGTGCCTGCTCGCCGTCCTGGCCGCCCGCGACGCGCATCCCGAAGTGACGTCGCCGAGCATCGTGCTGCCCACGACCGCGCACGCCGCGTTCCACAAAGCGGCGCATTTCTTCGGCGTCCGCGTGGTTTCGGTGCCGGTCGACCCGGTGACCTTCCGCGCCGTTCCCGAGGCGATGGCCGCCGCGGTCGACGACACCACGGTCTTGGTCGTCGCGAGCGCGCCGTCGTACGCGCACGGCGTCCTCGACCCGATCCCGGAGATCGCGGCGCTGCTGGACGGCGTCCGGTTCCATGTGGACGCCTGCATCGGCGGCTGGGTGCTGCCGTACCTGGATCTCGGTCCGTTCGGCTTCGACGTCCCCGGTGTCACCAGCGTCTCGGTGGACCTGCACAAATACGCCTACTGCCCGAAAGGCGTGTCGGTTCTCCTGCACGCCAACGCGGGACTGCGCCGGACGCACTACTTCGCCAGTGCCGACTGGCCCGGCTACACGATGCTGAACACCACGGTGCAGAGCACGCGGTCCGGCGGTCCGCTCGCCGCCGCGTGGGCGGTCGTGCGTCACGTCGGCGACGAGGGTTACGCGAAGCTGGCTTCGGCCGCACGTGAAGCGGCCGTGGAGATCCGCGCCGGAGTCGAGGCGCTGGACGGACTGCGTGTCCTCGGCGACCCGATCTCGACGCTGCTCGCTTTCACCGTGGACACCGGCGCGGGATTCGACCTGTTCACCGTCGCGGATGAGATGCGTGAGCGTGGCTGGTACGTCCAGCCACAGTTCGCCCACGAGTCCTCGCCCGCGAACCTGCACCTGACCGTGACGGCCGCGAACCGGGGCAGTGAAAAGGAATTCCTCGCCGACCTTGCCGCGTCGGTCGAGGCCGCACGGGAGTCCGGGCCCGTCGTCGTCGACCCGCAGGTGGCGGAGTTCGTGGCCGCGCTGGACCCCGCGACGCTGACATCGGAGCAGTTCGCCGGGCTGCTGGCGGCGGCGGGCCTCGGCGGCGGTGCGGGTCTGCCGACCCGGATGGCTGAGATCAACGCACTGTTGGCCACCGCACCCGGCCTGCTGCGCGAACGGCTGTTGCTGGAGTTCCTCGGCGCGCTGTACACGGCTTCCTGAGCCGCCCTTGACGCAATCGGTCGGTTGCTATACAAAGATATGGCAACCGATTGATTGCTACTTGAGGAGGTCGTCGTGGGATTCCCCGACCGCATCGAACGCACTGTCGAGATCGCCCATCCGCCCGCGAAGGTCTGGGCCGCGCTGACCACGGCCGAGGGGCTGGGCACCTGGTTCGGAAACCAGGCGAGTATCGACCTGAGGCCCGGTGGTGACGCCGAGATGAAATGGGACGAGGGGCACAAGGCGACCATGCGCGTCGAGCGCGTCGAGGAGCCGGAGATCTTCGGCTTCACCTGGAACATCTATGGCCTGCCCGACGACGATCCTCGTCGCACCTATGTCGAGTTCACCCTCGAACCGGTCGGCGCGGGCACGCGGCTCACCGTCGTCGAGACCGGCTTCTCCCAGCTTCCGGACGACGCTCACAGCGTCGCGTTCGAAGGGAACACGAAGGGGTGGGCGGCCGAGTTGGGCGAACTGATCGAATACCTCGATGCCGTCTGACATCGAAGCGATCGCCGAACAGGTCTTCGTCGCGCTGGCCGACCCGAGCAGGCGGAGCATCCTCGCCACCCTCGCGTCGACCGGCCCCGCCACGGCGACCGATCTGGCCGAGCGGCTGCCCATCACCCGGCAGGCCATCGCCAAGCACCTCGCCGTGCTCACCGATGCCGGCCTGGTGACCCCGGAACAGGGGGAGCGGCGGCGCGTGCGTTACCTGCTGCGCTCGGCCCCGATGCAGGTCGCCCAGCAGTTCCTCGCCGCGCTCGCCCGCGATTGGGACGGGCCGCTCGCGGCTCTGAAAGACCATCTGGAGAGATCATGAAGATCACCACAGTGTCCCCGGCCGAATGGGAAGAAGCGCGGCTTCGGCTGCTGGTCAAGGAAAAGGAGCTGACCCGCGCCCGTGACGCGCTCGCGGCCGAACGGCGGCGGATGCCGTGGGTCGCGGTCGAGAAGCCGTACGAGTTCGAGGGACCGAACGGGAAAGCGACCCTGCTCGACCTGTTCGAGGGGCGCCGCCAGCTGATCGTCTACCGGGCGTTCTTCGATCCCGGAGTGGAAGGCTTCCCCGACCACGCCTGCCAAGGCTGCTCGCTGGTCGCCGACCAGGTCGCGCACGTCGCGCACTTGAACGCCCGCGACACCACGCTGGCCTTCGTCTCACGCGGATCGCAGCCGGACCTCGCGCGGATGAAGGCCCGGATGGGCTGGACGATGCCCTGGTACACGATCGCCAGTGACTTCGACTTCGACTTCGGGGTCGACGAATGGCACGGCACCAACGCCTTCATCCGCGAAGGCGACCAGGTCTTCCGGACGTACTTCGTCAACAATCGCGGCGATGAGGCGATGGGGAGCACGTGGAGCTACCTCGACATCACCGCACTGGGGCGGCAGGAGGAGTGGGAGGACTCGCCGGAAGGGTATCCGCAGACGCCGCCGTACGAATGGTGGAACTGGCACGATGCCTACTGATTAACTTGTGGCGACAGGAGATTCGGATGGGTTCGTTCGATGTGCCGTTGGACGACGAACGCACACAGCTCGACACGTTCATCGAGGAACATCGCGGCGCCATCGAGATGACTCTCGACGGTCTCACCGAAGAACAGGCCCGCCGACAGCTCGTCACGTCGGCGACGACGTTGCTCGGGCTGCTCAAACATGTGACATGGATGCAGCGGGTGTGGTTCGAGGAGGCCGTCGGCGGCAAGTCCCGCCAGGAGCTCGGCCTGGCCCAGAACCCGGACGAATCGTTCCGGCTCGCCGACGACGACACCGTCGCCTCGATCACGGCCGCCCATCGGGAAGCCTGTGCCACGGCGCGTGCGGTGGTCGCGGACCTGCCACTGGACACGGTCGTGACCGGGCACCGGATGGGGCCGAGGACGCTTCGCTGGGTGTACCTGCAAGTCCTGCGGGAGCTGACCCAGCATTGCGGACACGCCGATATCCTGCGCGAACAGGTCCTCTCCGACCATCCGCAAGTAGTCCTCTAGTTGCGGTAGTTGCACACGCAAGGATCGCAACTAGAGGACTACTTGCGGTCGGGTAGCGACCAACGTCAGTGAGCGTGCACCGCTTCCCAGGCAGGAAAAGGATCCGTCCCACCCGACTCCACAGTGCACAAACAGCCCTCGAGCGAGTCCAGCAGGGCGTCCTTCTCCAGTCCCACCCCGATGAACACGAGTTCCTGGCGCGGCGCGTCCTCGACACCCTGCGGCTCGAACCGGGCGACCGACCCGGCCTGCGACCACAGCCCGGTCACCCCGGGCCGTGAAGCCAGCGAGAAGAACCCCTTCGAGCGCAGGACCGTCCCGAACTCCCCGGAATCGATCCTGCCGACGAAGTCCCACAACCGTTCGGCGTCGAATGCCCGCCCGGAGCGGAAGACCACGCTGGAGATCCCGTACTCCTCGGTCTCCGGGACGTGATCGCCGTTGAGTTCCGCCACCCAGCCGGGTGCTTCCTGCGCCCGCTCGACGTCGTAGCGCCCGGTGCCGAGCAACCGGTCGAGCGGAACCCGGCCGTGCGTCGAGACGACCACCTCCGCCGCCGGATTCAACCGCCGCAGAACCGCCGTCAGCCGTTCGAGGGACGAGGCCGGCACGAGATCCGCCTTGTTGAGCAGGAGGACGTCCGCGAATTCGATCTGGTCCATCAGCAGGTCGCTGACCGTCCGCTCGTCCCCGTCGTACTGGTCCAGCCCGCGTTCGGTCAGCGCGTCCCCGGTCGAGAGTTCCCGCTCGAAGTTCACCGCGTCGACCACGGTCACCATCGTGTCCAGGCGCGCGGAGTCCAGGAAGGAGAACGTCGCCGCCACGGGCATCGGCTCCGAGATCCCGCTGGATTCGATGAGCAGGTAGTCGAACCGGCCGTCCGCGCAGAGTCGCGAGACCTCTTCCAGCAGGTCGTCGCGCAGGGTGCAGCAGATGCACCCGTTGGTCATCTCGACCAGCCGTTCCTCGGTGCGGGACAGGCTGTTCCCGTCCCGAACCAGCGCGGCGTCGATGTTGACCTCGCTCATGTCGTTGACGATCACCGCCACCCGCAGACCCTCGCGGTTGGCGAGGACGTGGTTGAGCACGGTCGTCTTGCCCGCACCGAGGAAGCCGGACAGCACCGTGACCGGCGTCGTCACTCTCCACCCTGATGGAAGTGCTTCATGAGCTTGCGCGGCACCAGTTTCGTCTCGCCGTTCACCTTGATCGGCACCAGATCCGGCACGGCCGCCTTCCACTGCGAACGCCGGGACCGGGTGTTGCTGCGCGACATCTTCCGCTTCGGGACGGCCATTACTTCGCACCTCCGCGACGCCCGTAGCGGCGGTGGAACTTCTCGACCTGACCGGCGCTGTCCATGATCCGCTGGTTGCCGGTCCAGAACGGATGCGACCACGAGCTGATCTCGACGTTCACCACCGGATAGGTGTTGCCGTCGCTCCACTCGATGGTCTGCTCGGACGTGGCTGTCGACCGCGTCAGGAAGGCGTCCCCGGTGGAGAGGTCCTTGAACACCACGGGGTGGTAGTCGGGGTGGATGCCGGGTTTCACTGCGTTTCGTCCTTTCGGTTCGACACGTTCGCGTCGTGTTTCTCGGGGTCGATTTCCGTGTCCTCGCACGGTTCTTCGTGCCATTCGCCGAACGGATCCGGGTAGCGGAGCCATTCCCGCTCCCCGGCGGCGAGTTCCTCGTTGGTCAGCAGTGCCCCGTTCAGGGTGGCTTCGACCTCGTCGGGTGTGGCCTGATCGGTGACGACGACCAGTTCCTGCGCGCGGTCGCCGTACCGCGGGTCCCAGCGCAGGGAGGCGAGCGTGCGGCGTTCGGGGGAGACGTCGGCCCAGTCCGGCCCGCCGGGGGCGGCGAGCCACGGCCCGGCGTGCCCGATGCCGAGCCCGCCGCCCGCGGACTCGATCCACAGCGCCATGTCCGGCTGGCTCGCCACCCAGAGCCGCCCCCGGCTCCGGACGACGCCGTCGAGCAGGACGTCGATCGCGTCGTGGAGGCGCTCCGGGTGGAACGGGCGCTGCGAGGTGAAGGTGAGCAGCCCGATCCCGCAGTCGGAGTGCAACGGCGGTTCGCCGCGCAGCAGCGGCCCGTGCATGTCGGTGACCTCGCCGCGCCGGGCGCCGGCGGGGACGGCGTCGAGCACGGTCTTCCCGTCCACAGCGGACAATTCGACGCGGGGGATCGACGGCGCCACCCGGTCGAGCACCGCCGACGCCTTCGCCGCCGACCAGGCGTCGGCCGCCGCTCCGGCGAGGACGACCAGGTCGGCGAATTCGACCTGTGCCAGCGCGACCTGGGCGACGGTGCGTTCGTCCTCGGGACTGGCTTGCAGGTTCCGTTCGGCCAGGGTGTCGTCGCCGGTGGTGTCGGCCAGCCACTCCGCGCACTCGACGACGGCCAGCACGGCCTTGAGGTCGACGTCCTCGATCACCGGCAGGTCGCCGACCAGGACGTTGTGCAGTGCCCAGCTGACCGGCTCGGGTTCCATGGCCTCGTCGAGCCGGACCACGATCCGCCGGACCCGCGGCATCTGCGAGAGCTTGCGCAGGAGCGGCAGCAGGTCTTCGCGCAGGGTGCACGAGACGCAGCCGTGCGCCAGTTCGAGGACGGTCAGCTGGTCGCGGTCGCCGAGCTGGATCCGCCGTTTGACCACTCCGGAGTGAATCTGCCTCAGGTCGTGGTGCACGACGGCGGTGCCGGGTTCGGCGAGGCGCAGCCGCTCGGCGAGGTCGGCGTTCGGTCCCGGTGCGAGGCCACTGATCAGGACGAGGGGCACGCGCGGGTTTTCGGTCACTGAAGCTCCGGGGCGTCGATTGCGGGCTGGTTCGACTGTGTACAGTAAATGAAAACGACAACCGATATCAACTTGGGAGGGTGTATGTCAGCCGTGTGCCAGGTCACCGGCCGCAAACCGGGCTACGGGAAGCAGGTGTCGCATTCACATCGGCGCACGTCCCGGCGCTGGGAGCCGAACCTCCAGGCCAAGCGGTACTTCGTGCCGAGCGAAGGGCGCTGGGTCCGGCTGCGGGTATCGGTGAAGGGCATGAAGACCATTGACAAGCGGGGGATCGAGGCCGTCGTGGCCGAACTCCGTGCGAAAGGGGTGAAGCTCTGATGGCCAAGAGCACCGACATCCGGCCGATCATCAAGCTCCGCTCGACCGCCGGCACCGGCTACACGTACGTCACGAAGAAGAACCGCCGGAACGACCCGGACCGCATGGTGCTGCGCAAGTACGACCCGGTCGCGCGCAAGCACGTCGAGTTCAAGGAGGAACGCTGATGGCCAAGAAGTCCAAGATCGCCAAGAACGAGCAGCGCAAGGTCGTCGCCGCGCGCTACGTCCAGCGCCGCCGTGAGCTGAAGGCCACCATCGCCTCGCCGTCCACGTCGCCGGAAGAGAAGGCGGCCGCGGTGTCGGCCCTGCAAGCGATGCCCCGGGACGCCAGCGCGACCCGGATCCGCAATCGTGACACCGCCGACGGCCGCCCGCGCGGTTACCTGCGGAAGTTCGGGCTCTCGCGGGTCCGGATGCGGCAGATGGCGCACAACGGCGAACTCCCCGGCGTCACGAAGTCGAGCTGGTGAAGCCGAACCGGGACCGCCCCGTCAAGCGTAAGACGAACCTGTTGCACGCCAACAAGATCACCGAGGTCGATTGGAAGGACGCCGACCTGCTGCGGAAGTTCATCTCCGACCGCGGCAAGATCCGCGCCCGCCGGGTCACCGGTCTGACGCCCCAGCAGCAGAAACAGGTCGCCACGGCGATCAAGAACGCCCGTGAGATGGCCTTGCTGCCCTATCCGAACGCGGGCCGCTAGCCCGCCGGTCCGGGCGGTGCGACACGCCGCCCGGACCGGGGTTCCTGTGGAAGAATCGGCCGCATGACAGAGAACCCCGGACAGACCGAGGAATTCGATCCCGAACTGCTGGCGCTGTGGGCGAAGGTGTTCGGCTTCGCCAGGGCGGGCGCGACGGCCGATCTCGCCGCGTACGTCGACGCGGGCGTCTCGGCGAACCTGACCAACGACCGGGGCGACACGCTGGTCATGCTCGCCGCCTACCACGGTCACGCGGAAACCGTCGCTGCGCTGATCGAGCGTGGCGCCGACCCGAACCGCGAGAACGACAAGGGACAGAGCCCACTGGCCGGCGCGGTGTTCAAGAACGTGCCCGAGGTGGTGAAGGCGCTCCTCGATGGCGGTGCGGACCCGAGGGCGGGGGAGCCGTCGGCGATCGACGCGGCCAGGATGTTCGGCAACACCGAACTGCTGGCGCTGCTGGAGCGCTGAGGCGGTTCTCACTCGGATCGCGGTCCGGGCGGATGGATCCTTACACTGCCCCGCATGGATGACCCGCATTACCTCTCCGGCCTCGACCTGGCAGGCCGTCGTGTCGTGATGATCGGCGGCGGGACGGTCGCCCAGCGCCGTCTGCCCCGGTTGATCGGCGCCGGCGCGCGGGTCGAGCTGGTCTCGCCGCATACGACGCCGTCGGTGAGCGCCATGGCCGACGCCGGGGAGATCGTCTGGCACGAACGCCGCTACGCCGAGGGCGACCTCGCCGACGCCTGGTACGCGCTGGCGTGCACGAACGATCCCGAGGTCAACGCCGCCGTCTGCGCCGAGGCCGAACGCGTGCGGGTGTTCTGCGTCCGCGCCGACGACGGTGACCTCGGCAGCGCGGTCACCCCGGCCTCGGGCAGGCACGGCGGACTGCTGGTCGGTGTCCTCTCCGGTGGCGAGCCGCTGCGGTCGGCCACGGTCCGGGACAGCGTCCTCGACGGTCTCCGCGCCGGCACCGTCGCCGACGGCCGCGTGCCGGACGCGCACGACGAACTTCCCGGTGTCGCACTGGTGGGCGGTGGCCCCGGCGATCCGGAACTGATCACCGTCCGCGGCCGCCGTCTCCTCGCCAGGGCCGACGTCGTCGTCGCCGACCGGCTGGCCCCGCGCGAACTGCTCGACGAACTCGCGCCCCACGTCGAGATCGTCGACGCCGCCAAGATCCCGTACGGCCGCGCCGCCAGCCAGGAAGTGATCAACTCCACCCTGATCGACCGGGCCAAGGCAGGCAAGTTCGTCGTCCGGCTCAAGGGCGGCGACCCGTACCTGTTCGGTCGCGGCTTCGAGGAAGTCCTCGCCTGCGCCGAAGCGGGCATCCCGGTGACGATGGTCCCGGGGATCACCAGCGCGTTCTCCGTACCCGCCGCCGCGGACGTCCCGGTGACCCACCGCGGCGTCGCCCACGAGGTCGTGGTGGTGTCCGGTCACGTCGCGCCGGGTGACGAGAAGTCGCTGGTGGACTGGGATCTACTGGCGAAAATGCGCGGGACGATCGTGCTGATGATGGGCGTCGAACGCCTTCCGCTGTTCACGAAGGCGCTCCTGGAGGGGCGGCCGGGGGACACGCCGGTGGCGATCGTCGAGGACGGCACGATGCGCACGCAGCGGGTTCTCCGCTCCACTTTGGACAGTGTGGTCGAGGACGCCGCGGCGGCCGGGGTGCGGCCGCCCGCGGTGATCGTCTTCGGGCCGGTGGCGGGGCTGGCTCAGCCCGCCGAGATATAGAACCAGTCGGCTCCGTCGTCGCCGGGGGTGTCGAAGTCGCTTGCCCTGATCAGCCCGGCCCGCAGCGCCACCCGCTGCGAGGCGACGTTCTCCGGCCGGACGCGGGCGATCACGACGTCGTCCGGCCGGTGGACGCGCGTCCAGTCCACCGCCGCGGTGGCGGCCTCACTCGCGTATCCGACGCCCCAGGCGGACGGGAAGAAGCGGTAGAAGAGGTTCAACACCGCGTTCCGCCGGAAGCCGACGATCTTCACCCCGCAGAACCCCAGCGGCTCCGGTGCGTCCTGCCGCCGGACCGTCCAGTATCCGAAGCCGTACCGGTCCCACTGGTGCGACCAGCGGAGCAGCAGCAGTTCCGCTTCCTTGCGTGTCTCCACCAGGTCCGACGGGTTGTGCTCGCAGGCCACCGGATCTGTGTGGAGGGCGAAGATCGCGTCGAGGTCTTCGGGCGCGGGACGGCACAGGAGCAGCCGTTCCGTCCGCAGTTCCTCCGCGCCCGAGTCCCGGGTCGGCGTCGGCTCAACGGTCATGGCAGCGCGCGGAGAAGTCGGCGATGGCTTCGGTCAGGCGGCTCGGGTCGAGACGCAGTTCGACCGGGCTGCGGGCCTGGACGAACTCGGCCGCCGGCATGTCCGCGGCCAGCGTGTCGGCGTCACCGAAGGGATGGATCGGGTCGCGTTCGTGCCCGATGACCAGCGCCGGGGTCTCGATCTTCCGCCGGATCGACTTGGGTGGCGCGATCCGGCCGAAGAGCACGCCGTGCAGGAGCGCGGCCATCGGCGCGGGCCGCTGCGAAAGCGTGTCGGTGACGACGTCGACCCACTGGTTGCCGTGCGGGACGAGTTTCGCCGCCAGCGCCACCCCCTGCACCGTCACCGGCAGGAACCGGGCGGCCATCAGCAGCGGCGCGAACGTGATCAGCCCGGAGACGATCGCGTTGTCCAGCACGGGCATCTCGACGATCAGCCCGAGCGCGCGGTCCGGGGCGGCGACGCCGACCTCGAGGGCGACGTTGGCGCCCAGTGACGTCCCGCCGATGACGGCGGAGCCGATGTCCAGGTGGTCGAGGAGCGCGATTGTCTGCTCCGCGAACGCGGGCATCGAGTACAGCCACGACTCGGTGGGCCGGTCCGAGTCACCGTGACCGAGCAGGTCGAGGGTCACGGCCCGGAAACCCGCTCGCGCCAGCTTGCGGGCGAGCGGGGCGTGCATCCGCCGGGTCAGCATGATGCCGTGGGTCAGGACGACCACCCGGTCGCCGGAGCCGAACTCGGTGTAGGCGAGCCGGTGCCCCTCATGGGTGAAGGACCCCGACAGCTCGATCGGCCGGGAGGATCGTTCCCGTCGTCGTCCGGGGGTCGGTACGGGCAGGTCGGCGACCGCGGTGGCGCTGCTGGCCGGGCTCATCTCCCACCGTCCTTCGTCGATCGTCGGTACTCGCCGGTATTACCAGGAAAGCATCTCAGGGGCGGCCGGGCACAGTGGCCATTGGCAGCCTGTCAATCACATGAGTCAAGATGACCTCATGACCGCTACAGCTGACAGTCTTCCCGATCTCGTTTCGCTCAAGGTGGACCTCGACGGGCACGTCGCCGAAGTGACGCTGCTCGGTCCGTCCAAGGGCAACGCGATGGGCCCCGATTTCTGGCGTGAGCTGCCGATCGTCTTCCGCGCGCTCGACGCGGACCCGCAGGTCAGGGCGGTCGTGCTGACCGGCAGCGGCAAGCACTTCTCCTACGGGCTCGATCTTCCCGCGATGATGCCCAGCTGGGGCGAAATGCTCGGCGGGGACGCGCTCGCGGGCCCGCGGTCGAAGTTCCTCGACGAGGTCAAGACCCTCCAGGCGAGCGTGTCCTCGATCGCCGAATGCCGCAAACCGGTCATCGCGGCCATTTCCGGCTGGTGCATCGGCGGCGGTGTCGACGTGATCGCGGCCGCCGACATCCGCCTGGCGAGCGCGGACGCCAAGTTCAGCGTGCGCGAGGTCAAGGTCGCGATCGTGGCCGACCTCGGCAGCCTGCAGCGGCTCGCGCCGATCATCGGCGAGGGACACCTGCGCGAACTCGCCCTCACCGGCAAGGACATCGACGCCGCCCGCGCGGAGAAGATCGGCCTGGTCAACGACGTCTACGCGGATCAGGAGACGCTGCTGGCCGAGGCCCGCAAGATGGCGCTGGAGATCGCGGCCAACCCGCCGCTGGTCGTGCACGGCACCAAGAACGTCCTCTCGGCCAACACCGAACGCCAGGTGGCCGAAGGTCTGCGCTACGTCTCGGCCTGGAACGCCGCGTTCCTGCCGAGCAAGGACCTCGCCGAGGCCGTGCAGGCCTTCCTTGAGCGGCGCGCGCCCGAGTTCAAGGGAGAGTAGAAAGAACCGGCGGCCACCCAGCGGACCAGGAGGACGATAGTGAGCGCTTCGGAGGCACATCGCACGTTCCGCGAGGCGCGGGACTATTTGCAGACCCATCGCGAGGACTACGAGACCGCGTATCGCGACTTCACCTGGCCCCGGCCCGCCGAGTTCAACTGGGCGCTGGACTGGTTCGACGTCGTCGCGGCCGATCCGGCCAATCAGGACCGGTACGCGCTGTGGATCGTCGAAGAGACCGGCATCGAGAACCGCTGGACCTACCCGGAGATGGCGCGCCGGTCCAATCAGGTCGCGAACTGGCTGCGCTCGCTCGGTGTCGCCAGGGGCGACCGGCTGATCCTGATGCTGGGCAACCAGGGCGAGCTGTGGCAGACCATCCTCGCCGCGATCAAACTGGGCGCCGTCATCATCCCGGCCTCGACCCTGCTCGGCCCGGCGGATCTCACCGACCGGGTCGAGCGGGGCGCGGCGAAACACGTGGTGATCCGCTCCGTCGACGCGTACAAGTTCGAGAACGTCGGCGGCGACTACACCCGGATCGCGGTGGGTGAACCGGTCGAGGGCTGGCAGTCCTTCGTGGACGCCTACGAGGAAGCGGACGACTTCACCCCCGACGGCCCGACGGCGGCGGACGACCCGCTCCTGCTGTACTTCACCTCCGGCACGACAGCGAAGCCGAAACTGGTGCAGCACACGCAGGTCTCGTATCCGGTCGGCCATCTGTCCACAATGTACTGGATCGGCCTCGAACCGGGCGACGTCCATCTCAACATCTCCTCGCCAGGCTGGGCGAAGCACGCGTGGAGCAACGTTTTCGCGCCATGGAACGCCGAGGCGACGGTGTTCCTCTACAACTACGCGCGGTTCGACGCGGCTTCCCTGATGGCGCAGATGGAACGCTGCGGCATCACCAGTTTCTGCGCCCCGCCGACGGTGTGGCGGATGCTCATCCAGGCGGACCTGACCGTACTGAAGACGCCGCCGAGCAAGGTCGTCGGCGCGGGCGAACCACTCAATCCCGAAGTGATCGACCAGGTCGAGAAGGCTTGGGGTGTCACGATTCGCGACGGTTTCGGCCAGACGGAGAGCAGCGTCCAGATCGCCAACACCCCCGGACAGGACGTCGTGCCGGGGTCGATGGGCCGCCCGCTGCCCGGCTTCACCGTCGCGCTCGTGGATCCCGTCACCGGTGAACGCGCGCAGGAGGGCGAGATCTGCCTCGACCTCGACAAACGGCCGGTCGGACTGATGACCGGATACGCGGACGACGACGAACGCTCCGCCGCGGCCTTCGCGAACGGCTTCTATCACACCGGGGACGTCGGCTCGGTCGACGAACGCGGCTACATCACCTACGTGGGCCGGACGGACGACGTCTTCAAGGCGTCGGACTACCGGATCTCGCCGTTCGAACTGGAAAGCGTCCTGCTGGAACACGACGCGGTCGCCGAAGCGGCCGTGGTCCCCGCGCCCGACCCCATCCGGCTCGCGGTGCCGAAGGCATACGTCGTCCTCACGAACGGGCACGAGCCCACCGCCGACACCGCGGTGTCCATCCTGGCCTTCTGCCGCGAGCATCTGGCGCCGTACAAACGGATCCGGCGGCTGGAATTCGCGGAGCTGCCCAAGACGATCTCCGGCAAGATCCGCCGGGTCGAGTTGCGAGGACGCGAGAACGACGCGGATGAGCGGCCGGCGGGGGAGTTCCGCGAGGAGGACTTCCCGCAGCTGAAGGGCTGAGGTGTCAACGATGGCGCGTGAAGGCCCCCTTCCCTCGGCTCAGCCGAGGGGTGGATTTCAGGGGTCGTTGCAACACGGGTGATCAACTGGTTTTGGTGAGGAGTTTAGCGAGGCGCTCGGCTGGGGTGTCCCAGTCGAG
>NZ_JADNQM010000031.1:0-105616 GCF_046269425.1 Amycolatopsis sp. cmx-11-12 | reverse complement strand
CAGCCCAACAAGCATAACTACATGGAGAGCCCGTTGCGGCGAGAGTCGCACGGCGGGTTCGGCGGGCGGCCTCTGGGAAACGCACCCGAGGAAACTCGGGCGGCGCGCCCAGGGCCGACCCATCTGCAACCGGGCCGCCCATGTCTGCGAACTCGACCACTCGATTCCGTGGCAGTTCCAGGGCGAAACGAACGTGGCCGACCTGGTCACCTACTGCACTCGCGACCACCGGCTGAAAGACGAACCCGGCTGGATCTATCACCTCGAACCCGATGGCGGCTTGAAGATCACCACTCCTACCGGGCAGGTCCACACCAGTGCGCCACCACCATTGCATGACCCGCGGTCGGAAACGCCGCCGTTCTGACCTGTTGCCGCGAAACGGCGACGAGTGTGCGGTCTCGTGGAGCGGTTGCCGCTGGCGGTGACCACGGCTGGCGGTCTGATTGACGCTTGCCGTACGCCGATCGGTTTTGGTCCCGGATCGTTGCCGCGGAACGGCTACACCGGGCACCTGACTGTTCCGCGCTTGGTGTTGCCGTGAATTGGCGACCACAACGGCTGGTGGCTTGACCGAAGCTTGGCCGTTTGCTGATCGCTGGTTCGTCTGGGCCGTTGCCGTGGAATGGCGAAACCTGTGGTCTTGCCGCGGGACGGCGACACCTCGAGCTGTTCGCCGGATCAAAGCTTGCCGCCCGTCGATCGCTGGTTCACCCCTGATCGTCGCCGAGGAATGGCAAGACCAGGCACCTGGCTGTCCGGTGCTCGGCGGCGTTGCGTTGTCGCGTTGCCGCGAATTGGCGACGACCGCGGCTGGTGGCCTGTCCGAAGCTTGGCCGTTCACTGGTTCGCCTGGGCCGTTGCCGTGGAATGGCGAAACCTGTCCCGATTCGCCTCTGTCGAATGGCGCGTGGTGCATCTTCTGCCATGTGGTCTTGCCGCGGGACGGCGACGCCTCGAGCTGTTCGCCAGATCGAAGCTCGCCACCCGTCGATCGCTGGTGTACCCCAGACCGTCGCCTCAGAACGGCAACACCCAACACGAGCCCCAAGCCCTTGCCCGCCCCGGAGCGACCACCGCCGTCCGTTCATCCGAAACCAGCCGCGAACCACCCACGACCAACCCACGACCAACCCGCATCCGGCCCCCAACGCCGCCAGTTCGTCCATCGCCCGAGGCTGGCCAACGGCCCTCGAAAACCGGACCAGACGAGTCAGAACCCGATGGGCAGCCCCGCGTAGTTCTCCGCCAGCCCCGCCCTGCCCGCCTCGCTTCGCGCCAGCCAACGCAGTTGCGAGAGCTGCAACTGCCGGTCGAACGGATCGCCCGATTGGTGCAACATCGTCGTCATCCACCACGAGAAATGCGTACACCGCCAAACCCGGCGCAGTGCGGCGTCGGAGTAGGCGTCGGCGAGCGCGGAGTTCTTTTCTCGCACCAAAGCGGCCAGCGCGGGGGCGAGGAGGGCGACGTCGGCGACGGCGAGGTTGAGGCCTTTGGCGCCGGTCGGCGGCACGATATGGGCGGCGTCGCCGGCGAGGAACAGGCGGCCGTGCCGCATGGGTTGCTGCACGAAACTGCGCATGGGCAGCACGCTCTTGTCGGTGATCGGCCCGGGGGTGAGCGTCCAGCCGTTCTGGCCGTGGCCGAGCCGGGCCGCGAGAGCTACCCAGATCCGCTCGTCGGACCACGTGCCGATGTCGGTGCCGTTGGGCACCTGGAGATACAGCCTGCTGACAGTGGCCGAACGCATCGAATGCATGGCGAAACCGTCGGGATGCCAAGCGTAGATGAGCTCGTCGGTCGACGGGGCGACGTCGGCGAGGACGCCGAGCCACGAGTACGGATAGGTGCGCTCCCAGGTCTGCTTCGCGGCGTCGGGAATCGCGGTGCGGCAGGGCCCGAAGGAACCGTCGCAGCCGACGACGACGTCGGCGTCCAGGCGCTGAGGCGTGCCGTCAGGAGCGGTGAAGGTGACGTAGGGCTTGTCGGTCTCGACGTCGTGTACGGCGGTGTCGCTGACCTCGTAGTGGATCTGCTGCCCCGCCGCCGCTCGCGCCTTGCCGAGGTCTTTGGTCACCTCGGTCTGGCCGTACACGGTCACGCTGCGCCCGACCAGGTCGACGAAGTCGAGATGGTGTCGTTCCTCCGGCCACTGCAAATAGATGCCGCGATGCTCGTCGCCCTCGCGGTCGAGCCGGTCGGCGAGCCCGACCTCGCGCAGGAGGTCCACTGTGGACTGTTCGAGGATGCCGGCCCGGATCCGTGCCTCGACGTACTCGCGCGAGCGGGTCTCCACGATCACCGATTCGACGCCCGCCAGATCGAGCAGATGCGACAGGAGCAGTCCGGCGGGGCCGGCACCGACGATGGCGACTGGGGTTCGCATGACCGGAGTCTGGTCGTGAGGCAGGTGAACTCCTAGCGTCCGCTTTCACTCAGTGAAACTCGCAGGCTCCGGCCGATTCCGGCGGCCGCCACCTGGAGCGCGGAGACCAGTCGCGCCTTGCCGCGGCTCAGATCCGGGACGACCAGGCCGAGTGCCGCGACGACCTCACCGCCGTCGGACGGCCGGATCGGGACCGCGACCGAGCAAGCGCCTCGACTCATCTCCTCGACGGTCTGCGCGTAGCCCTCCCGGCGGACGCGCCGCAACTGCTCACGCAGCCGTCCGGGCTGCGTGACGGTGTACGGCGTGACACGGGTCAGCGAGGCGAGCACCTGCCGCTGGACATCCTCCGGAGCCCAGGCCAGCAGGACCTTCCCGATCCCGGTGGCGTGCAGCGGCAGCCGTCCGCCGATCCGGCTGACCACCGGCACGGACGCGTTCCCGGAAAGCCGGTCGAGGTAGAGCACCTGGCCGCCGTCCCGCTCGCCGAGGTGCACGGTGGCACCGGTCGCGCCATAGAGATCCTGAAGGAAGGGGGCCGCGACCTGCCGCAGTTCGAACTGGACGGGGGCGAGCAGGCCGAGGTCCCAAAGCAGCCTGCCGACGGCGTAGCGATCCTCGCGTCGCTCCAGCGCGCCCAGTCCCACGAGTTCGCGGGCGAGCCGGTGCGCGGTGGGCAACGGCAGAACGGCGCGGTTCGCGAGTTCGGTCAGTGACAGCTCACGGTGCTCGACGTCGAAGGCACCGAGCAGCGCGAACGCCCGCGAAGTGACGCTGGCGCCCGGCGTGGAGAGGTTCCCGGCCATCCGGCCATTCTCTCACTGAGTGGAATCAAGGCCGACCTTGGCATTCTGGCCTGCGTAGGCTGGGCCGGGTGCGCGAGACGAACTGGGCGGGAAATCAGACCTTCACCGCGGAGCGGATCCTTCGCCCGCGCACGGTCGAACAGGTCCAGGAGGCCGTCGCCGGAGCGACCGCGGTCAAGGCGCTCGGCAGCAGGCATTGCTTCAACGACATCGCGGACTGTCCGGGTGGTGTCCAGCTCGACCTGAGCGCGCTCGACACCGAGGCCGTACTCGACGCGGAGTCCGCGACGATCTCGGTGTCGGCGGCGGCCCGTTATGGCGACGTCGCCGTTCAGGCGCACGCGGCCGGGTTCGCGCTGGCCAACCTCGCTTCGCTGCTGCATTGCACGGTGGCGGGCACCGTCGCGACGGCGACCCACGGCTCCGGACGACGCAACCAGAGTCTCGCGTCGGCCGTGTCCGGTCTGGACCTGGTCACCGCGGACGGTGAGCTGAAGACGTACTCGCACCACGACGGCGTGGTCGTCGGCCTCGGCGCGCTGGGCGTGGTGACCCGGCTGACGCTCGACCTCGTGCCGTCCTTCGAACTCCGCCAGGACGTCTTCGACGGCTTGTCCTGGGAGTCGGCGTACGAGCACTTCGAAGAGATCCAGGACGCGGGGTACAGCGTCAGCATGTTCACGAACTGGGCCCGCGACGAGATCGACCAGATCTGGGTCAAGGGCCCGGGACAGGCGGGCGCGGACTTCTTCGGCGCGAAGGCGGCGGACGGGCCGAGGCATCCGGCGCACGCGGCGGGGATCCCGGCGGACAACTGCACGCGGCAACTCGGGGTGCCGGGGCCTTGGCACGAACGGATCCCGCATTTCCGCCTGGACTTCACACCCAGTATCGGGAACGAACTACAGACCGAGTACTTCGTGCCCGTCCGGCACGCCGTCGCCGCGATGGAGGCGCTGCGCGGCATCGGGCACCGGCTGGCGCCCGTCCTGCTCACCTCCGAAATCCGCACGGTGGCGGGGGACGAGCTGTGGCTCAGCCCGTTCCACGGCGGTGACCGGATGGCACTGCACTTCACGTGGCAGCCGGATGAGGAAGCGGTCCGCGCGCTGCTTCCAGTCATGGAGGAGCGCTTGGCGCCGTTCGATGTCCGGGCACATTGGGGGAAGCTCTTCCAGCGGACGGGGAACTACCCGAAGCTGGCCGATTTCCGGGCGCTGGCCGTCGAACTGGACCCGGATGGCAAGTTCCGGAGTCCGTTCGTCCGGCGACAGGTGTTCGGGCAGCGCTAATCCGATTGCGACCAAGCGGCGACGGGCAGTGAGAGGTACACGCCGACGTCGTCGATCCCGGTCGCGGACTCGATGCTGGTGCGCAGCAGGTCCACCCGCTCCTGGCGGTTGTCCGCCCGGCTCGGGAACCATTTGGACTTGACCTCGATCAGCAAGTCCAGCCCGAAACGGTCGAAGGGGCCCGGCTGGCGGAAGCGGAGCTCGACGTCGCCCGGTTGCAGATCGCCGTCGTAGGGCTCCTCGGGACACTCCACCGCGACGGACACGAGGTGCGGCAGGACAGTGCCCAGTTCGCGCAGCTTGGCTTCGGAGAGGTGGGGCGCATAAGTGATTTCCACGATCGGCACGAGACCAAGCCTAAGGCAGGCGGATCAGTCGGTCTGCGGGTCCCAGGTCAGCAGCCGGACCTTGCTGACGGTCTGGACGTGCCGTCGCATCGCGCTCGCGGCCGCCTTCGGGTCGCCGTTCCGGATGGCGTCGGCGATCTTCTGATGCTGGCCGCCGGAACTCGGGGCGGTGCCACGAGCCGATATCGAACTGGACCGCTCCGGCACGCCGTGGCAAGGAGAAGAGCCGGACGCGGAGACCCCAGCTTTCGTCATCTATACCTCGGGGACTACCGGACCGCCGAAGGGAGTTCTGCTCCCGCGCCGGGCGGTGGCGTCGAATCTCGACGCGCTCGCCGGGATCTGGGGCTGGACGGACGCCGACGTCCTCGTGCACGCCCTCCCGCTGTTCCACGTGCACGGCCTGATCCTGGGCGTGGTCGGCCCGCTGCGGCGGGGCGGTTCGCTGCACCACCGGCTGGCGGCCGACTGCGAAGCCGATCCCGCGCTGGCCGCCGGTGTGGGCGCGGCGCGGCTGCTGGTGTCGGGCTCCGCCGCCTTGCCCGCGCTACGGCATGACCGAGACGCTGATGAACTGCGGGGTCCGTGACTCGGGGATCGGCGGCCCGGCTCGGTCGGCCCGCCGTTGCCCGGCGTCGAACTGCGGCTGGTCGACAACTCCGGTGTCCCGTTCGACGCCGTCGAGACGGTGGGGGAGATCGAGGTCCGTGGCCCGAACCTGTTCCTGGGCTACCTGAACCGGCCGGACGCCACGGAAGCCGCGTTGAACGACGGCTGGTTCCGTACCGGTGACATGGCGGTGCGCGACGCGGACGGTTACGTGCGGATCGTGGGCCGCCCCGCCACCGACCTGATCAAGAGCGGTGGCTACAAGATCGGCGCGGGTGAGATCGAGAACGCGCTGCTGGAACATCCCGGCGTGGCCGAGGCGGCCGTCACCGGCGAATCGGACGAGGACCTCGGCGAGCGCATCGTCGCGTGGATCGTCCCCGCCGAGATCAAGCCGACGGCGGACGAACTCGCCGACCACGTCGCCGCCCTGCTGTCGCCGCACAAGCGACCGCGGGTGGTCCATTATCTGGAAGCGTTGCCCCGCAACGAGATGGGCAAGATTCTCAAGCGGGCTCTCGTCACTGAGCGGCTCCGCTAGCCGTCTGCGCGCGGAAGGTGCGGCGGTAGCTGTCCGGCGGAACGCCGACGGTCCGGTTGAAATGCCGTCGCAGTGTCGCGGCGGTGCCCATCCCGGTGGCCTCCGCGATGAGGTCGACGCTGTCGTCGGTGCGCTCCAGTAGTTCCTGTGCGCGGCGGATGCGCTGGATCAGCAGCCATCGCAACGGCGTCGTCCCGGTCGCGGACCGGAAATGCCGGGCAAGGTTGCGCGAACTCATGTTGGCGTGCCGGGCGAGATCCTCCACGGTCAGCGGCCGGTCCAGCCGTTCGGTCACCCAGGGGAGCAGGCCGCCGAGCGGATGGTCGTCCTGATCGGGCACCGGCGCGGTGACGAACTGGGCCTGCCCGCCCGCGCGGTGCGGCGGGACGACCAGGCGGCGCGCGACGGTGTTCGCGACCGCCGAGCCGTGGTCGGAGCGGACCAGATGCAGGCACAGGTCCATCGCGGCGGCCTTGCCCGCCGAAGTGAGGACGCTGCCGTTGTCGACGTAGAGGACGTCCGGATCGACCTCCACCAGAGGATGGCGGTCGGCGAGCATGTCGGTGTGCGCCCAGTGCGTCGTCGCGCGGCGGCCGTCGAGGAGACCGGCGGCCGCCAGCACGAACGCGCCCGTGCAGAGGGACGCCACCCGCGCGCCCGCTTCGTGGGCGGCACGTACGGCGTCGACGAGGTCCGCGGGCGGAGCGACGTCGACGTCGGCCCAGCCGGGAACGATGACGGTGTCGGCACGGGTGAGGTGACCGAGGCCGTGGTCCGGTTCGAGGAGGAACCGGCCGACCTTCACCGCGGCCGGACCACAGACGGTGAGTTCGTACCAGGAGCCGGTGAATCCCGGCAGGCTCGAACCGAAGACCTCGTGGGCGATGGCCAGCTCGAACTGCAGCATCCCGTCCGTGGCGGCGAGGGCGACCTTATGCATGTCCGAAAGTGTACGCATGATGGCGTTCCGGACACTGTCGGCGGCCGGTTCCCGTCGGCAGGATGGTCCACAGTGGATCAGCCAAGGGCAGGAGAAACCATGGGTACGGGGTTCAACGTCGCGGTGTTCGGGGCCTACGGGCACACCGGCCGGTTCGTGGTGGCGGAGTTGCGCGAGCGGGGCTTCGGCGTGCTGGCGGTCGGCCGTGACGAGGCCAAGCTGCGTGGCCTGCCTTGGCCTGACCTCATGATCCGGCAGGCTTCGGTCTACGACCCGGCCACGCTCGACCGCGCCTTCGAGGGAGCAGACGCGGTGATCAACGCCGCCGGGCCGTTCGCCGACACCGCCGCGCCGGTGATCGAAGCGGCGCTGCGGGCAGGTGTCCCGTACCTGGACGTTGCCGCGGAGCTCGAAGCGAACATCGACACCTTCGCGCGGTTCGGCGACCGCGCCGAGGAGGCGACGGTGATCCCGGCGATGGCGTTCTTCGGCGGTCTCGGCGACCTTCTGGTCACCGCCGCGATGGGTGAGTGGACGTCGGCCGACGAAGTGCATATCGCCTACGGGCTGAGCAGTTGGCATCCGACGGACGGGACCCGCGCGGCGAGCAAGGTCTCGCGGGAGCGGCGGAACGGGAAACGGCTCCGGTTCTCCGGCGGCCGGATCGAATATCGCGACGACGCGCTGCCGACCTTGGACTGGGACTTCCCCGCGCCGTGGGGTACCAGCGCGGTGCTCGGCGAGTTCACGATGGCCGACGTCGTCACCGTTCCGAGTCACCTCGCCATTCCCGAAGTGACCACGTACATGACGGTGGACGCGGCCCGCGAGGTGGTGGCGCCCGAGACACCGTCGCTCGCCACGGACGGCCCGTCTTCGCAGACGTTCGTGGTCGACGTCGTCGTCCGGTCCGGTGGTGAGGAACGGCGGATCGTGGCTCAGGGGAGGGACATCTACGCGATCACGGCGCCGTTGGTGGTGGAGGCCGTCCAGCGGGTCCTCGACGGACGGACCAAGGCGAGAGGGGTCGTCTCGGCGGGGGAGATCTTCGACGCGGCCGACTTCCTGGCGGCGCTGGCTCCCCACATCACCGTCACTGGGTGACTCCCATCCGCCAGCCGGGGTGCGGCACCCGCGCGGGCGGATTCTCAGGCCAGTACTCGAAATGCCACCATTCGTTGTCGTAGGTCCGGTAGAGCGCGAAGCGGGCGCCGTGGTCCTCCAGCCACTGCGCGCCTTCGCGCGGCCGGACGTCCAGTGCGGTACCCCGGACGTGCGCCGAATCCTTCGGGGGCAGGACCCGCTTCCGCGCCGCCCCGGTCTTGGCGACGTCGTCGACGTACAGGCGATGCTGCTCGGCGGCGTCGCGGTGTCCCGAGGTGAGGCCGAGCAGCGTGTGGTGCCGCCAGAAGGCTTCCGTCCTGGCGGCGGTGAACGCGTCGAGGGTGCCGCCGGTGAGCCCGGCGAGGTTCTCGGCGGGGAAACGCAGCGACAGCGCCCAGCCGCAGGCGAGCCGCCGCGCGTGGCCGGGGGACCGCAGCCACGCCGGGATCACCAGCAGCACCGCGAGGACGCGGGTGACCACGGCGAGAACGATTTCTTTCATGCCGTCCACAGTCGACGCCGCCTGTCCGAGGCCGATCGCGGCCACGTGCGCGGACGCCGACGAATATGTCACCGTTCCGCACGGACCACGCTGTGACAGAACGAAGACATTCCGCGGATGTTCCGCGGAAACAGGGCAGGCACGATGGCGTGTCATGGACGAGCGGATTCCGTCCGGCGCTGCGATAGTCGTCGGTATGCCCAGGGTGCTGCTCATCGAAGACGACGAGGCCGTGCGCGACGGGTTGTGCATGGCGCTCGGGGGCCGTGGTCTCGCGATCGACGGGGTGGCCACCGGCGAAGAAGGCCTGGCCAGACTCGCGTCGAGGCCACCGGACGTCGTCGTGCTGGACCTGATGCTGCCCGGACTGGACGGATTCGAGGTCTGCCGCCGCATCCGGGCCGCGGGCGAGCTGCCGATCATCATGCTCACCGCGCGCAACGACGACATCGACGTGGTGGCCGGACTCGCCGCCGGCGCGGACGACTACGTGGTCAAGCCTGCCAGGGCCCAGGTGCTGGAGGCGCGGATCCGCGCGGTGCTGCGCCGCAGCGGGCAGCCCTCGCGCCCCGGGCCCGCACAGCCCGAGACTGAGTGGCACGGCGACCTCGGCATCGACCGCGCCGGGCTGACGGTGACCAAGGACGGCAAGCCACTCGCCCTCGCCCCGACGGAACTCCGGTTGCTGCTGGAACTGTCCCAGGTCACCGGCCGGGTGCTCAGCCGCCAGTATCTGTTGGAAAGCGTGTGGGAGCACGGATATTTCGGTGACTCCCGGGTCGTCGACGCGTGCGTCCAGCGGCTGCGGGCGAAGATCGAGGACGACTCGTCGGCCCCGGTGTACGTGCAGACGGTCCGCGGGTTCGGGTACCGGTTCGGGCCACTGTGAAGCTCTGGGGTCTGCGCACCCGGCTGCTGATGGCGTTCAGCCTGCTGGTCGTGATCACCGCGACGACGGTCGCCGGCTTCACCTACGTCCAGTCCCGCACCGTGATCCTCCAGCAGGCGCAGGACGCCACCGCCCGCGTCCTGGTCGACAAGGCCACCGCCCTGTATCCGCTCGGCCCGCTGCCACCGAGCGACGGGACGCTGAACCGGATCAGCGGCGAACTGTCCGATCGTGATTTGAGTTCCCTGGTCTTCCACGGGGACAGGGCGGTCGGGAGCGAGCAGATGCGACCGCTGATCTCGCCGGAACTGCGGGCGCAGGTCCGGTCGGGAACCGTCGCCTGGCAACGGGTCGTCTCCGAGGGGACACCGATGCTGGTGGTGGGTACCGGATTCACCGTCGTCCTCCCGGACGGGAAGCGGCAGGACTCGGGTATCGAGGCCTACGTCGCCCGCTTGCTGGTTCCCGAGGAACAGAGCATCGGGGAACTCGCGACCCGGGCCTGGCTGATCGGCGGGCTGGCCCTCGTGTTCGCCATCGGGCTTGCGCTGCTGGCCGCGCGCGGGGTGCTGCGGCCGGTGCGGGAACTGGGCGCCGCGGCACACCGGCTGGGGGAAGGCGACCTGCGGGCGCGGGTCGGCGTCCGCGGTTCGGACGAATTGGCCGGCGTGGCGAGAACGTTCAACGGGACGGCCGAGGCATTGGAACGGCACGTCGGTGAGCTGGAACGGCTGGAGTCCGACGCGCGCCGGTTCGTCGCCGACGTGTCCCACGAACTGCGTACGCCACTGGCCGCGATGACCGCGGTCGCGGACGTGCTGGAGCAGGAAGTGGCGCACCTGCCAGGGGACGCCGGCCGAGCGGCGCGGATGAGCATCGACGAGACGCACCACCTGACCCGGCTGGTGAACGACCTCATCGAGGTGTCCCGGTTCGACGCCGGAGCGGCCACCCTGATGCCGGAGGAGGTCGACGTCGCCGAGGTGATCACGGCGAGTCTCCGCGTCCGCGGCTGGTCCGACGAGGTGGAAAAAGACCTGCCCGCCGGGATCTTCGCCGGACTGGAACCGCGGCGGCTGGACGTCATCGTGGCGAATCTGGTTGGGAACGCGTTGCGGCACGGGGAAAAGCCCGTTTCACTCCGGCTGTCCGAAGCGGACGATTGGATCACACTGGAGGTCTCGGACCACGGGCCGGGGCTGGCTCCCGAAGTGCTGCCGCAGGTGTTCGACCGGTTCTACAAGGCGGATTCGGCACGGGCGCGGTCCGGCGGGAGCGGGCTGGGGCTCGCGATCGCCTGGGAGAACGCGCGTCTGCACCGCGGGACCCTGATCGCCGCGAACGGCACGGACGGCGGCGCGGTGTTCACCCTGCGCCTGCCCCGTCAGGTGGTGACGGCGTGAGGAAGAACTGGCTCGCGCTGCCTCTGATCGCGTTGGCGATCGCCGGTTGCGGTGTCCGGCCCAGTGGCGTGATCCCCGGGGCGCCCGCTCCGGTGGGCCCGTCCGGTGCCACCCCCGGGGAGCCCGGTCACGGTGCGGTGCTCTATTTCCTGTCCGGCGGGGAACCGGTGCGGGTGCAGCGCCGGCTGGACGAGGAACTGTCACTGGCACGCACGGTCGAACTGCTCGCCGCCGGACCGGACGAGAGCGAGCGGGAACGGCGCTATACCAGCGAAGTCCCGCTCGGCACCAGGGTTCTCGATCAGGAAACGGGGCCGGACGACGCTATGGTGACCCTCTCGGCCGGTGTCGCCGGGCTGTCCGCGAGGGCCGTCGACCAGATCGTGTGCACCGTCATGGACTCCCTCGGCGGCACCGCGCGGATCACTTTGCGGGGCGGGGGAACCGACCGCGGTCCGTTGTCCTGCCCCGTGCCTCGTTAGAAGTGTCCCTAATCACCGGTGTCGGTCCCTCGCTTTGTCCGGATTCGCCAGCTAGCTTAGGCAAGGCTAAGTAAATGGGACCTCGGTAAATGGGACATAGGGTGGTTGTGGCGTGGAAGGGATCGAGGGCAAGGTCGCGCTCGTCACCGGAGGCGCGCGCGGGATCGGGGCGGCCGTCGTGGACGGACTCGCCGAGGCGGGCGCGATCGTGGCGGCGGTGGATCTGACGGAAGTACCTTCCCGGGACGGGGTGACCTCGTTCGTCGCGGACGTCGGGGATCCCGCCGCCGTGACGCGGGTGGTCGACGAGGTCGAACGCGAACTCGGGCCGATCGGGATCGGGGCGTCCGTCGCGGGCGTACTGAAGCCGGGGTCCGTCTGCGAGACGAGCGACGAAGACTGGGCGGCGACGTTCGCCGTCAACTCCACCGGTGTCTTCACCGTGCTTCGAGAGATCTCTCGCCGGATGCTGCCCCGCCGGAGCGGAGTGCTGGTGACGGTCGGGTCCAACGCCGCGGGTGTCCCGAGGACCGGGATGGCCGCCTACGCCGCGTCGAAGGCCGCGGCGACGATGCTGACCCGCTGTCTCGGCCTCGAACTGGCGGGCTCCGGCATCCGCTGCAACATCGTCTCGCCCGGTTCGACCGACACCGATATGCAACGTCTACTGTGGACGGACAAAAACGGCGCGGACCGTGTCATCGGGGGAAATCCGGAGCAATACCGCGTCGGCATACCACTGGGCCGGATAGCCGAACCCGCCGACATCGCCGACGCAGTACTGTTTTTGGCCTCCGATCGCGCGCGGCACATCACCATGCAGAACCTCTACGTCGACGGCGGCGCCACGCTTCGCGCGTGATCTCGATGAGGCAACGAAGACTTTTCGGGTCCGCATGATTAGGTTAGGCTAACCGAAAGGCGTTTTCGGTGCGTCCGGGGGATCGCGTTCCATACCGGTGCCAGCCTGATCAGTAGTATTTGCGAAAGGGAATCCTGTCGTGTCCTCACCCGCACCGGCCCGACCAAGGCCGGTCCACCAGGCGGCCGATCTGCTGGCGGCGTACCTGCCCGGATCGTTCTACTACTCGTCGGCTCGAGGATCGCTGCTCGCCGACGGCGTGTACTCCCCGGTGCACGCGGCGCCGGGCAAGCGGGCCCGTGCCGCCGCCGAAGTCCTCGACGCCGCGCTCGTGGCTGGAGTGACCGAACCCGTGGTGGCCGGGGCGATCGGATTCCGGCCGGAGGCCCCGAGCAGCCTGGTGGTCCCCGCCGTGGTGCGCCGGGCGGGCGCGCCGGGCGCCGGCAGGCCGGTGGCCCCGCTCGGTGGGGGGAACTGGTCGGTGTCGCCGCGGCCCGCTCCCGAGGTCTATACCACTGCCGTCGCCAGGGCGCTGGACGAGATCCGCGACGGTGACCTGCGCAAGATCGTGCTGGCCCGCTGCCTCGACGTCACCGGTGGCGACCCCATCGCCGTGCCGCGGCTGCTGGCCCGGCTCGTCCACGCCGACCCGGCGGCCCACGCCTTCGCCGTCGACGTCAGCGCGCCGGGCGATCCCGCGCCGCGCACCCTGATCGGCGCGAGCCCGGAACTGCTGGTCTCCCGCCGCGGCCGGACCGTGACGGCCAACCCGCTGGCCGGGTCTCGCCCGCGCGTCGCCGACGAAGCCGAAAACGCCCGCAGGATCAGCGATCTGATGGCGTCCGAAAAGGACCGTGCCGAACACGCCCACGTCGCCGCGCAGGTGGCCGAGGTGCTGGGCCGGTTCTGTGTGGACCTCGATGTGCCCGGCGAACCCGAGGTGATCGGCACACCCACGATGTGGCACCTCTCGACCCGGATCAGCGGACGGCTCGCCGATGCGGGCGACGCCGGTTCGTCCGCGCTCGCGCTGGCCGAAGCACTGCATCCGACGCCCGCCGTCTGCGGCGTCCCGACCGGCCTCGCCCGCGACACCATCGCGGCGCTCGAACCCGAGGATCGCGGCTATTACGCGGGTCTCGTCGGCTGGACCGATCAGGACGGTGACGGCGAATGGGTCGTCACCATCCGCTGCGCCGAGGTCCGTGACCGGACCGTGCGGTTGTTCGCGGGCGCGGGCGTGGTGGCGGGTTCCGACCCGGAGGCCGAACTCGCCGAGACCGGCGCGAAGTTCGGCACCATGCTGCGGGCCCTCGGTCTGGAGGGAGTCGCGTGAACCCGGATCACGTGCCCTGGCCGCCGGAGACCGCCGCGCGCTACCGGGCTTCGGGACACTGGCGGGGCCAGACCTTCGGCACGCTGCTGACCAGCCTCGCCGAGGCCTACGCCGAACGTCTCGCCGTGATCGGCGAGACCGCCCGCTGGACCTTCGCCGAACTCGACGAGCGGGCGCACCGGCTCGCCGCCGGGTTCGCCGGAGCCGGGATCCAGGCGGGTGACCGGGTCGTCGTGCAACTGCCGAACGTGCCGGAGTTCGCGTCCGTCGTGTTCGGACTCTGGCGGGCGGGCGCGCTGCCCGTGTTCGCGCTGCCCGCGCACCGGGCCAGCGAACTGCGGCACTTCGCGCAGCAGAGCGAGGCCGCGGCGATCCTGACCGTCGGCGAACACGAACGGTTCGACCACGCGGCCATGGCGCGTTCGGTCGCGGACGGAATCCCGTCGGTGCGGGAGGTCTTCGTAGTCGGCACGGAAGAATTCGCCGCGCTCGAAGCGGCCAAGCCGCGCGCGCTGCCCGACCCGGATCCCGCCGGTGTCGCGTTCCTCCAGCTGTCCGGCGGCAGCACCGGGCTGCCCAAGCTGATCCCGCGTACGCACGACGACTACCTCTACAGCGTCCGCGAAAGCGCCCGGATCTGCGGCCTGCGCCCGGAAAGCGTGTACCTGGCCGCGCTGCCCGCCGCGCACAACTTCCCGCTCAGCTCACCCGGCATGCTCGGGGCGCTGCATGCAGGTGCAGCCACGGTATTCGCGCCGCGTCCGGACGCCGACACCGCGTTCCGCCTGATCGAGGCCGAGGGCGTGACGATCACCGGGCTCGTGCCGCCGCTGGCCGCCGCGTGGGCACAGGCGGCCGCGAGGACCACCCGCGATCTGTCCTCTTTGGACGTCCTGCTGGTCGGCGGCGCCAAATGCGCCCGTGAACTGGCCGAGAAGATCGGGCCCGCGCTGGGCTGCCGCCTGCAGCAGGTGTTCGGCATGGCCGAGGGCCTGGTCTGCTACACCCGGCTCGACGACCCTGACGAGTACGTCCTCGCCACGCAGGGACGGCCGATCTCGCCGGACGACGAGATCCGCGTGGTGAACCCGGACGATCCACTGTCCACTTCGGACGACGTCGTCGCGCCGGGCGAGATCGGCGCGCTGCTGACCCGCGGCCCGTACACGATCCGTGGCTATTACCGGGCCGCGGAGCACAACAAGACCGCATTCACCGAAGACGGCTTCTATCGCACCGGCGACCTGGTCCGGCAGCACCCGTCCGGGCATCTCGAAGTGGTCGGCCGGGCGAAGGAACAGATCAACCGCGGTGGCGAAAAGGTGGCCGCGGAAGAGGTCGAGAACCACCTGATGGCCCACCCCGGCGTCCTCGACGCCGCCGTGGTCGCGGTGCCGGATCCGTACCTGGGCGAGCGGACTTGCGCCTACGTCGTCCCCACTGCCGGAGCAGAACCGGGCGCGGCGGAGCTGCGCCGGTTCGTGCGCGAGCGCGGGGTGGCGGCGTTCAAGGTGCCCGATCTGGTCCAGGTGGTACCGGAGTTCCCGGTGACCGGGGTCGGCAAGACCAGCAAACGCGAGCTGCGGGCGGCACTGGCCGCCCTGGCGAAGGAGGGATGAAAGTCGTGTCACTGCCCAAGATCCGGCCCTACTCGCTGCCGACGGAGGCCGAGTTGCCCGCCGGACGGGTCGGCTGGAAACCCGACTCCGCCCGTGCCGCGCTGCTGGTGCACGACGCGCAGCGGTACTTCCTCGCGCCGTACGAAGGATCCCCGGTCCCGGAGATGGTCGCGAACATCGCCGCGCTCGCCGGAGCCGCCCGCGCGGCCGGGGTCCCGGTGTTCTACACCGCGCAGCCCGGCCACCAGGCCGCCGAGGACCGCGGCCTGCTCACCGAGTTCTGGGGCGACGGTATCGGCGCGGTCATCGATGACGACCCGAGCGCCGCCGACGTCGTCGACGAACTCGCCCCACAGCCGGGCGACACCGTGCTGACGAAGTGGCGCTACAGCGCGTTCCAGCGCAGCACGTTCACCGAACAGCTCGCTGAAGCGGGCCGCGATCAGCTGCTGATCACCGGCGTCTACGCCCACATCGGCTGCCAGGCCACCGCGGTCGAGGCGTTCATGCGCGACGTCCAGCCGTTCCTGGTCGGCGACGCCGTCGCGGACTTCTCCCGCGAACGCCACGACCAGGCCTGTGAATACGTCGCCCAGCGCTGCGGCGCCCTGACCACCACCACCGCCGCGCTCGCCGCGCTGGCCCCGATCCACGCCGGAGTACCCCGATGAGCCTGACCGTCGAGAAGATCCACGCCGACGTCGCCGAACTGCTCGGCTGCGACGTGGCCGAGCTGAAACCGGAAACCGATCTCACCGACCTCGGCCTCGACTCGATGCGGATCATGGGCCTGGTCGAGCAGTGGCGCGCGGACGGCGCGGACACCCTCGAATTCGCCGATCTCGCCGAGCAGCCGAACCTCGGCCACTGGACGAAGATCCTCACCGGGAACGTCGCGTGAGCCGCGCCGATCACCGCCACCGGCACCTCGAACGCATCGCCGAGGTCCGCGTTGGCGAGCACGCGGAGAAGGTGGGCTACCCGATCCGCGTGCGGACGGCCGAAGTCGTTCGCACCGAGATGATCGGCTCCGGACTGGTTCGCGTGACCCTTGGCGGACCTGGCACGGCCGGATTCGAGGCGCATTCGCCCGACGAGCACGTGAAGCTGATCTTCCCGGAGTTCGACCCGGAGCCGAGGCTGCCGGAGCCGAACGGCGACATGCTGCGCTGGCCGAAGCCGTTCCCGACGACGCGTGAGTACACGGTCCGCCGCTACGACCCGGCCTCCGGGGAACTCGACCTCGACGTCGCGCTGCACGACGGTGGGCTCGGCGCCGAGTGGGCCAAGGCCGTCACGCCGGGTACGCCAGTACACGTCGCGGGTCCGCCCGGCGGGCTGATCGTGCCGCACAACTACGACCGGTACCTGCTCGCCGGCGACCTCACCGCCCTGCCCGCGATCGCGCGCTGGCTGGAGGAACTGCCGCGCACCGCCGCTGGCTGGGCGTTCATCGAGGTCGCAGGTGCGGCCGAGGAGATCGAGCTGTCCGCGCCCGAGGACGTCGAAGTGCACTGGCTGCACCGGGGTGACGCCGCGCCGGGCACCACCGACATGCTCGCCCGCGCGGTACAGACGATCGAGGTTCCGGCAGGCGAGCGGCTCTACGCCTGGGTCGCCGGTGAAGCCGGGCAGATCAAACCGCTGCGCCGCTGGCTCAAGAACGACCTCGGGCTCGAGAAGGCCGACTACGACGTCACCGGCTACTGGAAACTCGGCGTCGCCAACTTCGACGACGACCACGACCACTGATCCCCACCCACTGAAATAACGAGGAAAACCCATGCGCACCACCAGAACCCGCCGCTTTGCCGGAGCGATCGCGCTCGCGTTGACGGTCGCGACCGCGGCCACCGCCTGCGGTTCCGGCGACGACGGCAAGGCGGCCGACGGCGGCCAGACGCGGGTGTTCGCCGCCGACAACGGCCAGATCACCATCCCGGTCTCGCCGAAGCGGGTCATCGCCACCGGTTACGCCGTGCCCGCGCTGCTCGAAGCGGGTGCGCCGCTGGTCGGTGTGTCCAGCTGGAAGCGCGGTGTCCCGCTGTTCAACGAGCAGGAGCGCAAGAAGTACGACGAACTGGCGAAGGTCGCCGGCGAGACGGCGGCGGAGACGAACTACGAGGCGATCGCGCAGGCCGATCCCGACCTCATCGTCATCGGCGTGCCGAAGCCGGTGCTCGCCGACATCGACATCAAGCGTCTCGAAGCCATTGCCCCGGTCGTGGCGATCGGCCCGTCGGTACCGTCGATGTGGCGTGAACTGTCCCGCAAGCAGGCCGACGCCGCAGGTGCGGCCGCCGGGTTCGATGCCGTCAAGGCCGCGTACGACACCAAAGCCAAGGGGCTGGCTGACAAGTACAAGGCCGTGCTGCCGCAGCTGAAGCTGGGCCACGTCGGCGCCTACGGCGAGGTCGCCAAGGGCAACTTCCAGCGCGAGTTCAACGGCTCGTGGGGCACCAACGCCGCCCAGGACATCGGCGCCACCTACTACGGCCAGGTCAAGGTCAAGGGCGGCGGCTCCAAGGACGTCAGCGAGTACCCGTCGATCGAAGAGCTGTCGACGGCGTTCGCCGAGGCCGACGCGATCAGCTACTCGGTCGGCCCGGACGGTGCCGTGCCGGCGCCGGTCAAATACGTCCTCGACTCGCCGCTGTGGAAGGAACTCCCCGCGGTGAAGGCGGGCAAGGTCTACGCGTTCCGTTACACCGAGGCCGCCACCTACCGGGCCGCGACGTCCACTTTGGACGCCGTCGACCAGGCGTTCGCGCCGCTGCTCAAGAAGTGACCACCACCGGGCGGTCCGCGCTGCTCGGCGCCGCACTGCTCGGGCTCGTCGTGGTCGCCGTGCTGAGCGTCGGCATCGGCGCGCACGCCATCGCCCCCGGCGAGGTCGTGCGCGCCCTGCTTGGCGACGGGAACCCGAGTGACCGGGCGGTCGTCCTGGACATCCGGATGCCGAGGGCGGTGCTCGCCGTCGGCGTCGGCGCGGCCTTGGCCGTCGGGGGAGTGCTCGTGCAGGCGTTGTCGCGCAACGCCTTGGCCGAACCCGGCGTACTCGGCGTGACCGCGGGGGCCGGGTTCGCCATCGCGGTGGGCTCGGCGTTCGGCCTCACCGCGTCGGCACTGGCCGAACTGGGCCTGGCGGTGGTGGGCGCGTTCGGCGCGTCGGCGCTGGTGTACGCGGTCGGCAGCCGTTCGCCGTTGCGGCTGGTGCTCGCCGGGACCGCGTTGAGCGCCGTGCTGCTGGGCCTGACCCTCGGCCTGCGCTTGCTGTTCCCGGACACCTTCGACGTCTACCGGTTCTGGTCGGTGGGTTCGCTGGCGGGCCGTGAACAGGCGCCGACCACGGTGCCGCTGATCATTATCGGCCTGTCGCTGCTGGGCGCGTTCGCGGTGAGCCGTCAGCTGAACGCCATCGCGCTCGGCGAGACGGTCGCGCACACCCTCGGCGCGAACGTCGCCAGGGTCCGGGTGATCACCCTGCTGCTGATCACGCTGATGGCGGGCGCGGCCACCGCGCTCGCCGGGCCGATCCTGTTCGTCGGGCTGATCGTGCCGCATCTGGCGCGGCGGGTGGCCGGTGCGTCGATCCCGTGGCTGATCGCGTTCGCCGCGCTGCTCGGCCCGGTCCTGATCCTGGCCGCGGACGTCGGGTCCAGGGTCCTGCTGCCGACCGGTGAAGTACCGGTCGCCATCGTGACCGCGTTCCTCGGCGGCCCGGTGCTGATCTGGGCCGTCCGCAAATACGGGGCGGCGCCGCTGTGAGCACTCTTGTCCTGCGGCGCGGGCGGTTCTCCGCCCGGCTCGAACGCCGCACCCTCTGGTTCCTCGTGGTGATGACCGTGGTCATCGCCGGACTGATGCTGCTCGGGCTCTGCTACGGCGCGGCGTGGGCGAGCCCCGCCCGCGTGTTCGCCGCGCTCACCGGTTCCGGCGGCGGCCCTGGGGTGGTCATCCGGGAATGGCGACTGCCACGGGTACTGGCCGGGCTGGTGTTCGGCGCCGCGCTCGGACTGGCAGGCGCGATCTTCCAGAACATCACCCGCAATCCGCTCGGCAGCCCGGACGTGATCGGTCTCGACGCCGGCGCCTACACCGGCGCGCTGTTCGCGATCACCGTGCTGTCGGGGACCTCGACGCAGCTCACGATCGGCTCGGTGCTCGGTGGCGTGCTCACGGCGGCCGTCGTGTACGCGCTGTCGCTCGGCGGCGGGCTGTCCGGGCTGCGGCTGATCGTCATCGGCATCGCGATCAACGCGATGCTGACCGCGCTCAACTCGTGGATCGTGCTGCGTGCCGAACTCGAGATCGCGATCGCGGCCGTCGGCTGGAACGCCGGTTCCCTCAACGGGGTCGGCTGGGACGACGTCGCCATCCCGTTCGGGGTGCTCGCGGTGCTGTTCGTCGTGCTGTTCACCAGGGCACCGGCGATGCACCAGGCCGGGCTCGGCGGGGCGCTGGCGGTGACCACCGGTGTCCGATGGGACCGGCTGCGGCTGGTACTGGTGCTGATCGGGGTCGGCTGCACGGCCACGGTCACCGCCGTCGCCGGGCCGATCGCGTTCATCGCGCTGGCGGCCCCGCAGATCGGGCGGCGGCTGGCCCGCACACCCGGTATCGGCCTGCTGCCCGCCGCATTCACCGGTGCCGTGCTGCTGACCGCCGCTGATTTGGCCGCCCAGATGTTACTCGCGCCGGAAGCGCTGCCGGTCGGTGTGATCAGCACCGTGATCGGCGGCGGCTACCTGATCTGGCTGCTCACCAAGGAGGTGCGGCGCACATGAGTGCCCGCTTGACCGCTCGGGAACTGACCCTGCGCTACGGCGACCGGGTCGTGTCGACCCGGCTGAGCCTCGACGTGCCCGACCACGCGTTCACCGCGGTCGTCGGACCGAACGCCTGCGGCAAGTCGACCTTGCTGCGCGCGTTCGTCCGGCTGCTGCGCCCGGCCGAAGGCGAGATCCTGCTGGACGGCAAGGACGTCGGTTCCTTCCACGGCAAGGGTTTGGCGCGGGAACTCGGCTTCCTGCCGCAGGATCCGGTCGCGCCGGAGGATGTCCGTGTCCGGCAGCTGATCGCGCGCGGCCGGTTCCCGCACCAGTCGCTGTTCGCGTCGTGGTCCGAAGAGGACGAACGCGCCGTGCTCGACGCGATGACCGCGGCCGGGGTGGCCGGGCTGGCCGACCGGCCGGTGCAGGAACTCTCGGGCGGACAGCGTCAGCGCGTGTGGGTGGCGCTGGTGCTGGCGCAGAAGACGCCGTACCTGTTGCTCGACGAACCGACGTCGTTCCTCGACATCGCGCATCAGTACCAGCTGCTGGGGTTGCTGGCGCGCCTGCGCGACGAGGGACGCACGGTGATCGCCGTCCTGCACGACATCAACCAGGCCTGCCGCTACGCCGACCACCTCGTCGCGCTGCGGGACGGCCGGATCGTCGCCGAAGGCGCGCCCGCCGACATCGTCGACGCGGAGTTGATGAAGGAGGTCTTCGATCTCCCCAGTGTCGTCGTGCCCGATCCGGTGACCGGAACCCCGATGGTGGTGCCCTCTTGCTGAACCTCACCGGAGCACAGCTGGGGATCTGGACCGCGCAGCGGCTGGAGCCCGACTCGCCTTACTACGTCGTCGGTGACGTCATCGAGATCGTCGGTGACCGGCCGGTCGACGTCGACGCGCTGAGCGAGGCGATCCGGGCGACCGCGGAAGAGGCAGACAGCCTGCGGCTGCGTGTCTTCGAGACGCCGGACGGGCCACGTCAGGTGGTGTCGGACGACGCGGTGCCGCTGCCGGTCGTGGTGGATCTGAGCGGTGAAGCCGATCCGGTGGTCGCGGCGCACGAGCGGGTGGCGGCCGAACGCCGCCGCGTCGCCGAAGCGTGCCGCGAAATGGTGGACCGGCCGCTGTTCGCCCATCTCGTGCTGCGGATTTCGGCGGCGCACGTGTGGTTCACCCAGCTCGGGCACCACCTCGTGTTCGACGGGTACACCGCCGCGATGCTCGCGCGCCGGACGGCCGCTCGCTACACCGCCGCGTTGAACGGGAAGGACGTGCCGCCCTCGACGTTCGCGCGGTTCGCCGATCTCGTCGATGCTGATCGCGAATACCGGGCGGGTGAACGCTTCCAGCAGGATCGGGAGTACTGGCGCTCGCGGTTCACGCCGTTGCCGGACCTCGATGACGGCAGTGCCGCGTCGGGTCCTCCGGAGAACACGGTGACCGCCCGGTCGGTTCTGCACGCCTCGGACGTGGAACGGCTTCGCGAACTGGGCAAACGTGCCGGAACGACCTGGGGCGACGCGCTGATCGCCTGCTACGCCGCGTTCCTGCACCGCCTGCTCGGCTGGTCCGACGTCGTGTTCGCGCTGCCGTTGATGTGCCGTGAAGGGGCCGCGTTGCGGACTCCGGCGATGGCGGTCAACGTGCTGCCGTTGCGGGTCACGGTGCACCCGGAGGACTCGGGTTCCGAACTGACCGCGCGCGTCGCGGGCGCGCTGAAGGAGATGCGCACGCACCAGCGTTATCGCGGCGAGGATCTGCCGCAGGATTTGGCGGTGCCGGGCGCGGGCGCGTTGCTGCACGGCCGCGGTATCAACCTCAAGGCGTTCGACCTGAAACTCGACTTCGCGGGTGCGCACGGCACCATGCGCAATGTCGCCGGAGGACCGCCCGAGGACATGGGCCTGTCCGTGCTCCCGACCTCCGATGGCGGGCTGCTGCTCGGGTTCGAGGTCGACGCGCGTACCCATGACCAGGCCGCCGTCGACGCGAAGCTGACCGCGTTGCGCTGCCTGATCACCGCGATGACCGACCCGGACGGCCCGGTGGTCGGAGGCGCCGACCTGGTTCCGCCAGGGGAGCGGGACGTCCTGCTGGCAGCGTGGTCGACACCCGCGCCGGACGGCGAACCCGTTGGTGTACCGGAACTTCTGGCTGAGCTCGATCCTGAGCAGACCGCTTTGATGTTCGGTGACGAGCGCCTGACCGGCGGTGAGCTGGTGGCGCGGGTGCACCGGCTCGCGCGGGCCTTGCGGGCGCGTGGCGTCGGGCCCGATGACGTCGTCGCGCTGGCCCTGCCGCGGTCGGCGGATCTCGTCGTCGCCCTGCTGGCGGTGCTGGACGCCGGTGCCGCGTTCCTGCCGCTGGATCTCGCCCATCCGGTCGAGCGGTTGCGGGAACTGGCCGCCGAGGCCGGTGCAGTGCTCACGGTGGCCGACAGCGCGGACATCGTGCCCGGACCGCAGTTGCTGCTTCCCGAAACCGATCTGTCCACACTGGACTCTTCACCGCTTTCCGTGCCGCGTCATCCGGAGCACCTCGCGTACGTCATCTTCACCTCCGGCTCGACCGGGCGTCCCAAGGGCGTGCTCGGCCGGGTCGGCGGATTGACGACGCTGCTGCGTCACCACGGCGCGACCACGGTCGCCGAGACCGAACGCGCCGCGGGCAGGCGGCTCCGGGTCGCGCATACCTACTCGTTCGCCTTCGACTCCGCGCTCGACCAGCTGATGTGGCTGCTGTTCGGGCACGAGCTCCACGTCTACGGCACCGACGTCGCCCGGGACGCCGACGAACTGCTGGCCGCGTTCGCCCGCGACCGGATCGACGTCGTCGACACCACGCCGTCGATGGCCGCGCCCCTGATCGAGGCCGGACTGCTCGACAGCCCGCACCCGCCTGCCCTGCTCGTGCTCGGCGGCGAGGCGACCCCGCCCGCGCTGTGGCGCCGCGTCGCGGAGTCCGGTGTCCGTGCCCGCAACATGTACGGCCCGACTGAGGCCACTGTGGACGGTGCCGGATCCTGGCTGGACGACGGGGAACCGACGATCGGGCCCGCTGTGCCGGGTACGGCGGTCCGGGTGCTCGACGCCGCGTTGCGTCCGGCACCCGCGGGAACGCCGGGTGAGCTGTACCTCGCCGGACCGCATCTGGCGCGAGGTTACCTCGGCCGCCCCGGTGCGACGGCGGAGCGGTTCGTCGCCGATCCGTACGGCGCGCCCGGCGACCGCATGTACCGCACCGGCGACCTCGCCCGCTGGGTGCCAGGCCGGGGTCTGGAGTACCTGGGCCGCCGCGACGGTCAGGTGAAGGTGCGCGGCCACCGCGTCGAACTGGGCGAGGTCGAGGCCGCGCTGGCCGCCGTGCCCGGTGTGCGGGCGGCCGCCGCCGCGGTGCGCGGACCGAGGCTCGTCGGCTACGTCGTCGGCGAGGTCGCCCCGGACGACGTCCGCGCGGAACTCGCGGCGCGGGTGCCGGAGCACCTCGTGCCCGCCGCCGTAGTCGTACTCGACATGCTTCCCTTGACCACCAACGGGAAGATCGACCGTGCGGCCTTGCCCGCCCCGCGTGCGGCGGCCGGGCGGCCCGCGGCCACCGACCGTGAGCGGTTGCTGTGCGCGACCATCGCCGAGGTCATCGGCGTCGACGAGGTCGCCGTCGACGACGACTTCTTCGCACTGGGCGGCGATAGCATCACCGCGATCAGCGTCAGCAGCAGGCTGCGCGCGCACGGCCTCGACCTGCGACCGCGTGATCTGCTGGCCCGGCGCAGTTTCGAGGCGCTGGCGGCGGCGAGCGCGGAGATCGGCGGCGGGATCGAGGCCCCGGACGAGCCCGTCGGCGAAGTGCCCGCCCCGCCGATCGCCCGCGCCCTGCTCGACCCGCATCCGGACGTCACCACGATCGCCGGATACGCGCAATGGACCGCGATCCGGCTCGACGAGGACCTTCCGCCCCATTTGCTGACCGAGGGCGTGCAAACGCTGCTGGACCACCACGACGTCCTGCGCCTGCAATTAGGTGACGAATTGCGTGTGCGAGAACGCGGTTCCGTGCACGCCGCCGACGTCGTCGTCGAAACGACAGGTGATCCGGCGGACGTCGCCCAGGACCTCGCGGACTCGCTCGATCTCCGAGCGGGCGTGCTGAGGGTCGCGTTGCTGCCGGATCACCTTGTCATCGTGATCCACCATCTGGCGATCGACGGCGTTTCCTGGCGAGTCCTCCTGCCGGACCTGCGCGCCGCCTGCGCCGGAGAACAGCTCGAACCGGCCGGGACGTCGTGGCGGCGGCACGCGCTCCGCCTTGCCGGGCAAGGGACTTCCGGTTCCCGGCGCGGCGAACTCGACCACTGGCGCGGCGCGCTCGACGGCCCGCGCCTCGGCGAGCGGCCGCTCGACCGGGCCGTCGACACGGTCGCGACCGCGCGGCGTTCGGTCACCGTCGCCTCGCCGGAGCAGACCGAGGCGGTGCTCACCGGCCTGCCCAAGGCCTACCGTGCCGGACCGGACGACGTCCTGCTCGCCGCGCTCGTGCTCGCCCTCCGGTCGTGGCGGGCCGCTCCGGTCGCGGCCGAAACCGTGTCCCTCGAAGGGCACGGCCGGGACCAGGACGGCCTGGATTTGTCGCGCACCGTCGGCTGGTTCACCGCCGAGCATCCGCTGCGCGTACCCGCCGGCGCGGTGGCCGCGACGACGGACTTCGAGAACGCGCTCGCGGGCGGTGCCGCCGCCGGAACGCTGCTGCGGGCCGCCAAAGAGGCTAAACGCGCCGTCCCGGACAGCGGCGTCGGCTTCGGTGTCCTGCGCTACCTCGACCCGCTCACCCGGGACGAACTCGCCGCCGTCCCGCCGCCGGACGTCGTCCTGAACTACCTCGGCCGGTTCGCCGCGCTGCCCGGCACGGGCTGGCGACTGCCGGAGGAGGACCCGTTCGCGGTCACCGAACCCGAGGGCAAGTCACTGGACCAGGTGCTGGCGCTGAACTGCTTCGTCCGTGAGGGCGAACTCCCGCGACTCGCCGTCGAATGGACCGCCGCGAGCGAGGTGCTCTCCGAGGAAAGCGTTGAGGCGCTTCAGGAAGCATGGACGCGAGCGCTGGAAGCCATGGCCGCGCACGCCGCCCGGATCGGACCGGACGGCGGCGGTCTCACACCGTCGGATCTGCCGCTGGTCGGCCTCGGCCAGGCCGACATCGACGCGCTCGAACGCCAGGGCCGGATCGAGGACGTTCTGCCCGCGACCCCGTTGCAGACCGGGCTTTCGTTCCACACCCTGGCACGCGGCGCCGACGACACCGACGTCTACGTGGTGCAGGCCGTCACCCTGCTCAGTGGCGCGCTCGACGCCGACCGCATGCGCGAGGCCGCGGCGGAAGTCTTGCGGCGGCATCCCGCGCTGCGCGTCCACCTGCACACCACCGACGCGGGCGAGGTCGTCCAGGTCGTGCCCGAGGCGGTTTCGCTGGACTGGCGGCACGCGAGTGTGGCGCCGGACGAGGTCGCGGCCGAATGCCGCGTCGAGCTGGCCCGCCCGTTCGACCCGGCGACCCCGCCGCTGATCCGGTTCCTGCTGCTGACCCTCGGCCCGGACGAGCACCGTCTGGTGCTCACCAACCATCACGCGCTGCTCGACGGCTGGTCGATGCCGCTGGTCGGCCGGACGCTCTTGGCCACCTACGCCGAACTCGGCGGCGGTCCGACGGCCCCGGTCGCCCCGCCGCTCTCGGAGTACCACCGGGTGCTCGGCGAACGCGATCCCGAGGCGGCTTTGGAGGCGTGGCGCGAGGCGCTCGCCGGTCTCGATGAGGGCACGCGGCTCGCGCCCGCGAGCATCGAGTCCACTGTGGAGCGTCCGGAGCGGGTCACCGTGGAACTGGGCGGGGAGTTCAGCGAACGGCTGCGCGCCTTCGCCCGCGAACGCGGGATCACGCCGACGACGGTGTTCCAGACCGCGTGGGGTGTCCTGCTCGCCCGGCTGACCGGCCGCCGCGACGTCGTGTTCGGCTGCCCGGTCTCCGGACGGCCCGCCGACGTCCCCGGCGTCGAGCGGATGATCGGCCAGCTCGGCAGCACGATCCCGGTGCGGGTCCGGTTCGACGCCGCCGACACCGCGGTCACCGTGCTGGACCGCGTGCACACCGAAAGCGTCCGGCTCACCGACCACCACCACGCCGGGCTGCCGGACATCCAGCGCGCGGCGGGCGTCGGCGACCTGTTCGACACGATGCTGGTGATGGAGAACTTCCCGCTCTCCAGCCGCGCCCGCACCACTTTGGCGCCGGGCCTGGACCTCGTCGGGGTAGACATCACCGACGCCACGCACTACCCGCTCACGGTGATCGTCCTGCCCGGCGACGAGTTCACCGTCGGCCTCGGCTACCAGCCCCAGGCCTTCACCCGCGACGAGGCCGAGTCCTTCGGGCGCTGGCTGCGTGCCGTGCTGCACGAGATCGTCGCCGATCCGAAGCGGCCCGTCGCCCGGCTGCGGGCGCTCGACGCCGACGAGGAACGCGCGATGCTGCGGCTCGGCGAAGGGCCTGAGCCGAGGCGCGAACGCGGCGGCATGCTGGCTGAGTTCGGCCGCTGGGTCCGCGAGACCCCGGACGCCGAAGCCGTCGTCTGCCGCGACCGGAGCCTCACCTACGCCGAACTCGACCGGCGGGCCAACCGGCTCGCGCACACCCTGATCGACGCCGGCGTGCGGCCACAGGACCCGGTCGCGGTGCTGTTGCGCCGCGACGTCGACCTGGTGGTCGCGCTGTTCGGCGTGATCAAGGCGGGTTCGGTGCACGTGCCGATGGATCCGGACTACCCGGCCGACCGGCTGGCCTACATGCTCGACGACATCAAACCCGCCGCCGTCGTGTCCACTTCGGACGTCGACGGTCTCCCGGTGGTGAATCCGGCTTCACTGTCTACAAAGGACACCGATCCGGCCGTCCGGCTCAGCGAAGACGCGCTCGCCTACGTCATCTACACCTCCGGCACCACCGGCAAACCCAAGGGCGTCGCGGTTCCGCACCGCGGTGTCCCGAGCCTGATCGCGTTGCAGGAGGACATCGTCGGCATCGGGACCGCCGAGCGGTACCTGCATTTCGCCTCGACGAGTTTCGACGTCGCGTTCTGGCAGTTCATGCTTCCGCTGCTGTCCGGCGGCACGTCGGTCATCGCGCCGGAGGAGGTGCGCGTCTCCGGCGACGACCTGCTGGCCTACGCCGCCGAACACCGGGTCACCGGGCTGAACCTGCTGCCGTCGTTCCTGTCGGCGATGCCCGACGACGCGACCGTCGATCCGGACGTGTTCTTCGTCGTCGGCGCCGAACGGCTCGACCCGGAACTGGCCCGGCGCTGGGGGAACCGGCGGGCACTGTTCAACGCCTACGGCCCGACCGAGGTCACCATCAACTCGGTCACCTGGCACTACGACCCGGCCGACCCCGGCCCGCTGCCGATCGGCCGCCCGGACCCGGAAGTCCGCGCGTACGTGCTCGACGGCGGCCTGCTCCCGGTCGGGCCGAACGTCACCGGCGAGTTGTACCTGGCCGGGCCGAAACTCGCCCAGGGCTACGTCGGCCGTGCCGCGCTGACCGCCGAGCGGTTCGTGGCCGATCCGTTCGGTCCGCCGGGGGAGCGCATGTACCGCACGGGCGACCTGGTCAGGTGGCGGCCGGACGGGCAAATCGTCTTCCTCGGCCGCGCCGACCACCAGGTCAAGCTGCGCGGGTTCCGCATCGAACTCGGTGAGATCGAGACCGCGCTGACCGGGCATGACGACGTGCGTGCCGCCGCGGTGATCGTCCGCGAAGACCGGCTGGTCGCCTACGTCGTGCCTGTCGACGGCGCCGAGCCGTACCCGGCCGTACTGCGCGAACACCTCGCGGCGGACCTGCCCGCGTACATGGTTCCGACGGCGTTCGTGCCGCTGGAACGGCTTCCGCTCGGCCCGAGCGGCAAGCTCGACCGGGCCGCGCTGCCCGCGCCCGAGGCTCGTTCGGTAGGCGGCAGGGAACCGGCGACCCCCGCGGAAGCCGTGCTGCTGCACGTCGTCCGCGAGCTGCTCGGTCCCGGCGTCGGCCTGGACGACGGCTTCCTCGAAGCGGGCGGGGACAGTATCGCGTCGCTGCGGGTGGTTTCCCGCGCCCGCCGCGAAGGGCTGCACCTGACCGCGCGTGACGTCCTCGAAGGCGGCACGGTCGCCGGGATCGCGGCGCGCAGTGGCGGACCCGAACAGGCCGAGGAGGCGCCCGCGGTCGGCGACGCGCCGCTCACCCCGATCATGCGGGATCTGTTGCTGCGCGCGGAAAAGGCGGCCGACGGGTTCTGCCAGTGGGTCGAGATCTGTGTGCCTGCGGCGGACGACGTTGCGCGGTGGCGCTCGGTGCTCGACGCCGTCCTCGCCCGCCACGACGTCCTGCGGGCGCATCTGGTCGAAGACGCGTTGCGGATTCCCGCCGCGGGCGCGGTGACCGGCGCGGACGTGCTCACCACCGTCCGGGTGGGCGGCGATCCGCGCGCGGTGCTGCACGCGCAGGTCGAGCAGATTGTGGCCCGGATGGACCCGCGCACCGGCCCGCTGCTGCACGCGGTGCTGGTGGACGCGGGCGAGCACCGCTCGGGGCGGCTCCTGTTGGTGGCGCACCACCTCGTCGCCGACGCGGTGACCTGGCGGGTGCTGCTCGACGACGTCGAACAGGCCTTCCACGGCAACACCTTGCACCGGCGCGGGCAGTCGTTCCTCGGCTGGGCGCGTTCGCTGCGGGCGGCCGCACCGGCCCGGCAGGACGAACTGCCGTACTGGCAGGCGATCGCCGCCGCGCCCGCGACGCGACTCGGCCGGACCGACCTCGACCCGGCGCGCGACACCGTGGCGACCGCACGGCACCACCGCATCGACATCGGCGCGGACACCACCCACGCCGTGCTCACCGCGTTGCCCTCGGCCTACCGCACCGGACCGGACACCGTGCTGCTGACCGCGCTCGCCCGCGCGGTCGCCGCCTGGCGCGGCACCGGAGCCGATCTGCTCGTCGCCGTAGAGAGCCACGGGCGGCCGGGACACACCCCGGACTTCGCGGGCACCGTCGACCTGGCACAGACCGTCGGCTGGTTCACCGCCGTGCATCCGGCGCGGATCACCCCGCCCGCCGGACCGCTGCCGGACGCGCTGAGGGCGGTCCGCGACCACCTCCGCGCCGCCGGTGACGGCCTCGGGCACGGGATACTCGGTGTCGGGGGCACCCGGCCGGAGGTCGCGTGGAACTACCTCGGCCGGTTCCCGGCGCCTCCGGTCGCCGAAACGCCTTGGCAGCGCCCGCCCGACGCCGACCCGCTCGGTTCCGGCGGTGGCGCGGATCTGCCACTGCCGTACGCGCTGACGGTGAACGCGATGGTCCCCGACGGTGGCACGCTCGGCGTCCGGTTCACCTGGCCGTCCGCGCTGTTCACCGACGACGAGATCACCGTACTGGGCGAGCACTTCCGCCGGGAGCTGGACGAACTCGCCGCCGACGTGCCGGGGCCCGGCGAGGTCCTGCCGTTGACGCCGTTGCAGGAGGTGATCCTGCGCGAGTCCCGCGCGGCGGACGAAGATCCGTATCCGGTGCAGGCCGCTTTCACGCTGTCCGGGGAACTCGACGTCGAGGCACTGCGGGCCGCGGCGACCGCCCTGGTGCGACGGCATCCGAACCTGGGTGCGGTGTTCCCGCCGTCGCACGAGGTCCAGGTGATTCCCGCGGTACCGCAGGCCGGTTTCCGGATCCGTGAAGTGTCCGAGGTGGACAGTGCGCTGGACGAAGACCTCGCGGAGCCGTTCGATCTGGCGAACGGTCCACTGTGGCGGGTCACCGTGCTGCGGCAAGGTCCCGGCCGTCAGACCCTCGTGCTGACCAGTCACCACCTGCTGTCCGATGGCTGGTCCGCGCCCCGAGTCCTCGACGAGTTGTTCGCGCTGTACGCGGGGAAACCGTTGCCGGAGCCCGTTCCGCTGGCCCGGTACACCCGCTTTCTCACCGCGGCCGATCACTCCGCCGACGTCCGCGCCTGGCGGGCGGAACTCGACGGCTTGCCCGAAGGCGACCACCTGCCGCGCATTGACGGCCCTGCCGAGCCCGTGGTGTTCACTGTGGACGGTCAGCTGGTCGCGGAACTGACCCGGCTGGGCGCGGCACGCGGGCTCACTGTCAACACGCTGTTGCAGGGTGCGTGGGCGGCCGTGCTCGCGACCCGCGCCGGGCGCACGGACGTCAGCTTCGGGGTGATGACCTCGAACCGGACGTCCGATGTGGACGGTGTCGAGGAGATCATCGGGTTGCTGGCGAACAGTGTCCCGGTCCGCGCCCGGTTCACCGGAACGGTCGTCGAGGCGCTCGCAGACCTGCAAGCGCGGCAGCAGACGATGGCCGGGCACCACCGGATCGGCCTGCCGGAACTCGCGTCACTCACCGGACGCGAGCGGCTGTTCGACAGCCTGCTCGTCTTCGAGAACTACCCGGTGGATCCGGCGAAGTTGCGCGAACCCGCGCCCGGCCTGACCGTCACCGGCACCCGGTTCCGCGAACGGACACACCATCCGGTGAGCGTCACCGTCGTTCCCGGCGAGCACGGCTGGGAAGGCGTCCTCTACGCGCGGGGTGGAAACGCCCGGTCCCTGGCGGACGATCTGGTCCGGTCGCTGCGGGAGCTGCCGTCCTGGCTGGACGGCGACGCCGCCGGATTCGCGGGGGAGCGGTGACCGCGCGGCCGATCGACGCGGCGCTGTGGCGCACCGCGTCGGTGCTGGTCCTCGGCACGTTCATGGCGACCTTGGACAGCACGATCGTCTCGGTCGGTGTCGACACGCTCGCCGACGAGTTCGGCTCGTCGGTCACCGGTGTCCAGTGGGTGACGACGGCCTATCTGCTGGCCGTGGTCACCGCGGTGCCGGCGTCCGGCTGGCTCGCCGACCGGTTCGGCGGCCGTCGCGTCTGGCTCACCGCGGTCGTCGTGTTCCTGCTGGCGTCCCTGTTGTGCGCGCTGGCGCCGACTTTGCCCGCGCTCATCGCGTTCCGGGTCCTGCAAGGGCTCGCGGGCGGGCTGCTGCCGGCGACCGGGCAGGCGTTGCTGGCGCGGGCCGCCGGGCCGGACCGGATCGGCCGCGTGATCAGCGTCGTCGGCCTGGTGCCGCTGTTGTCGCCGGTGCTCGGCCCGCTGGCGAGCGGCACGATCCTCGCGGTCGCCGACTGGCCGTGGCTGTTCTACGTCAACCTCCCGGTCGGCGTGGTGGCGATCTTCCTGGCGCGGCGCTGGGTCCCGGCCGGAGAGCCGGGCGGGCGGGGCGAACGGTTCGACTTCCGGGGCGCGTTGCTGCTTTCGCCGGGGCTCGCGGTGCTGGTGTTCGGGCTGACCTGGTTCGAACGGGGGAGCCCGGTGGTCGCCGGGATCGCGGTCGCGGCGGGTGTCGTGATGCTCGCGGCGTTCGTCCGGCACGGTCTGCGGGCCGAAGCGCCGCTGCTCGACCCGCGGCTGTTCACCAAACCGCCGTTCGGGGTCGCCGCGCTGGCACTGGTCCTGCTCGGCGCGTCGGTGTTCGGCACGATGTTCCTGCTCCCGCTGTATCTCCAGCGCGGCCCCGGACTGTCCACATGGGACACCGGATTGCTGCTGGTGCCGCAGGGCATCGGCGCGGCGGCCGGGTCGGTGCTGGTGAACCGGCTCGTCGACCGGATCTCACCGCGCACCCTGGTGCTGAGCGGGATCGGACTGGTCGCCCTCGGCACCGCCCCCTTCACCCAGCTCGGCCCGGGTTTCCCGGACTGGGTGATCGTGGTTTCCCTGCTGCTGCGCGGTTTCGGCGCGGCATTGATCGGCGCGCCGGTGATGACGATCGTCTACCGCCGGGTCGAACCCGCCCGCCTGCCCAGGGCGGCCGGGGCGCTGAACCTGCTCAACACGCTCGGCGGCTCGATCGGCACCGCGGTGCTGGCCGTGGTGCTGCAGGCCCGGCTGACCGCGCGCGGCCCGGACGTCTCCGCGGCCTTCGCGGACTCTTTCTGGTGTGTTCTCGGCCTCGCCGTCGTGGCGGTGGCCGGTGCGACGCGGCTGCCCCGGGCCGGGGTGGCCGCCCCCGACAAGAAGAGAGGTCATGCGGATGCTTGACCAGGACACTCTGCCCAGCCCGGCCGACATCACCACGAATGGCGTCGTTTCGGCGGAAATCGCCCGGCACCGCGAAACCGTCGCGAACGTCCTCGCCCGGCGCGACTCACGGCTGCTCGTCGTCGTGGGCCCGTGTTCGGTGCACGACCCCGGCGGCGCGCTCGAGTACGCGCACCGGCTCGCCGAGGTGTCCCGCCGCTTCGCCGACGACCTCGTCATCGTCCTGCGCGCCTATCTGGAGAAGCCGCGGACGATCGCGGGCTGGACCGGCCTGGTGCCCGACCCCACCCTGGACGGCAAGGGCGATCTCGCGTCCGGCGTGCGGATCGGGCGGCGGTTCCTGGTCGACGCCGCCGCGACCGGGCTGCCGCTGGCGTACGAGTTCGTCGATCCGTTCCTGGCGCCCTATTTCGCGGACACCATCAGCTGGGGCGCGATCGGCGCGCGCACCGTGGCCAGCCAGCCGCACCGGCATCTGGCGTCGTGGCTGCCGATGCCGATGGGCATGAAGAACTGCGTCTCCGGCAGGCTCGACACGGCCGTCGCCGCGATCCGGGCCGCCGGAATGCCGCACGTGTTCCCCGGCGCCGCGGCGGACGGGCGCCCCCGGATCCTGCGCAGCGCCGGGAACCCCGACGCCCACCTCGTCCTGCGCGGCGGCCTGAAACCGAACCACCACGCCCACGCGGTCGCGGACGCCCTCGACGCGCTGACCGCCGCCGGCCTGCCGCACCGTCTCGTCGTCGACGCCTCGCACGGCAACAGCGGCAAGGACCACAACCGGCAGCCCGTCGTCATCGCGGACCTGGCGGACCAGATCTCGGCGGGCAACGACGCGCTGGCGGGCGTGATGATCGAGTCGTACCTCGCCGACGGCAGGCAGGACGTCGGCTCCGCGCCGCCCCGGCCCGACCTGAGCATCACCGACGCCTGCCTGGGCTGGGAACGCACCGTCCCGCTGCTGGAGTCCCTCGCCTGCGCGAACGCGGTGCGGCGGATCAGCACCCCCCGCAAGGCGGGCGCCCTCCGCAACTAGTCACCTAAACGCGCCCCCACAACACCGATCTCGCGTGCTTGAACGGCGATCTCTCGTGCTCGAACGGAGAACTCGCGTGATTAGACGGAGAACACGTGAGTTCCGCCTCCAAGCACGCGTGATCTCCATCCAAGCACGCGTGATCTCCGTTCAAGCACGCGTGATCTCCATCCAATCACGCGAGATCGCCGTTCAGGCACGCGTGACGTCGGGGGTATCCGGCGCTAGAGGGCTTCCAGGGCCTTCCGCATCGTCGGCACCAACTCGTCGCCCATTTTCTCGAATTCCCGTTTCAGGAAGGGATCCGCGAGTTTCGCCAGGCCGTGGAATGTGATGGTGGCGTCGTAGCTGATGGACGTCGTGCCGTCTTCTTCGGTCACCGTCAGATCGTCGGTGGACGTGGCGGTCTTGTTGCTGCCGACGAACACGATCCGTCCCGGTTCCAGCCGTTCGAGGCGGTAGGTCAGTTCGGTCTTCTTGCCGCGGAACTCGGACACGTTGCGCCACTGCGACCCGACGACGATGGGGCCGGTATCCGCGCGGGTGCAGGACACGGTCCCGGGGTCCCACTCCTCGGCGTGCGCGAAGTCCTGGAGGTAGTCGACGACGGTCTGGACGGGGGTTCGGACGGTGATCGTCCGGTGCACGTTGACCACCGATACGACGGTACGCAGGTGTCTCCGCGCTCGCAGTGTGGTCAGGCGCCGCGTGGCGACAGCCGCGCGGTGATCCGGTCGAACAGTTCCGTCAGCGGCTCGCCGACCTCCCGGCCGAACTCGGTCAGCCCGTAGGTGACCTGGGGTGGTGTCGTCGGCTCGACCTTCCGCCAGATCAGGCCGTCTTCGACCAGGGCGCGCAAGGCCTGGGCGAGCATCTTCTCGCTGATGCCCCGAATGCTCTCGCGCAGCTCGTAGAACCGGAGATCGTTGCTCAGCAAGGAGATCAGCACCCAGATGCCCCATTTGCTGGTGACGTGGTCGACCACGTCGCGCGCGGGGCAGTCGGTGTGAAACACCTCATAACGCTGCTCCGACCCGTCCTGTGTGAGCTGCACGCCTCCCGCCATGTCATGAGCTTACCGAAAGGTATGTCCTTACCAAGAGTTAGCCAGGCTCCTAGCGTCATCGCCATCGAAGAACGACCGGACGAAGGAGCAGAACATGATCGTGGTGACCGGGGCTACCGGGAATGTGGGCCTGCCGCTGACGCGGGCGCTGGCCGAGGCGGGCGAGCAGGTGACGGCGGTGTCGCGGCACGCGGCGGCGGTGCCGGACGGCGTCCGTCACGTGGTGGCGGACCTGGCCGAGCCGGCGAGCCTCGAGCCCGCGCTGGCCGGGGCGAAAGCGTTGTTCCTGTTGTTGTCCGGCGATCTGCACGCCACCGGAGCCAACCCCGCCGACGTCATCGCCGAGGCCGCGGCCTCTGGAGTCCGCCGGATCGTCCTGCTCTCCTCGCTGGGCGTGGCGACCAGGCCCTTCGGCGCGACACGGATCGCGCTGCGCGGGCTGGAGGACACGCTGCGGGAGTCCGGTTTGGACTGGGCCATCCTTCGGCCGGGTGGCTTCGCCTCCAACGCCTTGTGGTGGGCCGAGTCCGTCCGTGAGCGACGGGTCGTCGCCGCGCCCTTCGGAGACACCGGGGTACCGATCATCGACCCCGCGGACATCGCCGAAGTCGCGGCGGCCTGCCTGCTGGACGATCGGCACACCGGCGGCGTGTACGAGCTGACCGGACCGGAGGTGATCACGCCGCGCGGGCAGACCGAGGCGATCGCGGCCGCGCTGGGGTCGCCGGTGCGGTTCCACGAACTCACCCGCGAAGAGGCCAAGGCAGGCATGACCCAGAGCATGCCGGGCGAACTCGCCGACGACACCCTGGACATCCTCAGCTCCCCGAGTCCGGCCGAACTGCGCGTCAGCCCGGATGTCCAGAGCGTCCTCGGCCGCGCCCCGCGCTCCTTCGCCGACTGGACCGCCCGCTCTGTCGCCGCGTTCCGGTAAGACCGCTACTTCTTCCAGATGACCGGGCTGTCCTTGTACCCGTCGCTGTCGGTGAAGGTCGCGCCGCCGACCTCTCCGCCGTCCCTGATGGCCTGGAGTTCACAGGTCTGGTAGGTGGCGCCGACGGTCTTGAAGTCCCGCTTGGCCGACTCGGACTGGCACTGCGGGGTCTCGCCGGTGATGATCACGCCGGTGCTCTTGCCGTTCGGGCCCACCGCGCGCAGCCGCACCGAGCTGTAGGAGAGGTCCGTGCCGCCGACGTTCTCCACGGACATCCGGATGTACACCGGGGTCATGCCCTTGGCCTTGTCACCGTAGGCGGCGAGATCCTCCTTGGCGCCCAGCTCGATCGACTTGACGGTGATCGCGATGGTGCCGGTCTTGTCGTTGCCGTACTTGAACGGGACGACGGCGCGATCGCCGACTTTCAGTTCACTGCCGGGAGCGGTGGTGTCGGCGTTCGAGACCGGGACGGTGCCGCTGGTCGCGGGGGAGGAGGCGGGGGCCGACGTCGGAGCCGAAGAGGGGGCGGGGGCGGGCACCGGACTGCCCGCCTCCTCCTTCCCGCCACAGGCGGTGAGCAGCAGCACCGCGGCGAAACCGGTGGTGAACAGGGCGATGCGGGCGGACTTCATGGATCTCCTCGGACTCCTCGCCGATGGGTCACGGCGTTCTCGCCACGCACCGTAATCGTCGTCGGCGCCCGGCGGTGTGGCCCGTTCGTACCACAATCGATCACGAATCGCTTACGCCGATCGGCCCAGCCCGGTGGGTCGCGTTCACTTCTTCCAGAGGATCGGGTCGTCCTTGTACCCGTCACCCTCGCTGAAGGTCACCCCACCGACCTCGCCGCCGTCCTTGACGCCCTCGGTTTCGCAGGTCTCGTAGGTCGCGCCCGCGGTGGTGAAGTTCTCCGCCGCCGGCTCGCCCTTGCAGGCCGCGGTGCCGTTGGCCAGGATCACCTTGGTGCCCTTGCCGCCCGCGTCCACCGCGCGCACCGATACCGAGGTGTCGGCGAGGTCCGTACCGCCGACGTTCTCGATCACCATCCGGACGTAGACCGGAACCACGCCCGCGGCCTTCTCACCGAACTTGGCGAGGTCCTCTTTCGTGCCCAGCTCGATCGACTTGACGGTGATCGCGATGGTGCCGGTCTTGTCGTTGCCGTACTTGAACGGCACGACGGCGCGGTCGCCGACCTTGAGTTCGCTACCGGGAGCGGTGGTGCCGTCAGCCCGGACGGTCGCCCCGGCCTCCTTCTCGCCGCAGGCGGACAGCCCCAGCGCGGCCGCGCAGCCGATGGCGAGCAGGGCGACACGGGCGGGCTTCATGGATCTCCTCGGGCTTTCGCCGAACGGTCACGGCGTTCTCGCCACGCACCGTAACCGCCGAGTCGGCCCACCGATGTGGCCCGTTCACACCACAGCCGATCACAAATCACTTACGCCGATCAGCCCATCCTGGATCGCCCGCGCGACGAGCGCGGCCTTGGTCGGGGCCTCCCTGCCGATCTGGGCGTACTTGACCCGGATCCGCTCGAGGTGCGAGTTGACCGTGTTCGGCGAGATCCCCAGCCGGTGCGCGACGAAGTCCTTCGACTCGGACTGGAACCATTCGATGAGCACTTCGGTCTCCCGCGCGGAGAGAGCGGGACGCCGCTCCGATCGGTCCCCGGCCAGCGCGCCCGCCAGCGACGGCGGCGTATACGACCGGTCGACGGCCGCCGCGCGCACGGCTTCGAGGAGGTGTTCCGCGCCTTCGGCCTTGGTGAGATAGCTGAGCGCGCCGAGTTCCAGACACTGCAGGACGGTCTCGTCGTCGGCCCGCATCGAATAGACGACGACGCGGCGGCCCGCCTCGGTGAGCCGCCGCAGATCACCCATCGCGGGGATGGTGCTGTTCAGGTGCAGGTCGAGGATGACGACGTCGGCCTGTGCGCCTTCGCCGATCCACGCGGCCCGCACGTCCTCGCCCTCGGCCACCACAGTGACCGGCGGGGTCCCCGAGGACAGCCAGTACACGACCCCGGCCCGCACGGCCGGATGATCGTCGACGACCACCGCGGTCAGTTCGGTCGCGAACGCCATTTCGCCTCCATCCACGATCGTTCTCCCAATGCGTGCCATTCGACGTCGACGGAGCCCGATCCGTTCGGCGGTGCGGCCGGTTCACCGTCGGTGATCGCCGCGACCCGGATCTCGTCGCCGGTGCGCAGCACGCTGACCCGCGCCTGGGACCGGGCGGCGACCAGCGCGGTCATCAGCGGGCCGGTCAGTTCGCGGCGGACGTCCGTCGGCACGGGCGCCGGTTCGCCGCTGACCGCCAGCGTCACCGTCAAACCCCGCCGTTCGGCGAGATCGACGCACGCGGACACCTCGTGCACCAGCGGGTCGGGGACGTCGTCGTTCTCCGCGAACAGCCGTCGTAGCTGGGTGGCCGCGAGCGCGCACCGTTCTCGTACCACCGCGTCACGTGGATCCAGGGTGCGGTCGGCGAGTCCGGCGAGCAGCGGCAGGGTGGCGCCGAGCTGACCGGCGAACCGAGTGCGCTGGTCGGCCTCGCGCTGCTCGGCGAGCGCCTTGCGATGGACCAGCCGGTCCCGTTCGGCGGAGGCCTCGAAGGCTTCGCCCGCCCGCCGGTGGACGACCCGGATCAGCGCCAGCGTCGCGGCCTGGAAGGTGACCACACTGAGCCCGACGATCACCACGCTGCCGATCTCGGACCGGTCGGCGGGCGCCGAACCGATTTGACTGCAGAAGGTGAGAGTCATTTGGAGGACGAGCGCGGCCATCGCGACCGCGGGGCGGTCCAGCAGCAGCACCAGCAGATGCCAGCCGGCGAGGCCGGACGCCCAGTCTTCGTCGCCGAGCAGCCGATCCGGTGGGAGCGTCCAGACAGCGGCCGTCGACGCGGCGAGGACCACCACCGCGCCCGCGAGCGCGACCGGCCAGGGGACCGGCTTCCAGCGCAGTACCCACCACGCCGCCACGACGAGCACCCCGGCGAGCGCGGTGAACGCGATCCTGCTCGTGGTGTCGTTCAGCCGGACCATGCTGAGCGCGACCTGGATCGCCGCCGTCGCGAGCAGCACCGCGATCCGGCAACCGCCGAGTACCCGGTCCGAGGTCTCATTCATGCGGCCACACCAGTTCCACCGTGGTTCCCGCGCCGGGCGCCGACGTCACCTTCGCCCGGCCGCCCGCCGCGGCCATGCGCTCGACGACCGAACACCGGACGCCTCGCCGCTGCGCCGGGGTCTCCGCCGGATCGAAACCGCGGCCCTCGTCCCGGATGGTCACGCGGACACCGTCTTCGACCGTCAGCCGGGCTTCGGCGACGCCCGCGTGTCTCTCGACGTTCACCAGTGCCTCGCGCACGGCACGGACCAGCGCGAGCGCTGCCGCCGCCGGGATCGGCGGGACCGGCGACCAGCGCGTCTCGACCTTCACCGGGCTGTGCGCGAGCACGCCGCGCAACGAGGCCTCGAGGTCCACCTCGCCGCCGGGACCGGATTCGCCGGTGAGCATCGCGAGATCCCGGCGAGCGTATTCGGCGACCTCGGCCGGGCCCGCCGTTTCCCCGCGCTGGGCCACCGTGAGAAAGGTGGCGGCCGCCGTGTCGTGCAGGACGGCCAGATACTCCCGTTCCAGACGTCGTCGTTCCACGGCAAGGGATTCCTCGCGCGCCAGCCGAGCGCGCCGTTCACGGAGATGGTCGATCCGGCGCGTCGTGCGCGACAACAGGAGGAAGGCGCCCCTGGCGAGCGCGGCTTCGATCAGCACCCGCAGCACCACCGAGAGGCCGTCCTCGAAGCCGAGCGGCACCACTTCTATCGCCAGCAGGCAGGCGATGGCGGGCACGGTGATCTTCGGCGGCCATTCCCATTGCAGGGTGATCGCGGTGATGGTGAGGACGTTCAGCGCCCATTGGTTCAGCTCGCCCGCTTCGGGCGTGGTCAGGAACTGGGTGCCGCAGATCGCCGCGGCGCGCACCAGCGTCAGCGCGAACGCCACCGGCCTGCCCCGGCCCGTCTTGCCCGCGAAGTGCTCGGCCACAGCGGTGACCAGCGCCAGCGCCAGCAGTCCGAAGCCGAGCGGGAGCACCTCCGACGGTGTCCCGAGTACCCCGAAAACACTGATCACCAGCAGTCCGGCACCCCGGGCCGGTCCGGCGAACCGGCCGACCACCGTCAAGAACTCCGCTTCGACGGAGGTCTCACGAGCGGACGGCACGGGCAGCAGTCAAGCAGACGGCCTCAGCGTCCGCAGGCACTGGCCATCAGAACGACGCGAAGAATTTCCTTCCCCGGACAACACTGGACGAACACGAACGGGGTGGGTGATCATCCTCGCCCGGTCGGGGGTATTTCCGGTTTTCGATTGTGTTCACCCGGTCGATCGGCACAAGAATCGCCGCATGCGTGCAAGGCGGTTCGCCTCGATCTCTGCCGGTGCCGCCGCGGCGGTGTGCGTGGCGGCCCTTGTCGTCACCGGTGGCGCGGTCGCGGCCCCATTACCCGGCGGCCTCGGTCCGTGTGTCGGCGATGCTTGCCCCGGCAAGTACCCGCCGGTGAACAATGGGCCCTACGCCGGCCGGGACAACGGCATCAACGTCTATGTCGGCGGCGACTTCCAGGTACGGGAAGCGGCCGCGGAAGCCGAAGGACGAGTCGTCGTCCTCGGTGATTTCAACATGGCGAAACGAACGGGTGTGTCCGCTATCTACAACGTCGGCATCGCCGGTGTCGGCTCGCGGGTCCCGCCGTCGGACGGCGCGGACTTCCTGACCACCGGCGGGAACGTGAGTGTCGCCGCGCAGCAACGGCTGGTCGCCGACGACGGTGTCGTCCGGCACGCGGGGACCGTCACCGGGACGGTGGACGGAACGCTCCGAAAAGACCCCGACGCGGCGAAACCCTATGTGGGACTGCGCGAGGATCTTCGAGTGGCGAGCCAGTGTTACGCACGCGAAGGCACCGCGCCGCGCCCCACCACGGGCACGGCGCGCAACGAGGGACACCGCACCCTGTTCACCGGGGACGGGAAATCCGCGTTGCAGGTGTTCACCGTGGACTTCGACGTGACCGCGGCCAACGGCGGTATGCAGGGCATCGAGTTCGAAGGCATCCCGGCCGGGGCGACGATCCTGGTCAACATGGTGGGCGCCGCCAGGACGATCAACACCTTCACCGGCGACCCCGGCGACACGAACCCGATCAACAAGCTGCGGGAACGCCTGCTGTGGAACTTCCCGGACGCCACCAAGGTGAAGATCGCCGGTGGCGCCCAGTTCCAGGGGAGCGTGCTGATCGGCGACCCGGGGAGTACCGCGACGATCACCGCGTCCGGGATGAACGGCCGCTTCTTCACCACGGGAAACCTGGTGCACAGCTCGGAGGCCACCGGTGGTGGCGGGCAGGAGTTCCACGCCTACCCGTTCACCGGCGACCTGCCCGAATGCGGCAGTACGCCGACCACGACGCCGAGCAGCTCGACTTCGTCTTCTTCCAGCACCACGTCGCCCAGTTCCACGAGCCCGACCAGCAGTTCGTCGACGACGACCAGCTCCACGACGACCAGCAGCTCGACCACCACGACGAGTCCGACGAGTAGCTCGACCACGACGAGCAGCTCACCGACGAGCAGCAGCTCGACCACGACCAGCCCGACGTCGTCGAGTAGCACCACCACATCGAGTAGCAGCGCCACTTCGAGTAGCGCCACTACTTCGAGCAGTGCGCCGTCGAGTACGGCTTCGTCCAGCACGTCGTCCAGCAGCACCTCGCCGACCAGCACTACCGGCAGTAGCAGCAGCACGTCGCCGACCACCAGCAGCAGTACCTCGAGCACGACGCCGGGGCCAGGGGTGACCAGCGGCACCACGCCTGGCCAGCCGGGTGCGACCACGCCGGGTGGCGGGCCGTCCGACAGTGGCCCGCTGGCCTCGACCGGTAGCGAGGTCCGTGGCCTGCTGGTCTCCGGCCTGTTCCTGCTGCTGCTCGGTGGCGCGCTGGTGGCGCTCACGATCCGGTCGAGGCGCCGCGAGTCCTAGACGGTTGATTCCGTGAAAATCACGTGAAGCACTAGGACTGTCCACAGAGGACGCTTTTCGAGTCGAATCGTCCGATTGGATGCCGTATGTCCGTATCGCCAATGTTGTGAAGGCCTCCTTGCCTACCTTGAGGGTAAGCAAGGAGGCCTTCACGACCTTGGTTCGCACTGAAGGGGCGACCGAGACGGCCACGGCCATCTGAGCATGTCGAGTCCTTGAGGGGCCTCGCAGATCCGGTAATACGGGCAATCGATGATCAATCGGATAATTCGGCCCCAACCAGTGTCCTTTATGACGGTCAAGGGAAGGATTCCTTCGCGGGGTTGCACTTCACACGATCTTCACGGAATCACTCATCTAGGAGAGCCGGGCGAGCGCGGTGTCGATGACGTCGCGGCGGTCCGCCAGCAGGGCCTCCGCGGCGGTGCGGCCCGTCGCGGCCAGGTAGGCGTCGACGAGGCGGTTGCCGACCGCGTACCCGGCACCGGTCGGCAGTCCGACGGGAGTGCCGCCGTAGCGGGCGGCGGTCTCGTCGCCGTGCACCCAGGCCGCGAAGTTGTGCATCCCGGTGATCTCCAGTCCGGTGAGCACCTTCGCGAACACCGCGTCGTCGTGCAGATGCGGCACACCGATGCGGGTGTGGCCGAGGTCGTCGCCGTACAGCTGGCGGGCGAAGGCGTCGGCCAGCCCTTCGGACACGATCTGCTCGCCGACGGTGACCGTCGCCGGGTCCCAGATCACCCCGCCGGGGCTGTAGCGAAGGTTGTGGTTCAGCTCGTGAACCGCCGTCGCCTCCAGCCGCTCCAGGTTCTCCGGGTACGGCCAGAAGTTGAGGTAGATGTAGCCGGACACGCTGCCGTTCGCCGTCATACCCAGGTTCGGGCCCATGAAATGCTCGTCGCCGGGATCACCCAGGACGATGAGGACGGTGATGTCCGGGACCGCGATGCCGGGTGTCGCCGCCGCCTGCGTGGTGACGGCGTCGTCGAGTGCCCGCTGGATACGGTTCCAGGCGTCGGCTTCGCGCAGGGTGTCGAGTGCTTCCAGGCAGCGTTCTTCGTCTCTGTCGAGCGGGAAACCGGAACTCATCGCGTGCATCGCGACGAGGTCGACGTCGCCGGGGAAGTAGCGGTACATCCCGGCGGCGGGCTCGACCATCGCCTTGAGCAGCGCGGCGCGGTCGGCCCGCGGCGCACGCAGGATCTCGCGCATCGCCGGGTAGGTGTCCAGAACCTTGATCGTCATGGAAGCGACGATAAAGGCTCCAGTGGGTGGAGACTCAAGCCTCGTTGAGCAGGAGCACCGGGACGTCCGGCAGCTTCCCACCCCGGTGGCGGCTGGTCGGGTTATCGCACCGACCCCGAGCCCGGAGTAGGGAGAATCCCGGATGTCGGCGGCGGCGCCCCGCCCCTAACGTCATGATCATGATCCGACGGATACTGCTGGCCTTCCTCGCCGGCGCGGCGGTCCTCCTCGTGCCCTGGACCGTCTACCTCGCCCAAACGCTGCCCGACCGGTACGACACCGGCCAGTGGCGCGCGGCCTGGGTCGGGTTCGACGTCGCCCTCCTGCTCTGCTTCGCCGCCGGAGCGTGGCTCGGGTTGCGCCGCCGTCGGTCGGCCGTTCCGCTGCTGTCGGCCACGGCCGCGCTTTTGTGCTGCGACGCGTGGTTCGACGTCATGCTCGGCTGGACGTCGGCGGAGCGGTGGACCAGTATCGCGCTCGCCGTCTTCGTGGAGATCCCGGTCGCCGTGGTCCTGGCCCTCGCCGCGCGGCGGCTGTTGAGTACCACGATGCCCCGCCGAACGGTGACGTTGCGCGACATCGCGATGCGGGACGACCCGCGATACCAGCGGGTGGTGAGCGAACTTCCCGCGACAGCCGACGACGTGACACGCCGGACAGGTCTCCACCGAGCCGAAGTCGCCGAATGCCTGAAGACGTTGCAGGACAACGGTTTCGTGCGCCGTGACCGGAAGGGACAGTGGATCTCCATCCCGCATGACCTGCGCGAGCCGAAGCCGGACGACTACGACGGCGCGGACCGGGAGCGGGTCACCGCGTTCCTCGACGCCAAATACGCGAACGAGGTCGCTTTGCTGTCCTGGGCCGCGGAACACCGCGACGAGTTCGGCCCGTGGGCGACCGCTCAGCGGACGTCGACCCGGCTGACCGAAGAGGAATTCCGTGAACTGGAAGTGGAGTACCGCGAGTTGATCACACGGTACTGCCACCGACGGCGGCGTCCGGCGGCGGACGAAAAGGAACTTTCCGTGCGCTTCTACGCGTTCCCGCCACCGGAGGCCGTGCCGTCCTAGGGATGCCGCCAGGCCAGGAACGTCTCCAGCGTCGTCAGCCGGTGCTCCCGCACCGCCAGCTCGATCTCCCCGGCTGGCGCGTTCCTGTCGAACAGATCGAGGATGTTCTGGTGCTCCCGCACGGATTCGTGCGCGCGGCCGGGGACGAAGCTGAACGTCGACGTGCGCAGTCCGGCCAGCCGGTTCCAGCCGCGGTTGACCAGGTCGAGCACCTGTGGATTGGGACAGGTGCCGAACAGGACACGGTGGAAGTCGCGGTTCAGCGCGGTGAACCGCGACGGCTCGAAGTTGTCGAGGCAGGCGGTCAGTTCCGCGTTGAGTTCTTTCGCCTCGTCGAGTGCCTTGCCGGGCAACGACGGCGCCGCCAGCGCGGCGGCGTAGCCCTCGACGAGCGCGAGCGTCTGCATGGTGTGCTGGTAGTCGCTCTCGTCGGCCATCGCGACCTGCGCGCCGATGTTGTGCTCGTAGGTCACCAGCCCCTCGGCCTCCAGCCGCCGGACCGCCTCGCGCACGGGCACGGTGCTGACCCCGAGTTCCTGCGCGATCTGTCCGAACACGAGCCGGTAGCCGGGGGAGAAGGTGCCGTCGTCGATGCGCGCCTTGATCCAGTGGTAGGCGATCTGCGACTTGCTCATCGCGGTCGAGTTCACCGCGTCGCCTGCGGTCACGAGTAGTGCAGCCAGACGGACTTGATCTCGGTGTACGCGTCGATCGCCCACGGGCCCATCTCGCGACCCCAGCCCGACGCCTTGTACCCGCCCCACGGCGCGGCCATGTCGGGGATCGGCGGCATGTTGACGAACACCGCGCCCGCCCGGATGCCGTTGGCGAACCGGTGCGCGACACCGAGATCGCGGGTCCATACGGTGGCAGCGAGCCCGTACTCGGTGTCGTTCGCGCGTGCCAGCAACTCGTCCTGATCGTCGTAGGCGGTGACAGCGAGGACCGGCCCGAAGATCTCTTCGCGCATGATCGTCATGTCGTCGGCGACACCGGCGAACAGCGTCGGCGAGTAGAAGTAGCCATCGCGATCAAGCACTTGGCCGCCGGTGACCAGTTCCGCGCCTTGCTCGCGACCGGTCGAGACGAGGAAGTCCACGTGCTCGCGGTGCTTCGCGGACACCAGCGGCCCGAGCTGGCTCGATTCGTCCAGGCCCGGCCCCAGCTTGAGGCCCTCGAGCCCGGCGGCCAGTTTCGCGACGAACTCCTGTTCGCGTTTGCGGTCCACGAAGAACCGGGTGTACGCGGCACAGACCTGCCCGCTGTTCAGCGTCGCGCCCGCGAGGTTGCCCGCGACGGCGGCGTCGATGTCGGCGTCCGAGGCGATGATGCTGGGTGCCTTGCCGCCGAGTTCGAGGGTGAGCCGTTTGAGGTTCGACTCCGCGCTCGCCGCCGTGATCAGCTTCCCGACCGCCGTCGACCCGGTGTAGGACAGGTGATCGACGTCGCCGTGCCCGCTCAAGAGCGCGCCCACCGCGCCGTCGCCGGTGACCAGGTTGACCACGCCCGGCGGGAACCCGGCCTCGTCGGCCAGTTCCACCAGCCGGATGCTGGTCAGCGGCGTGACCTCGCTGGGCTTGATCACCACGGTGTTGCCGGTGGCCAACGCGGGCGCGAGTTTCCACACCAAGATCATCAGCGGGAAGTTCCACGGCGTGATCAGCGCGTTCACCCCGACCGGCTCACGGCGCGTGTAGTGCAGCGTGTCCGGGAAGGACACCGGATTGGTGGTGCCTTGGATCTTCGTCACCCAGCCAGCGAAGTACCGCAGGTGTTCGGCCGAGCCGGTGACGCTGACCTGGCGGGAGATGCCGATCGGCTGGCCCTGGTCGCGGGTTTCGAGCACGGCCAGCTCCTCGTGGTGTTTGTCGACCAGTTCCGCCAGCTTGAACAGCAAGGCGGCCCGCTGAACCGGCAGCAGTCCCGCCCAGGCGGGGTCGTTCAGCGCCTTCCTGGCGGCGCAGACCGCGGCGTCGACGTCGGCGGCCGACGCGGTGCCGACTTCCTCGATCACCTGGCCGGTGGCCGGATCGTACGTCGGCAGCGACCCGCCTCCGGCGGCGGTCCACTGTCCGTCGATGAACAGGCGTGTGGCCATGGCTAGCTCCTCCTCGACCGGTGTGTGATCGAGTATCGGGCGCCACGCGGTCCCGGGTCTTGCCCGCCAGGGCACGCCGATTGTCGGCCAGCGAACCGAATCCGCCGGACGGGGTCCCGACTTGCGAGGGTGGGGGACATGGACGTCATCGTGGTAGGAGCGGGTTCGGCCGGATCGGTGGTCGCCAGGAGACTGGCCGACTCCGGGGCGTGGGTGACCCTGCTCGAAGCCGGCGGGCCGGACACCAACCCGGCCATCCACGACCCGTCGCGCGCGGGAGAGCTGTGGCACGGTCCGGAGGACTGGGGTTACCACACGATGCCGCAGCCGCACGCGGCGAACCGGCGGCTGCATCTGCCGCGCGGCAAGGTGCTCGGCGGATCGCATTCGCTCAACGCGATGATCTGGGTGCGCGGCGCCCCCGCCGACTACGACGGCTGGGATCTGCCCGGCTGGCGGTGGGACGACGTGCGCCCGGTGTTCGAGCGGATCGAGAAGGACCTGCTCGACGTCGTGCCGAACGAGCCGCTGCACCCGATCCAGCAGTCCATTGTGGACGCTGCCATGCAGATCGGTCTGCCGTTCAACCCGGACTACAACGGTGACGAGCTCGACGGTGTCTCGGTGCAACGTGTCACCACGCGGGACGGCAAACGGCTCAACACCTGGCTCGCGTACGGACAGCCCGCAGCCGAGCGGATGACCGTCCACACGGGAGCGCTGGTGCACCGGCTGCTGATCGAGGGCACCAAGGTGACCGGCGTGCTGGCCGAGGTCGACGGCGAACTGCGCAAGGTCTTCGCCGACGAGGTCGTGCTCGCCGCGGGGGCGCTGGCCTCGCCCGCGATCCTGCTCCGCAGCGGCATCGGACCGGTCGGCGAACTCGACGTGCACGGCATCGACGTCGTCGCCGAGCTACCGGGAGTGGGGCTGAACCTGCACGACCATCTACTGTGCCCGGTCATCTTCGCGACCGACCGTCGTGAGGTCGAGCCGCCCGCGCCCGGCCGCTCGGCGACGCAGACCCATCTGTTCTGGCGCAGCCGTCCCGGCCTGGAAGTGCCCGACACTCAGCCGATCCACTTCAGCGTGCCGATGTACGAACCATGGATGACCGGCCCGGAAACCGGGTTCTCGCTGATGGCGGGCATGGTCACGCCACGCAGCCGGGGCAGCCTGCGGCTCTCGGGGCCGGGTCCGCTCGACGAGCCGCTAATCGACCTCGCCGCGCTGAAAGACCCGGCGGACTTCGAGAGCTTGGTCGCGTCGGTGGAGCAATGCCGGGAGATCGGCCGGGCGGCCGCGCTGGCGGAGGACTGGGGAGCCCGCGAGCTGTATCCGGGGCCCGATGCCGATGTCCGCGACTATGTCCGGCGGACCGCCATCACCTACCACCACCAGGTCGGGACCTGCCGGATGGGGACCGACGAACTGGCAGTGGTCGATCCGGAGCTGGCCGTGCACGGGCTCGAAGGGCTCCGGATCGCCGACGCGTCGGTGCTGCCGCGGGTGACCACGGGCAACACCAACGCGCCGGCGGTGCTGGTCGGCGAGCAGGCCGCGCGGTTCATGCTCTCCCGATAGTGCGGCGCAGCCAGGAGGTCCGGGTGGCGCGTGCCGCCCTGGCCACCTCGCTGTCCGGGGCGAACCGGTCGAAACCGTGGTACGCGCCCGCCCAGACGTGCAGTTCGGTGGGCACTCCCGCTCGCCAGAGGCGCCGCGCGTAGTCGACGTCCTCGTCGCGGAAGATCTCGGCCGCGCCGACCTCGATGAAGGCGGGTGGGAGCCCGGTGAGATCCGTCGCGGTCGCCGGGACCGCGTACGGTGAGGTCTGTCCATTCAGGAGAGAGCGCCAGCCGAACTCGTTGGCCGCCTGGCCCCACACTCCGCGTTCGGCGAATTCCACTGTGGACAGCGAGTCGTTGGCGCTGTCGATCATCGGGCACAGCAGGAGCTGTCCTGCCAGCGCCGGTCCGCCGCGATCCCTGGCCAGCAAGGCGATCCCGGCGCTGAGGCCACCGCCCGCGCTGCCACCGCCGACGATCAGTCTCGCCGGATCGAAGCCGAGTTCACCGGCGTTCTCGGCCATCCAGGTCAAGCCCGCGTAGCAGTCTTCGAGTGGCGCCGGATGCGGGTGCTCGGGCGCGAGCCGGTAGTCCACGGTCACCGCGACGAAACCGAACTCCTCGACGAGCGCGACCATCCGGGGCAGGTCGGCGAACCGGTTGTCCAGCACCATGCCGCCGCCGTGGATGTTGTAGAACCCCGGTACGCCCTGGGCATCCCGGGGTTTGACAACGGTGACGACGACGTCGGTGCCGGGCACGGTGCGGTCTTCCCAGACGAGGTCACGGTCGCCGATCGCCTCGGCGCAGCTCAGATTCCCCTCGGCCAGTGCTTTCCGAACGCTCGCCAGCGATTCGGCGCCGAGCGGAGGTCCGGAGGGCAGGCCTTCCAGGGCTTCGGCGAGTTCGGGATCGAAGGTCGTCACGGTCCCTCCGGGTCGACGGTGTCGCGGTCCGCCCAGAACGGTTCGACCAGTTCGCGCAGCTGCTTCGCGCCGATGCGCTCGACGAGGTCGACGGCGCCCAGGTTGTCCTTGAGCTGGTCGGTGCTGGTCGCGCCGAACAGGGTGGTGGTGTTGGCCGGGTGGGTGAGCGTGAAGGCCAGGCACAGCTGCGCCGTCGTCACGCCGAGGTCGCCCGCGATCTTCGCGAGTTCCGGTGCGGAGGAGGCGATGCGCTCGCGGATGTCGCCGGGATCGCGGCCGACCTGACGCGCGCCGCTGTTCTTGCCCAGCAGGACCCCGCCCTCGAAGATGTCCGAGGACTGGAGCGTGACCCCGAGTTCGCCGAAGACGTGCTTGAAGGGTTCACCGTCCGGAATGGACCGTCGGGCGACGCTGTACTTCAGCTGCGCGATGGCGGGGCCGGGGACGTTCTCTCGCGCGGCGAAGTCGTGCAGGGCGCGGATGGTGGTGGCGGACCAGTTGTTCACGCCCCACTGCCCGATGAGCCCGGCCTTGCGCAGTTCCTCGAGATCGAGCACGAGCTGGTGCAGATCGGTGTCGTCACGCCGGAGATCACCCAGCACCACCAGATCGGCGTGCTCGACCCCGGCGCGGAACAGCGCGTTGTCCAGCTGGTCGCGCAGGTTGTGCTCCGGGTAGCCCTCCAGCCACAGCTTGGCCGAAAGCAGGTAGTCCTCACGCTTGATCCCGGCCGCGCGGACCATGGCGGAGAACAGCACGTCGGTGTACACCGGGGTGGCGCCGGGGAAACCGTAGACGCCGACGTCGAAGAGCGTGATCCCGGAATCGACCGCGGTGCGGACCAGGTTCACCGCCTCGCGGAAGTCCATCCGGTCGTAGGTGTGCCAGGAACCGAGCGAGAGCACGCCGGTGAGCGGGCCGTCGCGGCCGATGCGGCGCTGGGGGATGACGGACACGGAAGTCTCCTAGGGAAGGCGGGGATCGATGACGGCTTTGAGTTCGCCGAGCCGCGACATCGACTCGACGCTCCGGGAAGCTTCGGAAAGCCCGACGGGCGCGCTGAACAGTTCGTCCCAGGGCAGCCGGTCGGCGAACGTGCGGAAGAAGTCCACCGAGCGGTGATAGTCGGCGATGTCGCCGTTGAGCGAGCCGACGACCGTGAGTTCCTTGCCCATCACGGTGCCCAGCGCCACGGGGGAGGGCGCGGGACCGGTGGAGCCGACGATCGCGATCGTGCCGCGTTGCGCGGCGAAGGCCACGGCCTCTTCGCCGATGGTCGGCCCGCCGGCGAAGTCGAAGACGTGGTCGGCGCCGCGGCCATCGGTGAGTTCCTTGACCCGCTCGATGCGGTCTTCGGCGGTGCCGTCGACCGGGATCGTCGCTGTCGCGCCGAAGCGTTCCGCGGTCTCCAGCCGGTCGGCGGGCCCGCCGATGGTGATCACGTCGCCCGCGCCGGAGATCCGCGCGACGGCGGTGGCGAACACGCCCAGCGCACCGGCACCCTGGACGATGACCGTCGCACCGGGACGGATCCCGCCCGAACGCGAGACGGCCCGCAGAACGGTTTTGCCCGCACAGCCCGACATCGAGGCCCAGGTGTCCTTGACATCGTCCGGAAGCAGGAGCTTGGCCGCGCCAGGGGTCACGTAGCAGTACCGGACGAGACCGCCGGTGGCGTACGGGAAGATGTCGGAACGCTGGAGGAAGCCGTATCCGCGCTTCTCGCACGCGACCGGTTCGCGCAGGATCGTGCAGCCGTAACACTTTCCGCAGGTCGACTCGGACCAGCCGATGCGGTCGCCTTCGGTGATCTCCCGGCCGAGGGTGTCGGTGGTGCCCGGTCCGACCGCCACCACCTCGCCGACCATTTCGTGACCCAGCACCATCGGGAGCATGCCGGGGAAGGTCATCTGGCCCGACCAGAGGTGCACGTCGGTGCCGCACAGCGTGGTGCAGGTGATCCGGACCAGCGCGGCGCCCGGTTCCGGTTCTTCCGGCAGCGGTAGTTCCCGCAAGGTGAGTGCTGAGCCGTGTTCGGTGAGCACCGCCGCTTCGGTTCTGTTGACCATCTTTTTAGTCTACAGTCGTAGGAGAAAAAGTCCAGATCCTGGAGGAAACCATGCCGTCGCAACGTATTCGCCCCGCATCGCTCGTGGTTCGCGGCGGTCCGATCCTCACCTTCGACCCGGCGGGCACCGTCGTGCGGGCGATGGCGGTGCGCGACGGCCGGATCGTCGCCGTCGGTGATGTCGCCTTGGATCACGTCGGTCCGGAGACCGAGGTGGTCGAACTGGCGGGCAGAACCGTTTTGCCCGGTATCAACGATTCGCACCTCCACGCGACCTGGCTCGGTGCCCGATGGCCGGACACGCTCATCGGTGGTGCGGGATTCACCGGGGGAGAAGAGAAAACGGTGCGCACCGCGGCCGAACGGCGGGCCGCCATCCTGCGCGCGGGAGACCTGTGTGCGTCACTCGGCATCACCAGCTACACCGAGCCCGGTCTGGGCCCGGGTGAAACCGGCTGCTTCGGCGCCGAGGTGCTGGAGGAGTACGCGGCACTGGCCGTGGAGGGGCTTCTGCGGGCGAGGGTGACCGCGCTGCGGTTGTTCGGCCTGCTCGACGGCGCCAGTTCGCTGGAGGACTTCGAGCGCGGGCTGGCGACGCCGTCACCGGCCGCGGATCCGTTGTGGCTCACCGTGCCCGGGGTGAAGATCTTCGCCGACGGGATCCCGCCGATGCGGTCCGCGTGGACACATCATTGCTACGTCGACGGTTCACACGGCGCCCTGCTGGTGGACGGCGACGACGATCCCGGACGCGCGGGCAATCTCGCCGCCATGATCGACCTCGCCCATGAGGCCGGGATGGTGGTCGCGGTGCACGCCACGGGGGACCGCAGCATCGAGGCCGCACTCGGCTCGCTCCGCCGAGGTGACCACCTGGTGCACGGGGATCTGGTGACGGTGGATCAGCTGGCGAGGATGGCTTCGGCGGGGGTCGGCCTGACCACGCAGCCCGCGATCGCGGTGGCGATGCGGGGAATGTTGTCGGACGCTCTCGGTGCGGAGGTCGGCGCTCGCGCTTGGCCGCTGGCCGAGATGCTCGATTCGGGTGTCCCGCTGACCTTGAGCAGTGACGCGCCGGTGGTCACCCCGGACTGGCGGGTGCACATCGCCGCGGCCGCCCGGATGCTGGAAGCGTCCGAAGTGGACGCCGAGCTGATGACCCGGCTTCTGCGTTGCTACACGGTCGCGGCCGCCGAGCAGGACGGGGCGGCTGCTTGGAAGGGGTCGCTGACCGTGGGCCGCGTCGCCGACTTCTGTGTGCTCGCGGCGAATCCGCTGGAGACCGCGTTCGCGGACCTGCCGGACGTCGGTGTCGAACTTACCGTGTCCGGCGGCCGCGTCGTCCACTCAGGTGAGCAGTTGCCCGCCGTCGACCTGGAGGCTCACTCCGGTGAGATGGCCGGCGTCGGCGGAGGCGAGGAACAGGACTGACGGCACCACGTCGGCGACGGAAGCGATGGTTCCCAACGGGATCCTCGCTTCCCACGCCGCGCGGGCGGCGGTGTCCGAGGCGAATCCGGCGGTCATCGGCGTGAGCACCGGGCCGGGCGCGACGGCGTTGACCCGGATCCCGTGGGGTGCCAGTTCGAGCGCGGCGGAACGGGTGAGCGCCTCGACCGCGGCCTTGGTGGCCTCGTAATGGCCGAGTCCGGGAGTCGGCTGCCGGGCGCCGATGGAGGTGATGTTGACGATGGCGCCACGGGTGCCCGCTTCGAGCATATGCGCGCCGACCGCGCGGGTCATCAGGAAGGTGCCGCGGAAGTTCACCCGCATGCACAGGTCGAAGACGCCGATGTCCAGTCCCACCAACGGTCCGCCGCCTCCGGCGAGGCCTGCGTTGTTGACCAGGACGTCCACCGGTCCGAAGTCGCCGGTGATCAGCGCCAGCGCCGCGTCGACCGAGCCCGGGTCGGAGATGTCGAGTTCGACGTGTTCCGCGCCGAGTTCTTTGGCCAGGTCGTGAGCCGCGCGCGCGTCGACGTCGGCGATGACCACGCGGTCGCCCGCGGACTGGAAGGCTTCGGCGACTCCGCGGCCGATGCCACTGGCACCGCCGGTCACCACTACGAGTCTCTTGTTCATTCTACGATCGTAGACTAAAACTTGTTTCCGTTGCCAGTGAAAGGAAATCTCGTGAACGAGAAGCAGAACGGGCTGGGCTTCGCCACTTCGGCGCTGAGCCTGGGATCCTGGAACACCTGGGACCGCATGGACTTCGACGACGCGGTGCGTCTGATCCGCTACGCGATCGACGCCGGGGTCACGCTGTTCGACGTGGCCCACTACAACATGGGACCGCATTCCGAACAGTCGCGCACGGATCTCCTCTTCGGTGAGGCCGTCCGAACCGCCGGGATCGACCGCGACGACTATCAATTGTGCGGGAAACTCTGGCTCTGGGACTACCCGAACACCGGTTTCGCCGAGCAACTCGCGACCTCGTTCGACAGGATCGGCGTCGACCGCGCGGAAGCGGTCGTGGTCGGCGACTACTTCGAACGGCCGGACATCCCGCGGATCGTCACCGAAGTCGCCGAACAGATCCGCCTCGGCCGGTTCGACGTCTGGGGCGTGAACAACTGGCTCGCCTCGGATCTCGACCGGGCGCTGGACTTCGCTTCTGAGAAGGGACTTCCGGCGCCGAGTTTCGCCCAGCTGAAGTACAGCGTCGCGCGGCGGTCCATGGCGGAAGGTCCTTTCTACGGCCCGCATTTCGAGGCCGGACGGCTGACTTTGCAGGCGTCGGACGTGTTCGAGGGCGGGGTGTTGCTCGGCAAGACCCCGGACCGGAAGATCGGTGCGGATCCTGGCGGTATCCGGGAGTCGATCCGTGCCGCCGCCAGTCGTGTCACCGCTGTTGCCGGAGACTTCGGGGTGAGTCCTTCGCAGCTGGCGATCGCGTTCTGTCTCACCTACGCACCGGTGGCGAACGTACTGTTCGGGGTGAGCCGCCTCGTGCAACTAGAGGACAACTTGGGTGCTGTACGGCTGGCTTCCGAGCACGGTGCGGAGGTGCGGGACGCTCTGGAGGACCTCTGGCTGGACCGCTCGGTCGCCGCCGATGGGACCCTCTGACGCCTGTCGCATGTGCAATGAAGGACGCTTTCATAGCAAAATTTGCTATGAAAGCGTCCTTCATTGCACGTCCGCGGTGGTGCTGGTGTGCGTCGGTCCGTGATGTCCAGCGGCCGTGTCGCGAAAGCCACTTTGGGGACATCAGGCGTCCCCAAAGTGGCTTTCGCGACATCCGGAAGGGCTGGTATTGTCCTCACGGCGGCCCGGATCAGCGAGTCCTCAACTCGTGAGTGCGATCGGACTAGAACACGAATCGCCACTCACGACCACCCCGGCCCGCTCGGTACCGGCGCTCGGGACGTCATCGTTGTGACTGGTGGGTACGAGAACAACTCCTGGGCCTGACCCAAAATCGCCACCAACGGCACCTCGGCACAGGCGCGAAACTAAGTCCCTACCCGAGGAACTCCCGCACGACCGCCTTGAACTCCGGGCTCCGCAGCGCCCCGCCGTGGTCCCCGGGCACCCGCACCAGCGAGGCTCCCGGCACCAGTTCGACGAGCGTCTCGATGCCCTGACTCACCGGGTCGTCGGTACCGGCCACGAACCGTGTCGGCACGGCGACGGCACCCACGACCGGAGTGAACGGTTCAGCGCGCAGATCCTCGATACACCGCGCGAGCGCGGCCGGATTCCGCCCCGGTGCGGTGATCATGTGCGCGATCATCCCGGTCAGTGGATCGGACGGTGCCTTGCCGCCGTCGGCGAACGCCAGCGCGGCCGCGACATCGACGGCGCCGAAGGGCTCGAACGGGCTCACGCCGGCCAGCACCAGTCGCCGCACCGGCGCCTGGGTGGGCAGTTCCCAGGACAACCGGGCACCCAGCGAGTAACCGACAACGTCCACTTCGGACAGATCCGAGACGAGCCGCGACAGTTCGCCGGTGATCGCGGCCGCCCCGAGCGAGCCTGCGGGTGCCGGGCTGGAGCCGTGAGCAGGCAGGTCGGGAACGATCACTTCGCGACCCGCGGCGGTGAGGGCGGCGGGCCATCCTGTGGTGATCCAGTCGGTGTGCCCGTCGGAGGCGAATCCGTGCACCAGCAGTACCGGCGGTCCCGAGACGACCTCGGGGACGAAACGGCGCACGGCCAGAGAAGTAGTGGCAGACAACGGAATCCTTTCTCAGCTGCCGGAGGGGCGGCGGGTGCGCAGGCGTTGCATCTCGCTCAGCGTCCGCGCACGGGCGTCGACGGCGATCCGCAGCGACGATCCGATGAGGTTCAGCAGGAACACGCACACCATGATCGTCACGCCGGGCGCGATCACCAGCCAGGGCGCCTGCACCAGGTAAGACCGCCCTTCGGCGATCATGTTGCCCCAGGTCGGGGTCGGAGGAGCGATACCGAGGCCGAGGAAGCTCATCGCGCCGTCGACCAGCATCGCGGCCGCGGACAGGATCACCACCTGCACCAGCGCCAGCGGCAGCACGTTCGGGAACACGTGGACGACGAGGATCTTCCCCTTGCTCATTCCCGAAACCCTGGCCGCGCCGATGTACGCCCGGCCGGCGATGCCGAGCACCCGGCTGCGGATGACGCGGGCGGTGAACGGTGTGAAGATCACCGTCAGCGCGATCAACTCGGTCCAGATGCTCGCGCCGAGCGAGATCGCCAGCGCCATCGCCAGGATGATCGCCGGGAACGACATCCAGGCGTCCATCACCCGCATCAGCACCGCGTCCGCCGCCCGGAAGAACCCGCTGATCAGCCCGATCACGAGGCCGGTGAAGGCCGCGCACAGGGTGATCAAGGCCGACAACCCGAGCGACGCCCGCCCGCCGGAGACCAATCGGGCGAGCACGTCACGGCCGAACGAGTCGGTGCCGAGGGGATGCGCGCCCGACGGCGGCAGGAGCCGGTTGACCGGATCGGTCGCGCTCACGCTGGGCAGGAAGAGCGGCAGCACGAGCACGGTCAGGACGATCAGCGCCAGCAGCGCGGTGGTGATGACCAGCATCCGATTACGCCGGAACACCCGAGCCACCCGGCCGGACGGTGGGGCCTCGCGCACCGACGGCGTCTTTTCCACCAGGGCCACGCTCACGAGACACGCACCTTCGGGTCGAGCAGCGCGTACGACAGGTCCACCAGCAGGTTGACCAGTACGAACAGCACCGCGACGAACAGCGTCACACCCTGGATGAGCGGGAAGTCCCGAGTGGACACCGCGCCCATCAGCAGATGGCCGAGCCCCGGCACGACGAAGATGGACTCGATGATCACGATCCCGCCGACCAGCATGGCGAAGTTGCTGCCCAGCTGGGTGATCAGTGGCATCAGCGCGTTCGGCAGGACATGTTTGGTCATGACCTGCCGCTCGGACAGTCCCTTGACCCGTGCGGTGCGCAGATACGCCAGCGGAAGCTCGCCGAGCAGGCTTTCGCGCAGGGTGAGCACGAACAACGCGGTCTGCCCGATGATCAGCACGGTCAGCGGCAGCACCAGCGCGGGCACCGCCGTCGCCGGGTCGGTGAACAGGTTTTCGTAGCCGCTGGAGGGGAACCAGCGCAGCGTCACCGAGAACACCAGCACGAGCATCAGCGAGATCCAGAAGTCCGGCATCGCCATGCCCAGCGCGGACATCCGGTCCAGCAGCCGTGCCACCGGGTTGCGCGGCGACACGGCTTGCCAGGACGTGATCGCGACCGAGAGAAAGAAGCTGATCACCGTGGACAGCACGGCCAGCGTCAGCGTCGGCAGGATGTGGTCGGCGACCACGCCGAGCACCGGCGCGTGGTAGGTGATCGACGTGCCGAAGTCGCCTTGCAGCACGTTTCCGGCCCAGCCGAGATATTGCTCCCACAGTGTTCCGTTCAGCCCCATGCTCTCCCGCAACGCGTCCACATCGGACGGACGCGCAGTCGGGCCGAGGATGGTCTGCGCCGGGTCACCGGGGATCAGCCGGATGACGAAGAACATCATCGTCCCGACGATCACCAGGATGATCACCAGATCGCGCAGCCTGCGCAGTAGCAGACCGGTCATGATGCCAGCCAGGTGTTCCAGAATACGCGGTAGAAGTCGCCGTAACCCTTGAGTTTGGGGGAGTAGGCCGCGTACAGCTTGGACTGGCTCAGGGTGATCACCGACAGCTGCTTCCAGGTGAACGCCTGGAGCTTGTCCACCACGGTCTTCGCCTGCTCGGGCGTGGTCGAGGCGTTGAATTCGGCCATCAGCCCGTCCAGTTCGGGCGAGGAAGACCCGTTCAGCGTGCCCAGGGTGAGCGCGGGCATCTGCGCGGGCGAGGTCAGTGCCGAGTCGAAGAACAGCGTGGTGATGTCCCAGCCGCCCGGTTCCTTGGTCAAGGTGCCGAGCATGGTGGCGAAGTCGAAGGTGTCGATCTTGGTGTTGATGCCGATCTTCGAGAGGCTGTCCTGGATCAGCACGGCCCACTTGCCGAACTCGGGGTAGGAGTTCGTGGTGACGATGCGGATCGTCGCGCCGGCGGTGATCCCGACCTCGGCCAGCAACTGCTTGGCCTTCTCCGGATCGTGCTTCTTGTAGACCTCTTCGCCCGCGGTGGAATAGAACTGCTTGTTGTCCGGGGAGGCGAAGGCGCCGGTTTCGACGGTGAGATCCTTGCTGCCGCCGGTGGCCGCGTTGATCGCGGGTTTGTCCAGCAACAGGTTCAGCGCTTCGCGGGCACGGGGATCGGCGAACTTCGAACCGGTGTTGAAGTTCGGGATGATCACATTGTCGTTGCCGCCGGGCAGGTTGTGCACGACCACGGCCGGGTTGTTGCGCAGGGTCTCGTACTGGTCGTTGGTGGGCATGATGTGATCCCACTGCCCGGTCTGGAGGCCGTTGATCAGCGCGTCCTGGTCGGAGACCACCTTGTAGGTCACGGTGTCGAGGTACGCGTGCTTGGCGCCCGCCTGGCCACCCCAGTCCTCTTCGGACCGGGACTTGTAGCCCTGATAGCGCTCCAGCACCAGTTCGCGGCCGATGTCCCAGCTCTTCAGCTTGTAAGGCCCGGTCCCGATCGCCTTGTCCTGGGCGAACCCGGTCGGTGGGACACCGGCGAGGTTCTTCGCCTCGTAGATCTCCGTTCCCGCGCCGGCGAGTTCGTTGATCAGCGGGTAGCGCGGCTGCTTGAGCTTGATGGTCACCGTTGCCGGGTCGGCCGGGGTGATCGCCTCGATGTCCGGGGTGACCAGCTGACCGGTCCGGTGGACCTGCTGCCACCGCTTCAGGCTCGCCACGACGTCCTCGGACGTCAGCGGGTTGCCGTCGTGGAAGGTGACGCCTTGGCGCAGCTTGAAGGTATAGGTGAGCCTGTCCGGGCTGGTGGTGAAGTCCTCGACCAGCATGGGCCGGGCGGTGAAGCCCTTGTCCACTTCGAACAGCTTCTCGTACAGCATGTTGCCGATATGCGCGGTCACCTGGCCGGGGTTCGCGACCATGTCGAGGGACTGCGGGTCGGTGGGCACGGCGACGTTCAGGTTGCCGCCGGGCTTCGGCGGCCCGTCCGCGGCGCCACCGCCCGCCTGCCCTCCCATACACGAGCTGAGCAGCAGGACGGTCGCCACGCCGAGCGCGGCCGAGGTCAGGGTTCGTCTCATAGGTTCCGCACTCCAATTTCGGGGTTCGCCGCGAGCAGACGGCGGGTGTACTCGTGCCGGGCGCGGAGCCGGATCTCGTCCGGGTCGCCGATTTCGATCAGTTCGCCCCGGTACATCACGCCGACGCGGTCGGCGACCGAGAGCACCAGGCTGAGGTTGTGCGTGATGAACAGGAAGCTGAGCGCGCGGGTGCGCCGCAGGTCGAGCAGCAGGTTCATCACCTGGCCCTGCACCGAGACGTCGAGCGCGGAGGTGGGCTCGTCGGCGACGATGAGGTCGGGTTCGGCGGCGATCGCGCGGGCGATCGAGACGCGCTGCCGCTGTCCGCCGGAAAGCTGCGACGGCAATTTCTTGGCGGTGTCCGAGGGGAGCCCGACCTCGTCGATCAGTTCGGTGACCCGGCGGTCCAGTTCGGCGCCGCGCAGGCCGGTGAGTTCCCGGAGCGGTTCGGCGATGATCCGGGCGGCGGTGTGCCGGGGATCGAGCGAACTCTGCGGGTCCTGGAAGATAAGCTGGGCGCGACGCCGGAACGAGCGCTCGTCGCCGTCGAGACCGGCCGGGGTGCACCGATGTTCGCCGAAGGTGATGGTGCCTTCGGTCGGCGTCTCCAGCGCGCTCACCAGGCGGCCGAGTGTCGTCTTGCCCGAACCGGATTCCCCGACCAGGCCGAAGAACTCGCCCGGCGCGATCTCCAGCGACACCTTCTTGACCGCGTGCACCTCGGGCTCGCGGTTCAGCGAGAACCGCCCGCGGCGTCCGTACACTTTGGACACCGAGTCGATGACGAGCGTGGTGCCCTCGCCGGTGCCTTCGGTCTTCGCGCGGCTCAATGGCCTGGTTTCGGTCGCGATCGCCGATTCGCCGTTCATCGCGGCTTCCAGCATCGCCTCGGAGATCGTCGGGAAGCCATCGCGCCTGCTCACCCCGAGTTTCGGTACACAGTCGAGCAACGCCTTGGTGTAGGGATGCTTCGGCGCGTGCAGAATGTCCTCTTTGGACCCGAGTTCGACCAGTTCACCGCGATACATCACCGCGATCCGGTCGGCCACCTGCGCGGCCACGCCCATGTCGTGAGTGATGAAGACGCACGCGGTGCCGTGGTCGCGGCGGACGCGGTCGAACAGGGTGAGGATCTCCGCCTGCGTGGTCACGTCCAAAGCCGTGGTCGGCTCGTCGGCGATCAAGAGGCTCGGGTCGGCCATCAGGGCCAGCGCGATCATCACGCGCTGCTGCATCCCGCCCGACATCTGGTGCGGGTACAGGGAAAGCACCCGGTCGGTGTCGGTGAGGCCGACCTCCTTCACCAGGCCGCGTGCCTTCGCCTCGGCCTCGCGGTGCAACGGGGTGCCCTTGCGCGCGGCTTGGCGTGGCAGGGAACCGGGCTTGCGATAGGCCTCGATCAGCTGTTTGCCGACTCGTTGACTGGGATTGAGCGAATCCAGCGCCTCCTGGAAGATCATCCCGATTCGCGGGCCACGGTAGGAGCGCATCTCTTCGGTGGAGAGCCGCGTGAGATCCACGCCGTCGACGATGATCTCACCGCGGGTGAACACCGGCGCGACGAACTCCAGTAACCGGATGATCGACAAGGCCGTCACCGTTTTCCCGCTGCCGGATTCGCCGACCACGCAGAGTGTCCGGCCTTGTTCGAGGTCGAACGAGAGTTCGCGGACCAGTTCGCGTTCGGTTTCGTCGGCGATCACACCGACGGTCAGTTCTCGTAATTCGAGCAGGGTCATGAATCCCCTTTCCCGAGCCCGCCCGAAGCGGACCGCACAGCCGGGGAACGGGCCTCCGGCGGGGGTAGTTCTACGCATGTTGACACTGGGGGGCGGTACTGTCAATGGGTATATTCTACGAATGTAGGAAGTTGATATCCGGCAGGTTTTTCCTGGTGGTGGGGGAAAACTTGCACTGGATTCTTTTGTCTACATCTGTAGACTCTCGGCGGAAACGAGCTAAGGAGGGCACCCGTGAGCGGGTCGACCAAGACTGCCGGTCCCGAGCGGATCGTGGACATCGCCGTGGGCTACATGGCGGCCAAGCAACTCTTCGCGGCGAGCCGGATCGGGCTGTTCACCGCGCTCGCCGACGGGCCGCTGACGGCCGCGGAACTGGCGGGGAAGACCGGCAAACCGGAGAAGATCACCCGTATCCTCGGTGACGCCATGTCATCACTCGGTCTGCTGTCCCGTGTGGACGGACGATACGAACTGGCCCCCGACGCGGCGGAGTACCTCGGCGTCGGAGACCTCGATCTGGCGCCGTTCCTGACCTTTCTCGACGCCATCAGCTATCCGCACTGGTTGCAGTTCGGTCACACCGCCGACAGCGGCGAGCCCGGCAAGCTGGAGATGGACGACGCGCGCTGGGGCACGTTCATGTCCGGTGTGATGACGTATAACGCCCTACACGCGAAGATGCTGGCCGGCGCGTTCGATTTCGGCCCCCACCGGAAGCTGCTCGACCTCGGCGGGCTGTCGAGCGCGTTCGCGGTCGAAGCCATGAAGGCCAACGAAGAACTGCGCACGACGTTCGTCTTCGACCCGGGCTTCACCGAGTCGGTCACCGCCGCGGCGGCTGAAGCGGGGTTCGCCGACCGCGCGACCGTCATCGGCGCGGAGACGCCCACCGCGCGCCCCGAAGGCGAGTTCGACCTGGTGATGGTCAACCACGTCGTCCACCGTTTCGACGCGAAGCAGAACGCGGAGATCCTGCGCAACGCCCGCGCGGCCGCCGCGTCCGGCGCGCGACTGCTGCTGCTCGACTTCTTCCTCGACGACGACGCGAACCAGCGGCCGATCGACGCGCTGCACGCGGGTGAGTACCTGGTGATCGACGGGACGGTCGTCTACCCGGAGGCCGAGGTCCGGGAATGGCTGGCCGAGGCGGGCTGGCGGGTCACCGACCGGCTCGCGCTGCCGGGCAGCCCGCGGGTCCTCGTCGCGGAAGCGGTGTAGCCGTGACGTTGGATCCCGCGGTCAAGGAACTGCTCGCCCGCAGCGAGCTGCCCGACGCGCCTGCCCTTCCGCCGACGGCTGCTGAGTTGCGTGCCGCTTTCGCCGCTTCGTGGCAGCCTCCCGAAACGGTCGAAGAGGTCGCTTCGGTCACCGACCACGTCCTGCCTTCCGGTGTCCGGGTGCGGCTTTACCTGCCTGAGGCCGCGGGGGCGGCCCCGGCTTTCGTGTGGATCCACGGCGGCGGATGGACGATCGGCTCGATCGACGAGAACGAGGTCGCGTCGCGGGCGGTGTGCAACGCGGCGAAGGTCGCCGTCGTGGCGGTGGACTACCGGCTCGCGCCGGAGAATCCGTTCCCGGCGGCGCCGGACGACTGCTACGACGTCGTCGAATGGCTCGCTTCGGGCGGTGCGGGGGAGGCGGTGGATCCGGGGCGGATCGCGATCGGCGGGGAGAGTGCCGGCGGCAATCTGTCGACGGTGGTCTCGATGATGTCCCGCGACCGGAGTGGTCCGCCGTTGGCCGCGCAGGTGCTGATCTGCCCGGTCTACGGCCACCCGGACGACGGTTTCCGGTCCTACGCGGACTTCGCCGAGGGGTTCGGCATGACCGCCGGGGCGATGCGGTTCTTCTTCGATCAGTACGTGTCGGATCCGGCGCAGCTGAACGATCCGTATCTGCTGCCCTTGCGGGCCACTGACCTGACCGGGCTTCCGCCGGCACTGGTACTGACGGCCGAGTACGACGTCCTGCGGGACGAGGGCGAGGAGTTCGCGCGGCGCCTGACCGACGCCGGTACTCGGGTGGAGATGACCCGGTATTCGGGGCAGATCCACGGTTTCTACGGCCTGTACACCGATCTCCCGGCTTCGCCGCGGTCGCACGCGCACGTAGCGAGCTTCCTGACTCGGGTCTTCGACCGCCGCAATTAGTCACCTACTTGCGGCGAGCTGAAGGGCGCTTTCCCCGCATACGATGCGGGGAAAGCGCCCTTCAGCCCCAGGCGTCAGGGGCGGGCGAGGCGGGCGAAGAACGACTCGAGGTGCTGCCGCTGCAAAGCGATCGTCGAGAACTCCCCGGCGACCAGGCTCATCACGTTCGCCCCGGCGTTGATCAGCACGACCTCGTCGACCAGTTGCTCGTCGGGGGTCTCGGTGACGATGTCGCCGTCCTCCCGGCCCTCGGTGAGGTACCGGTGCAGCAGGCCCCGCCACGAGCGGATGTGCTCGAGGTACTTGTCCTGCAGTTTCGGGTTCGTCAGCGAAAGCTGCCAGAAGGTGAGCAGGACGCGCCCCGCGGCGATGCGGTCCTCGTCGATCGGCATCGACGAGACGCACAGCTCGCGGAGCGCGACCAGCCCGCGCAGTTCGTCCAGTTCCACGTACTCGCGCATCATGCCGAGCGCGCGTTCGTAGGTGGCCTGGATGATGTCTTCCTTGCTCGGGAAGTACAGCTTGAGCGCACCGTTGGCGAAGCCGGCGGCCGCCGCGATCTCGCGCATGGTGGCGGCCTCGATCCCGCCCTGGGTGATCAGATCCCAGGTGACGTCGACGATGTGACTTCGCCGTTCGTCGTGGTCGATGATCTTCGGCATCGGCAGACCTCCCGCACTGGTTCTTCTACCAGTGTAGGAGATCAGTCGCGGTGATACACGCGGTGCCCGGCGAACCACGTTTGTGTCACCTTTGTCTTGACGAGCGCGTTCGGATCGGTTTTGAACGGATCACGGTCGAGAACGACGAAATCGGCCGACTTCCCGGGGACCAGCGAGCCGGTGACGTCGCCCAGTCCCATCGCGCGCGCGGCGGCGAGGGTGAAGACCTCGATCGCCTCGGCCAGGGTGATCGCCTGCTCCGGCCACAGCGCCCCGGGAAACGTACCGGTCGGGTCCTGGCGGGTGACGAGGCCGTGGATGCCCTCCCACGCGTTCGGGGATTCGCTGACCGGCCAGTCCGATCCGCCGGCGACCAGCGCGCCCTCGTCAAGCAGCGACCGGTTCGGCTGCATCCGTCCGGCGCGTTCGCCGGGCAGCACCTCCGCGATGGCGGCCGGGATGACCCCGGGGACCCACAGGAACGGCGAGATGTCCGCGGCGACACCCAGCGAGGCGAAGCGCGGGAGGTCGTCGGGGTGGACGAACTGGCCGTGCGCGACCTGGAAACGTGCTTCGGTGAAGCCCTCGGCACGCACCTTTTCGACGGCGTCCAGTGTCGCGCGCACCGACGCGTCCCCGGTGCAGTGGACCTTGGCCGAGAGCCCGGCCGCGGCCGCGGTGCGCAGCCAGCCCACGAGTTCGTCGCCCGGCATGGTGGTGGCGCCGTGATGACAGGCCCCGTGCGCGTCGTCCGGCAGGTACGGCTCCAGGAACGCGGCGGTGCGCGTCGGCGGGACGCCGTCGAGGAAGATCTTCACGAAGTCGGGCCGGTGATGCTCACCGCGGTACTGCCCGGCGACCTCCAGCAGCGGCGCGCCGATCGGGTCGAAACCGAAGATCGGGTCGTTGATCAGCAACGACGACACCACCCACGCGCGCAGTTCGCCAGCGTCGTCGAGGGTCTTCAACGCGCGCAGGATGTCCGAGGAGACCCCGGCGTCCTGGAACGCGGTGACGCCGTACGAATGCAGCGTGCCGATCCCGTGCCGTGACGCCGCCACGTGCTGCTCGGCGGTGAGGGTCCGCGTCTCGCTGAGCGCCCGTTCGACGGCGACGCCCGCCGCCTCGAGCAGGACACCGACGGGCTCACCGGTCGCGGGGTCGCGGACGATCTCCCCGCCCACCGGATCGGGCGTCGACGTGGTGACCCCCGCCAGCTTCAAGGCCCGGCTGCTCACCCAGCGGTTGTGCCTGCTGTCGTCGGTGAGCATGACCGGACGGCCGCCCGCGGCCTCGTCGAGCGCGTGCCGGGCGGACGACCGCGAAAGGGTACTGACCAAAGTGGACGCCCAAGCACCGCCGACCACCCACTCGTCCGGCCCGAGCCCCTCGGCCCGCGAGCGGACTGCGGCGAGGATGTCGTCCAGACCAGCGTCGAGGCCGAAGTTCAACTCGTACAGGGCTGCGCGACCAGCGAGGGCGTGGTGATTGTGCACGTCGACCAGACCGGGCATCACGAACGCGCCTTCGAGGTCGACGACCTCGGTGCTCGGCCCGCGTTCGATTTCCTCCAGGGACAGCACCCGGCCGTCTTTGATCGCCAAGGACGACGCCCACGGCCGGACACCGTCCACTGTGTACACCGTGGCGTTGGTGAGGATCAGGTCGGCGGTCAAGGCTCAGCTCCCGGCGGGGTCGTACGCGTCGGGGTGCACGGTGGTGCTCAGCAGCTTGCCGTGCGCGCCGAAGGTGAAGTGAGTGGGAGTACTCCCGGTGGCGTCCAGTCCGAAAAGGACACCGTGCGAGCGCAGCCGCTTCGCGTCGCGGTGGTCGGCGACGGTCACGGAGGCACACGGGATCACCTTCTCCCGCCAGGCGAAGACGTAGATGCCCGGACGCAGTTCGTAGACCGAGTTCTCGTCGGTGTCCGCGAGCCCCCTCTCCGGACCGGCCAGGCACTGCCATGTGTACCAGTGCGGGCTGAGGTACACGTGCTCGTAGGCGTGTTCGGTGCTGTACACCCACAGCACCCGGCGCCCGACCAGCGACGTGGTCGGGGCGAGCGACTCGCCGCTGGGCTCGATGCCGCCGATCGTGGCGGCCAGGAACGTCTGCGTGACGCGGGGCGAGGTGTCGCCGATCTTGCTCAGCACCAGGAGCGCGCGGCCGCGGCGCAGGTCGAGCAGCAGCGTGAACGCCTCTTCCTGCCGTGCCTGCGGGTGGAACTGGACGTAGTACAGGTCGTCGTCGACCAGGAACGTCTCGCAGCGGTCGGTGCCCGTGCCGTGGTAGGTCCACTCGATCCGGGTGCCGGAGAAGCCCGCGGTGAACGTGGTGCCGTCTTCGCAGGCGAGCTCGAAGGTGCGGCCGTGCAGGTCGCCGACCGTGGGGGCCTTGTTCGCGTCGAAACCGGGGGCGAGGCCGTCCAGCGGCAGCCAGGTGGACGTGTCGGACAGGGTCAGTTCGGGCATGGAAAAGTCCTAGTGCTCGTGGGCGGAACAGTGCTCGTCGGTGGCGCCGGAAGGCAGGTCCAGTGCCGGGTTGCGGTCCAGGAATCCGTAGGGGCGCAGGGAAAAACCGGAGTAGTCGACCGGCATGACCGGCCAGTCCTCGGGACGAGGGATATGGGTCGGGCCGAACACGTGCCACAGCACGAGATCGGTGTCGGTGAGATCCCGGTCGGCGGCGGTCCAGGCAGGCAGCCCCGCCCCGCCCGGATGCGCGTTCGGCTGGTCGCCCGCGGGGAACCGTTCGTCGGCGCGGTACGGCGTGGCCCACAGGTGACGGGTGGCGAACGTCGCCCGCTGGTGGACACTCGATTCCGGTTGCGCCATCAGGGTCGCGGACGGCCGGGGCACGAGCTGGTACGCCGTCGGCGTGCCGAGCCGGTTCGTCCGCTCCGCGCTGCGGATCTCCCAGACGCGTGCCTTGGCCGGATCCGCGTGCCGTCGCGCTTCCTGTTCGGTCCGCAGCGGGGTTTCCTTCCAGGTGAAGGCGTTCCCGTACGGGTTCTGGTCGCCCATCGGCACGCGCTCGACGTCGATCTCGACGAGAGAGTTGCGTTCGCCGTCGATCGCGACGTCCAGCCGCGCGCAGAACAGATGCTGGTGCACCGGCGCGAACAGCCCGGGCGCGATCTCGTTGGCGTGCGGGTGTTTCGTGCCGGAGTGCGCGGCGCCGGCGAACACGATGCCGGTGGCCTTCGCCTCCAGTTCCACGGTGCCGTCGAGGTAGAGGTACCAGAAGAAGCCGTAGTCGTAGTTGCCGATGGTGGAGATCGACGAGATAACCAGCCGCCGCGAGCGGCGGACCTCGGCGCGACCGTCGAGATCCGTGTGCTTCCACAGGATCCCGTAGTCCTCCTCGTGCATGCAGATCGCGCGGGGGATCTCGACCGGGTGCCCGTGGTCGTCGGCGACGAAGGCGGGGAAGTAGTGGATGACACCGAGGCAATCGCAGCCCAGCCGCAGATCGTTGCCGTTCTTGCCGAGCAGGTACTCACCCGCGTCGAAGTAGCTGATCCAGAACCGGCCCGGCGCGGTGTCGCCGTAGGGCACCACCATCTCCGGCACCGACGCCCGGTGGAGCACCGAGCGGTCCTGGAACGAGATCTGGTGCAGCGTCAGGCCCTCGCGGGCGTTGAACCCGACCCGCAGCTTCCAGCCCTCCCAGGTGACCTCGTTGCCGTCGACGGTGAAACTGGGGCCCTCGGGCTGGGTGATCTCGATCGGTTTGAGCGTGGTGCGCGCCGGGGCGTCGCCGTAACGGCCGTGTTCTGGCGGGACGGGCACGTCGCCCTCGTCCTCGACCCGGAGCACCCGCTGCTCGGTCAGGTTGATGTGCACGATCAGACCCTCGACGGGGTGCGCCCACGGGCTGTCCGACTCGTCGTCGCGCAGGAAGGTCAGCGACCGGATGACCCGGCCGGTCTCGTCGGCCCTGCCGAAGAAACCGGGCGCCAGGGGAGCGCAGAACGCGTGCTCGATCCGGTCGGCGAGCCCGCGTCGTTCCATCGCGGCCTGCCATTCCGGCGACGCCTTGGTGATCGACGCGGCGAGGTCGTACTCCTCGAACAGATACGCGGGCTGACCGTCGCCACAGTCCTCGCCGGAGACCACTTCACGTTTCGGCAGCGAGACGACCACTTCGCGCGCCTGGCCGGTCGCGGTGTCCAGCAGCGTGTACTGGACGCGGCGGTCCGGGGCGGCGTCGGCCTTGTCCGGTTCCACCGGCAGCACCGACGGGAACCGCGTGGTCTCGGTGAGAAGACCCTCGGCGGCCAGGATCGCGCGGCCTGCGGTGAGTTCGTCGGCGGTCAGCGGGTCCAAAGGATGCGGCCTGGTCATGCTTCGCAGTCTTGCCGGTCCGGTGCCGCGAGGAAAGACGGCGCGGCCGTCATGCGGCTGCGGACAAGAAGGATGCACTGACGGCCAACCCTCGGGAAAGGGGCCAGCCGCAGGATGGCGCCATGCGACTGGAACTCGCGGGCAAGGCCGTGCTGGTGACCGGCGCGGCGTCCGGTATCGGCCTTGCCTGCGTCCAGGCGTTCCTGGCGGAAGGCGCGCGGGTCGGCGCCCTCGACAGGGCACCCGTGCCGACACTCGCCGACGGCCTGCTGGCGGTCCACGCCGACGTGACCGACGAACGGTCGGTGGCCGCGGCGGTCGGCACCGTCGCCGAGCGGTTCGGCGGCCTGGACGTCGTGGTCGGCTGCGCCGGGATCTCCGGACCGGTCGGGACACCGGTCACCGAAACTTCGGCGGCCGACTTCGCCACCGTCATGGCGGTCAACGTCACCGGCCAGTTCCTGCTGGTCAAACACGCGGCGCCGTGGCTCACCGCGGCGCGCGGCTCGGTCGTCCTGCTGGCCAGCGACTCCGCTTTCACCATCGCGCCAGGCATGGCGGCCTATGGCGCATCGAAGGGCGCTGTGGTCGCGATGACCAGGGCGCTCGCGGTCGATCTGCCCGGCGTCCGGGTGAACTGCGTGTGCCCGTCGGTGGTCGACACCCCGATGGCACGCGGCGACCTCGGCGAGGTGCTCGACGATCCCGCGTTCCCGGTGCAAGCTCCTGAAGACGTCGCCGACCAGGTGCTCTATCTCGCGTCCGCGCGTTCGCGGACGATCAACGGCCAGGCCGTGCTCGCCGACTTCGGCGTCTCGGCCCGTTCGGGTTTTCCCGCTTAGAAAGGACTCACGCGAGTGAAGAAGGTTGTCGCGATCACGGGTGGCGGTACCGGTATCGGCGCGGCGGTCGCCCGCCGGTACGCCGACGAAGGCGCCCAGGTGGTGGTCCTCGGACGGCGGCGCGAACCGCTGGAGAAGGTGGCGGCCGAAACCGGCGCGTACGTCGTCACCTGTGACGCCAGCGAACGCGAAGCCGCCGAGAACGCCGTGGCGGAGATCGTCGGGAAGTTCGGCAGGCTGGACGTCGTGGTGGCCAACGCGGGCGGGCACGGCCTGTCTTCGGTGGTCGACACCGGCGACGAGGAATGGGAACTGGCCCTGCGCTCGAACCTGTCCAGCGCCTTCGTGTTCTGCCGGGCCACGCTGCCCTCGCTGGTCGAGACCGGCGGCCAGGTGGTCATCGTGTCTTCCCTGGCCGGATTGTTCGCCGGGCCGAATGTCGCCGGGTACACCGTCGCGAAGCACGCCCTGATCGGGCTGACCCGCTCGATCGCCCGGGACTACGGACCGAAGGGCGTCCGCGCGAACGCGGTCTGCCCCGGCTGGGTGCGCACCCCGATGGCGGACGGAGAGATGGACCAGTTCGCCGAGGCCGCTGGCTTCGACGGTGGCCACGACGAGGGTTACCGCCGCGTCACCGCCGAGGTCCCGCTGCGCCGTCCCGCCGAGCCCGAGGAGATCGCGTCGATCGTGCGGTTCCTGGGCTCTTCGGAGTCGTCCTACATCACCGGCGCGGTGATCGTGGCCGACGGCGGTGCGCACGCGGTCGACCTGCCGACGCTGGCCTTCGAACGGGCGGGCATGGGCTCTTAGCCATCGGGCCAGAGTCTGTGAAGGCCTCCTTGCCTACTCTCAAAGTCAGGGGCCCGGCAAAGTCGAGATCTTGCAGGTCAGGCGGCTATTCACCGTCAGCGGGCACACCGGTTGCGGAGCCCCCTGAGCGGGGAGGATTCCGGACGTTGAACGTCCGGAATCCTCCCCGCTCGACCCTTTCGGGCACTAGCGATGTCAAGCCCGGATTACCAAGAGCAGCGCTGATCAGCAGCTCTGCGACTTTGCCGGGACCCTGACCCTGAAGGTAGTGAAGGAGGCCTTCACGGACCCGCCACCCCACACGACACCTTGACCGGCCGCGTCGTGTTCCCAATGTCGCATTTGAGACGCTCAGCGCCCCAGATGCGACATTGGGAACCCGCCTGGCTCGGATGCGGACCAGCCTCCGGTTATCGGGGAAGAAGGAGCCTCAGGATTCGCCCAGGTAGGCCGAGTGCAGGGTGCCGGGGGAGTCCAGCAGGCCCTGCGCGTCGCCCGCATAGGTGACGCGCCCCGAAGACACCACCAGCGCGTCGCTCGCCACGCCGAGGGCGAGGTGCGTGAACTGCTCGACCAGCAGGATCGCCGCGCCGTCCTCGGCGAACCGGGTCACCATCGGCAGCAGCCGGGTGAACACCACCGGCGCGAGGCCCAGCGACATCTCGTCGATCAGCAGGAACGACGGCCGCGCGGCGAACGCGCGGGCCAGCACCACCATCTGCTGTTCGCCGCCGCTGAGCAGCGCCGCCGGTGAGTCGCGGCGTTTCTCCAGTTCGGGAAACAGTTCGAACAGCTCGTCGGCCCGCGCGCGGGTGCGCGCGGTCAGCATCAGGTTCTCCAGCACGGTCAGGCCGCCGAACACCGCGCGACCCTGCTCGATATGTGCCAGACCTCGCCGCGCGCGGTTGACCCGCGACTGCTTCGTGATCTCGTCGGATCCGATGTGGACGGTCCCCGCCGAGGCGGGCACGACGCCGGAGACGGCCTCCAGCAGGCTGGTCTTCCCGGCGCCGTTGGGGCCGACGAGCGCGGTGATCCGCCCCGGTTCCAGCGTGAGGTCGACGCCGGAGATCACCGGACCAGCGCCGCGGGTGACCGTCAGCCCCGCTATCCGCAAAGCGTTCACAACAGCTCCGTTTCACCCATGTACGCCTTGAGCACGGCCGGATCGGCGAGCACTTCGGCCTGGGGGCCGGAGGCCAGCACACGGCCGAAGTCGAGGACGGTGATCGTGTCGCAGACCGAACGCACCAGGTCGAGGTCGTGCTCGATGAGCAGCACGGACACCCCGAACCGCGCCGGAACCTGCCGCAGCCGTTCCCCGAACGCGACGTGCTCCTCGTGCGGAAGTCCGGCGGCGGGTTCGTCGAGCAGCAGAACCCGCGGCCGCGCCAGCAGGTGCCCGACGACCTCGACCAGCCTGCGGGCGCCGACGTCCACTTGCGACAGTGGGGTGCGGGCCGCGGGGCAGCCGAAGAAGTCCAGTGCCTCACCGATCTCGTCGGCGGTGAGCCGTCGCCTGGCGAGGAACTTGACGTACGCCCCGACCGTCAGCCCCGGCGGGACACGGTCCTGCTGGAACGTCCGGCGCAGCCCGGCGCGGGCCCGGTTCGACGGCGACCCCGTCAGCGGCTTGCCGCCCAGCTCCACCGAGCCATCGGCGTTCGGCAGGAACCCGCTGATCGCGTCCACCAGCGTCGACTTGCCCGCACCGTTGGGCCCGATCACGCCGAGCACACCGTGTTCCGGTACGGAAATGTCCACTGAGGACAGTGCGGACACATGTCCGAAGTTCACGCTCAGCCCGCGCACGGTGAGCACCGGTGGACCGGGAGCCTTATACTTGACAGCCACGGTCCCGGCCAGATCGAGTTTCGCGGGTTCCCTCTTCGAGCGCCGGTACCAGACTTGCCGCACCGTGGTACCCAGGTTGCCGCCACTGGCCAGCGCCTGGACGCCGAGCACACCGAAGACCACGAATGCCCAGTCCTGCGGGATTCCCCAGCGCTTCAGCAGTTCCGGTACGCCGACCCAGAGCACCGCGCCGAACACGGCCATGTCGATCAGATGCGCGCCCGACATGATCGCCAGCACGTACAGCGCCAGCGACTGGATCGCGGTGAAACTGGCCGGGAAGGCGAGGCCGACCTGCCCGGTGAGCAGGCCGCCGCTGATCCCGCCGAGGGTGGCGCTCACCGCGAACGCGGTCAGTTTCGACGTCCGCACGCTCGTGCCCGCGGCCGCCGTCCCGCGTTCGGAGAACGCCACCGCCTGCCAGGCGCTGCCCCAGCGGCCGCGGCGCAGGAAGTACACGGCGAGGCAGCACAGCACCAGCACCACGATCGCGAGCTGGAAATAGGACCGGTCGTCGGAGAAGGCCTCGGGCCGTTCGACCGAGATCCCGCCGGAGACGCCGGGGAACTGGAGCTGGACGAGCGCGAGGTCGGCCGCGGCGGCGAGTCCCAGCGTGACGACGGCGAGGTTGATCCCGCGCAGCCGCAGCGCCGGGAGCCCGACGAGGATCCCGACCACACCGGCGGCGAGCCCGCCGAGCAACAGCCAGAGGAGGAACCCGCCGGGCGCCTGTGCCTCGTTCAACGCGGACACCGTCCAGGCGCCGACAGCGCCGAAGGTCAGCTGGCACAAGGAGATCATCCCCGCGCTGCCGGTGACCACGCCCAGCCCGAGCAACGAGATCCCGGCGACGACCGCGCTCATGCCCAGGTACACGAAGTACCCGTCGAGCCCGGCGCTCAGTCCGTAGCCGACCGCGATCGCCACCAGGGCGACCACGAACGGGAACCCGGTACGTACCCCGCGTTGGTCAGCGAGCCGCATCCCACACCTCCTTGCGCTGCGACCACAGCAGCAGCGCGACGATCACTGCGAACGGCAGGAAGTACCGCACCACCGAAAGGCCGTCGACCTGCGCGGCCGCGCCCTGGATCAGGCCGAGGCCCAGCCCGCCCGCGACAGCGAGGTCGAGTCGGCGGAACCCGCCGAGCAGGGCCGCCGCGGCCGAGGGCACCACGAGCATCGCCAGCGACGTCGCGTCGTTCGACTGCGAAGGCGCCACGATCGAGATGACCAGCGTGCTGACCACCCCGGTGACCGCCCAGACCGCGACGCTGAGCCGTTTCGCCGGGATGCCCAGAAGTTCGGCGGTGGTCGGACGTTCGGACAGCGCCCTGAGCTGGACTCCTGCCGAGGTCCGGCTCAGGACGATCTTGCTGGCCGCCGCCACCAGCACCGCCAGCGCGACGGTGACCACGGTGACCTGGCTGATCACCACCCCGCCGACGGTGAGGGCCGGGCCGTCCAGGATCGGGTGGAACGGCTGCGGTTTGTTGCCGAACAGGATGAACGACAACGAGATCAGCAGGAGCAGCACCGCCACCGTCACCGCCGAGCGGGTGCCGGTGTCCGCCTCGGCGAGCCAGGTGGACACGATCCAGCCGAGGAGCGCGCTGAGCAGCCCGCCGAGCAGGATTCCCGCCACCGTGGCGAGCCACGTCGGCAGTCCGAAGTGGACGGACAGGAACACCGCCACGTAGCAGCCGAACATCCCGGTGGCCGACTGGGCGAAGTTGACCACCCGCACCAACCGCGACATCAGCGTCAGGCAGACCGCCAGTACCGCGTACAGTCCGCCGGCGGCCAGGCCGGCCAGCGCTCCCTGCAGCATCGAGTCCTCCTACTTCTTCGGGATGCGCAGCCAGTCGTTGGCGACCAGCTCCCATTTGCCGGTGCCGGAGGCGAGCTTGATCGGCCAGCCCGCGGTGTTGTCGTGGTGTGTCTGGCCCGGTCCGAAGACATACGGCGTGCCGACCATCGGATCGGTGATGGGCTTCATCTCGCGCAGCGCCTTGGTCACCGACTCGCGGGTGACGTCACCGCTGATCCCGCGGACGACCTCGAGGAAGTACTTCGCCGCCAGGTAACCGCCCTGGCTGAACGACGTCAGCGGGATGTTGTTCTTGGTCATCAGATCGTGCCAGACCTTGTTCTGCGGGCTGGCCGAATCGGTGAACGGGTAGAACTCGGCAGGCACGTACACCCCGGCGCCGGCGTTGGTGACGGCCTTGGCGTAGTTCTCGCTGTAGACGCTGGTCAGCAGCAGCCAGGTGACGTCGTTCCAGCCCTGCGCGGCGGCGGCCTTGAGCTGCCCGATGGAATCCGGTTCGACCGGGTTCACCGTGATCGCCTTGCACCCGGCGTTACGGGCCTTGACGATGTAGGAGGTGTAGTCGGAACCGCCGTAGGGCACGGTCGCGTCGAGGTACTTGAGCTTCTTGCCGGTGATCGCCGACCACTCGTCGATCGCCGCCTGATACGACGGCAGCGTGTTGCCCGCGATCTCCAGCAACGCGCAGATGTCGTTGAGTTTCAGCGTTTCCGAGCCGTAGAGCAGCGTCAGCGTCATGTCGTGGTACGGGCCGACGTTGGCCGGGGCGATGTTGGGGCTGGAGAAGCACGCCGGGTCCACGCCGATGCCCTGGATGGACAGGATCTTCTGCTGTTCGTAGTACTTGTTGTTGATCTCGCACTCGATGAGGCTGGACGAGCCGACCAGTGCGACCGCCTCGTCACGGCCGACGACCTCGCGGGCCGCGGCAGCGGCGGCCGCCGGATCGCCCTTGTCGTCGAGGGCCTTGTACTCGATCTGTCTTCCGTTCACACCGCCGCTCGCGTTGGCCGCGTCGAAGACCGCCTTGGCCGCCTGGGAGGCTTCGGGGAAGGTGGCCGCGCCACTCAGCGCGTTGACCGAGCCGACCTTGATCGGGCCGCTCGAACCACTTTCGGCTCCGGCGCAGCCCGCTGTCGCCAACAGGATGGCGGCGGCGAGGGCGACGAGGCGCCGCGCGGGCTTCACCGGTCCTCCGCTGCGTTCACGACGGGTACGGAGTCGACGATCTGCTCGAACGAGGTGACCTTTCCGCCGTCGAACTTCCACACGTGCGCGACGCGGGCGGTGAACGAGCGACCGGTTTCGCGGTGCTTGCCCTGGTAGGTGCCGATGCCGATCACCGTGTCACCCGCGTCGGCGAGCTCATCGAGGGCGAAACCGTAGCCGTCCCAGTCCTTCGCGATCGCGCCGAAGACCTTGTCCCGCACCTCTTCCGGACCGGTGTAGGTGCCGGCGTAAGGGAATCCGGCCGCCTCCGTCCAGGTGGTCTCGGGACCGAGCGGGGCCAGCATGCCCGCCAGATCGCCTCGGTCGCTCGCGGCGTAGTGCGCGGCGATGATGTCTAAATTGGACACTTAAGCTCCTTAGTGTCTGTTGGTGAACCCGCGTCCGCGATCGCATCGGCAGGGCGCGGCTTGGCCGTACCTCTTACGTTGGCGACAGGGGCGCCCTGCCACCGTGATAGCGGGGCCTTCGGCCGGGCGGGTTCACGCGTGATGGCCCTTTCGCGAGGTACGTCCCAGCTCCGCCAACAGCCTCCTTAGACCGGTTGCGCGTCGGGATAAGAGACGGCGCCGAGTGGGTAGATGTGCCCGCCCGCGCGGGAGTGTTCCGACCGGCCGTCGCCGGTGATGCCGAGGAAGACTCCGGTGGTCTTCAGCGCGTAGCCGAGGTCGTGCAGCCACACACTGGCCACGGCGATGCGGAATTCGCGGAAGCAGAACAGGTAGAGGCCGTCCTGGAACTTCCACACCGTCGACAGGTCCATATCCCCGTGGCCGCGCTGCACGCCTTCGAGGCATTGCCAGGCATAGCGTTGCGAGGACACGTACACGTGCTCGTAGAGGTGTTCCGGGCTGTAGCGGTAGACGTTGCGCTTGCCGATCAGATCGCGTGAGGGTCCCGGCCGCTCACCGGTCGGCGTGCCCGCGTCGGTGGTGCCGGACCAGAACGTCTGGGAGACACGGGGAACGCCTTCGACGTCCTCGGCCCCGATCACCGAACGCACGGCGAGCGCGCGATGCGTCGTCGTGGAGAAGACGACGGTGAGCGCTTCACCTTCCACACTGGTATGGGGGAGATTAACGAAGAAAACGTCTTCCCGGACGGCGACCGCGTCGTACGGATCCTTGATGCCGTTGCAGGTGACGGATTCCGCGTCCTCGAACCGCAGCGCGAGCGTCGTCCCGTCGTCGAGGGTGACGGTGAGCTCGCGTCCCGACAGGTCCGCGTTCGGCAGGCGGTAGGTGGCTATTCCGGCGGCGAACTCGTCATAGGTGCGCCACTGTTCCTCGGGTGCTTCGGACATGCGGTCATCGTCGGGGCGACCACCGGGGGAGGGCCAGCTGTCACGCGCTGGGCGGCAACAACCGATCGCTCACGGTCAAGCCGCGGCGCAGTTCGCTCGGCGAGCAGCCGAATTCCGTCTTGAACACCCGGCTGAAATGCGGCGCGTCCACGAAACCCCACTTCGCCGCGATGGCCGCGACGGGCCGCGAAGCGTGTACCGGGTCGAGCAGTTCGCGGCGGCAGTGTTCGAGACGCCGGGTGCGGATCCAGCCCGAGACGGTCGTGCCCTGCTCGTGGAAGAGGCCGTGCAGATGCCGGGTCGAGATGTAGTGCTCGGCGGCGATCTGCGCCGGGCCGAGGTCGGTGGAGGACAGATTCGTGTCGATGTAGGCGAGCACGCGGCGCATCAGTTCGTGGTGCGGCCCGGCCGTCGCGCGGGCGAGGTCGAGTTCGCTGGCGAACAGCGTGGCGAGCAGGTCGACCGCCGTATGCGCGAGCCGGACGCCGGCGGGTCCGCCGAGCTGGTCGAGGTTGCTGCCGAGCTGCGCGAGGAAGGGCACCACCACGTTCCCCATCCCGCGCTTTCCGGACATGGGGACCGCGGTCAGCTGGCCGACCAGGTCGCGGGGGAGATCGATGAGGCGCTGCGGGAACATCACCACGAGCGTGCGGAAATCCTCTTCGAACGCCAAGGAATACGGGCGGTGCGTGTCGTACAACGCCACGTCACCGGGGCGGAGCATGGCTTCGCGGTTGTCCTGCACCAGCAACCCGGTCCCGGACAGGATCAGGCTCAGTTTGTAGTAGTGCCTGTCCGCCCTGGCGATGAGCTCGGGCGTCCGTTCGACCACGTGCGCGGACGCGGTCACCTCGGTCAATTGCACGTCGTCGGCGCCGCACGAGCGGATGCGGCCGCGGAAGTGGTCGCGGTGCTCGCTCGTCACGTGCAACGGCACGAAGGAGTGCGACACCACCGTGCGGAAATCCGTGAAATCTCGCGCGACCGTGGTGGTGGTCGGGTCGGCGGTGGCGGTGGTCAAAACGTCACCTCGCAGCATCGGGGGGTGAATTTCATATACGATAAGCGATACGATGCTGCCGGGCAATGATCGCGGCGAGTCAGTCGGCGAGGCGGAACAGGAGGGTCCTCGGGTCCACGTCGACGGGTACCACCGTGCCCGTTTCGTAACGGCCGACCTCTTCGATGAGCAGGCGCGCGCTGAACGGCGTCACCCCCGGCCCTGTGACGACGAGGTCGACGTCGTCGGCCGGAGTGGTCACCTCACCGACCCAGATCCGTTTGCTGGAAACGACTTCGGCGGTCGCGCGAACGCCCGCCCGGTCGAGCGCGCGGTGGGCCTCGCGGGCCTTGGCGTTCTGCCACAGCTGAGAGCCGACGGCCGCCAGACCGCCGATCGTGAACACGGCGCCCATGGCGATGACGACCAGGCGGTCGTCATCGCCGGGCTCGAACCGGGTGCTGATCCAGAGCAGGGCCGGGCCGATCAGGGCCAGCACGGTCATGAAGAACCCCATGAGGCACCCGAACCCGGTGAAGGCGGGCAACTCCGGCGCTTCCCTGCCTTCACGGTCCCTCGTCACCGGCGAGACGTTACTGACCGGTTTTCCCGGCCGGTCCGGTAAAAATCCCCGCTTGGCGGGTCAGACGGTGAGGACGAGCTTGCCCCGGAGGTGACCGCCGTCGAGCAGCCGGTGCGCGTCGGCGACGCGTCCGAACGGAAACGTCTCCTGCACATGGACCCGGAGCTTGCCCTGCTCGGCGAGTTCGACGAGACCTCGCAGGGCGACCGGATCGGGGTCGACCGCGATGCCCCTGAAGTGCACACCGGCTGCCTTGTACTTGGCGGCGAGTCCCGAATCCTCCTCGGCGACCGCCGTCACCAGGTGACCGCCTGGGCGGAGCACGTCGAGCGACCGCTCGACGGTGTCGCCGCCGATCGTGTCGAACAGGACGTCGATGTCGCGGACCACGTCGGTGAAGTCGACCGTGGTGTAGTCGATCACCTCGTCGGCGCCGAACTCCTCGACGAACGCGTGGCTGGACGGCGATCACGCGTGACTGGATGGAGAACTCGGCCGCGGTCGGACTGGGCCGCGTGTTCCGCGTCCGATCACGCGAGTTCTCCGCCCAGTCACGCGTGATCTCCCTCCAGTCACGCGTGTCCTCCATAAGATCACGCGACGACCCGGGGATCCTTTCGCTTGGCCACGAATTCGCCAACAGCATCGTCAGATGACCCGAAATCCACACAGTCCCGCACGACAGTCCCCACCTCTGCCCGACCCTTCAACGGAAACCCGAACCACCACTTACGAGAGGGTCGCGGGTAGCGTTTCGAAGCCGCGCAGGATCCGGGTCTGCCGCCGCCGCTCCCCGCCGACGAGCCGCAGGTCGGGGAACCGCTCGAAGATCGACCGCAGCCCGATCTCCCCTTCCATCCTCGCCAGCGAAGCGCCGAGACAGTAATGCCGTCCGGCCCCGAACGACACGTGGTCTCGCGCGTTCGCCCGCTCGACGTCGAAGGTGGACGGGTCGTCGAAGATCTCCGGGTCCCGGTTGGCGCCCGCGAGCACCGTGCTGACGATCGCGCCCCGGCCGATCGGCTTCCCGCCGATTTCGGTGTCGCGGGCGGACAACCTGCCGGTGAGCAGGACGGGCGGGTCGTACCGGAGGATCTCGTCGGTCGCGTTGCTCCACAGTTCCGGATTCGCGCGCAGTTTCTCGAGCTGGCCCGGATGCCGGACGAGCAGGGCGATGCCGTTGCCGAGGAGGTTGACGGTCGTTTCGAACCCGGCCGCGAGGACGAGTCCCGCGGTCGCCTTGAGTTCCCGTTCGGTCAGGCCGACGCCGTCCTCGCGGGCGGCGATCAGCTTGCTCAGCAGGTTGTCCCCGGGATTCGCCCGCAGCTTCTCCAGATGCAGGGTGAGCCACGAGTCGAACTCGGCCAGCGTCGCTTCGACGGTACGGAAGGTCTTCCACGGCAGCCCGAGGTCGAGGCTCGGGGCCGCCGCTCCGCCCAGCGCGAGCACCTTGTCGCGTTCTTCGGGCGGCACACCGAGGATCTGGCTGATGACGGTGACCGGCAGGAGCCCGCAGTAGGACTCGACGAGATCGACGGGGTTCGCCGGGTCGAGACCGTCGAGAAGTTCGTTGGCGATCGCCTGCGTGCGTTCCCTCAGCTGCTCGACCGCGCGGGCGGTGAAGACCCGCGTGACGAGCTTCCGGTAGCGCGTGTGGTCGGGCGGTTCGCTGGCGAGCAGCGACGGCGGTTCGATCGGATGGATCAGGCCGGACGCCGACCAGGCGACGAGCCGGTTGAGCAGCGGATTGTCCGGGACGAACCGCACGGTCTTGAACGCGTCGCTGGTGAGGATCTCCTTGCACGCCGAATGCCGGGTGGTCACATGCCCGACCCGGGTGGTGGCGATGGCGCCGTGCGCGCGGATCTCGTCGAACAACCCGGTCAAATCCGCGCCGCCGCTCGCTTCGACGGACAGCCTGCCCTGGAGATCTCCCCGTCGCGCCGCGGCCCGCAGGGCCACCCGGGGGATCGCGTGGCCGATGCTCCAGCGGGTGACCGGTTTGGCGATCTCCTCCGCCCGGCGCCGGAGGTTCCGGGCGGGAGCGGTCTTGAGTGTGAACATCAGGACTCCGTCCGTGCGGGTCCTTCGAAGGTATCGGAACGACGTGTCAGTAGCGAGCGGCTCGACATCTGCGGGCCCGCGTTTCCCTCGGTAATGTTCTGCACTTCCGGCGGGCCGGGGAGTGCTTGTGGGCGGCTACGGGTTCGACATCGCGCTGGTCGCGGTGCTGGTGGTGCTCAACGCGGTGTTCGCGGGCAGCGAGATGGCGCTGATCTCGTTGCGCGAGGGGCAATTGCGCTCCTTGGAACGGGACGGCCGCGCGACGGCCCGCACGCTGGTCCGGCTGGCGCGCGACCCGAATCGCTTCCTGGCGACGATCCAGATCGGTATCACGCTCGCCGGGTTCCTGGCCTCGGCGACGGCGGCGGTGTCCCTCGCCGAACCCGTGGTGCCACTGCTGGGTTTCTTCGGCGACGCCGCCCGCGCGGTGGCCGTCGCACTGGTGACCGTGGTCCTCACGTTCCTGACCCTGGTGCTCGGGGAACTGGCGCCGAAGCGGCTGGCCATGCAGAACGCGCTGCGGTGGGCCTTGCTGGTGGCACGTCCGCTGAACCTGTTGTCGACGATCTCGAGACCCGTGGTCTGGGCGCTGAGCGTGTCGACGAACTTCGTCGTACGGGCGCTGGGCGGACGGACGGAGGCCGATCCGGACCAGATGTCGCCCGAGGAGCTCCGGGAACTGGTCTCGGCGCAACGCGGTCTGAACGCCGAGCAGCGCATGATCATCAACGGTGCCTTGGAAATCCACGAACGACGGCTGCGGGAGGTGCTCGTCCCGAGGCGGGCGGTACTGACCATCGCTGCGGAACAGGACCTCGAATCGGCGCGGCGGCAGCTGGCCGAGTCGGGCCACTCCCGGGCGCCGGTCGCCCGCGGCGGGCACCTGGACGACGTCATCGGCGTGGTGAGCCTGCGTGATCTGCTCGAAGACCGCGACGATCTCGCCGAAGTGGTCAGGCCAGCCGTGGTGTTCCCCGATTCGCTGCGAGTCTCGGACGCGTTGCGCAGCTTCAAGGCCGAGCGGGAGCAGATGGCGCTGGTGGTCGACGAGCACGGTTCCGTCGCGGGCATGGTCACGCTGGAGGACCTGCTGGAGGAGATCGTCGGCGAGATCTACGACGAGACCGACCGCGACGTCCTCGCCGTACGCGACGGACAGGACGGTTCCCTGGTCCTGCACGGCACGTTCCCGGTACACGACCTCGTCGACGTCGGCGTCGAGCTGCCCGACGCGCCGCCGGGGGAGTACGCGACGATCGCCGGGTTGATCCTCGTGCTCCTTGGCCGGATCCCGGAGAAGCCCGGCGACCGGGTGGTGGTCTCCGGCTGGACGGCCGAGGTGCTCGGCGTGGAGCATCACGCGATCACGCGCGTGGCGCTGCACCGTGGAGCGAATGCGGAGCGGTGAGTTGCGCCGGGCGCCTCCGGTTGGCAGCGTGCCCGGTGTCCCACCACGAAGAAAGGTGTCCCGATGCCGGAAGACCAGCCCGATTTGAAGCCTCGTTCACGCGACGTGACCGACGGCCTGGAGCGCGCGGCGGCCCGCGGGATGCTCCGCGCGGTCGGGATGGGCGACGACGACTTCGCCAAACCGCAGATCGGGGTGGCGTCCTCGTGGAACGAGATCACCCCGTGCAACCTCTCGCTCGACCGGCTGGCCAAGGCCGTCAAGAACGGTGTGCACGCGGCGGGCGGCTACCCGCTGGAGTTCGGCACGATCTCGGTGTCCGACGGCATTTCCATGGGACACGAGGGAATGCATTTCTCGCTGGTGTCGCGGGAGGTGATCGCCGACTCCGTCGAAACGGTGATGATGGCCGAGCGGCTGGACGGCTCCGTGCTGCTGGCGGGCTGCGACAAGTCGCTGCCTGGCATGCTGATGGCCGCCGCGCGGCTCGATCTCGCCTCCGTTTTCCTTTACGCCGGCTCGATCATGCCCGGTCAGGTCGACGGCCGGGACGTCACGATCATCGACGCCTTCGAGGCCGTCGGCGCCTGCCTGGCGGGCAAGATCACCCGCGCCGAAGTGGACCGGATCGAACGCGCCATCTGCCCCGGCGAGGGCGCCTGCGGCGGCATGTATACCGCCAACACGATGGCTTCGGTCGCCGAGGCACTCGGCATGTCACTGCCCGGATCGGCCGCGCCGCCCGCCGTCGACCGGCGCCGTGACGGGTTCGCCCACCGGTCGGGGGAGGCCGTCGTCGGCATGCTCCGGCAGGGCATCACCGCGCGGCAGATCATGACCATGGAGGCGTTCGAGAACGCCATCGCTGTCGTGATGGCGCTGGGCGGTTCGACCAATGCCGTCCTCCACCTGCTCGCGATCGCGCGCGAGGCGGAGGTCGATCTGCGCATCGACGACTTCAACCGCATCGGCGACAAGGTCCCGCACCTCGGCGACCTCAAGCCGTTCGGGAAGTACGTGATGAACGACGTCGACAAGGTCGGCGGGATCCCCGTGGTGATGAAGGCGCTGCTCGACGCCGGGCTCATGCACGGCGACGTGCTCACCGTGACCGGCAAGACGATGGCCGAGAACCTCGACGGCATCGCGCCCGCCGGCGTCGACGGCGAGATCATCCGCCCGCTCGACCGCCCGATCCACAAGACCGGCGGGCTGACCATCCTCAAGGGTTCGCTGGCGCCGGAAGGCGCGGTCGTGAAGTCGGCGGGTTTCGACGAATCGACGTTCACCGGCACCGCGCGGGTGTTCGACGGCGAACGAGCCGCCCTCGACGCGCTCGCCGAGGGCCGGATCGTCACCGGGGACGTCGTCGTCATCCGGTACGAAGGCCCCAAGGGCGGGCCGGGGATGCGCGAGATGCTCGCCATCACCGGCGCGATCAAGGGCGCGGGACTCGGGAAGGACGTCCTGCTCATCACCGACGGCCGGTTCAGCGGCGGCACGACCGGCCTCTGCGTCGGCCACATCGCGCCGGAAGCCGTCGACGCCGGGCCGATCGCGTTCGTGCGCGACGGTGACCCGATCACCCTCGACGTCGCGAACCGGACGCTCGAAGTCGAGATCGACGACATCGAGGCACGCCGGGAAGGCTGGGCTCCCAAGCCTCCGGCGTACACGCGCGGAGTGCTCGGCAAGTACGCCAAGGTCGTCCGGAGCGCCGCGCACGGAGCCGTTTGCGAGTAAGCCGACCAAGGAGGGTTCCGTGTTGAATCAAGTCGTGAATAAATAACCGCATGCGACGGTTCACCACGGTCCTCCTTGGCACACTCGCCGCCCTGCTTCTCGTGACAGGCACCGCCTCGGCGGCACCGCCGCAGGCTTTGGACTGGTCGGCGCCCTGGCCTGACCGGATCTACGAACCCGCCTTCGACTACGACGGCGACGGTTGTTACCCGACTCCGGCGATCGGCCGTGACGGCACCCTCGCGCCGGGCCTCGCGCTGGGCGGCGACGTCAACGGCCAGTGCCGCGACCTGTCCGATCTGGACAACACCAACGCGTACTCGCGGGTGAAGTGCAACAACGGCTGGTGCGCCTATCTGTACGCGCTCTACTTCGAGAAGGACCAGGCCGCGCTGGGCCCCGGGAGCGCCGGTCACCGGCACGACTGGGAGCACGTCGTCGTGTGGGTCCAGGGCGAGTGGGGCAGGTGCGTGTCGACCTCGGCGCACGGCAAGTACACGACCCGGCACCGCGACCAGGTCCCGTGGGACGAGACGGGCAAGCACCCCAAGGTGATCTATCACAAGGACGGCATCAGCACGCACTGCTTCCGGCACGCGAGCTTTGGCGAGGAGCCGGAGAACCACAAGAAGCAGTGGCAGTACCCGCCGCTGATCGGCTGGGACGGCTACCCGCCGGGGCTGCGCGACAAGCTGACCGGGCACGACTTCGGCAGCGCTCAGCTGGGGATCCGGGACTCGTCGTTCAACGGCGAACTCGCCAAGGCGAAGCCGGCGGGGATCCCGTTCGACCCGAACGGCTGAGGTCGGCGGTCCGGTTGGGCGTGAGTGGTCCGCTACCACTGCGTAGCGGGCCTTCAGGACACGCGAACGCCTGTGGTCACTGGGCCCTAGCTCGTCTGAAGTACATGAAGGCCCCCTTCCTTGCGCCTAGCGCAAGGAAGGGGGCCTTCATGTACTTGGGGAAGGTGTGAAGGTCGAGTTTCCTCGGCGGGAAGGGGTCCTTCACGGACCGCAGCCCGGTTCGGCAGATGCCACGAACGGGTGATCCGTACGGCGTAGAGGCGCGAGTACGTAATTCACCCGATGTGCCCGTTACTCCGCGGTAGCAGACTCGGCGGCCCGACGATTCCCGCTGCCCCGGAGGTCGACGATGACCGCGTCCGACGCCCCAGTCCGCCCGGCCCAGACCCGTTCGACCCAGACCCGTTCGACCCAGGCCCGCTCAGCCCCGACCCGTTCCGCCGCGCTCGTGCTCGCCCGCGCGGTGATCGACGGTGTCCGGCATTCCCTGCCCGAGCACGCGTCCCTGTTCGACGCGCGTGCCGCGGAGTTCGTCGCCTCTGTCTTGGAGCACGACGGAATGGCCTCCGCGCTGGGGATCGCCGCCGGTGCGGACGCCTTCCGGGAAGTCGGCGTCGCCGAATACGCCGCGGGCAAGGAGCTGGACCGGCTCTCGCGCGCCTACCACTCGGCGGGCCGGTGCGCTCTGCCCGTCCTGGCCTCGTTGTCGCGCCAGCACGGGGCCGGGTCGGCCTTGATGGACACGGGGGTGGAGGCCCTGCTCCGCTGCACCGACGTCCTGATCCGGCTTTCCACCACCGCCTACCGCGCCGCGCACACGCCGTCGGTGGCCGAGTTGCGCCGCGATCTCCTCAGGGAGCTTTTGAGCGGCCGGAAGTGGGCCGGGCTCGCGGCCGAGGCGGGGTGGGTGCCGCCCGCCCGGGTGGTCGCCATCGCCGCGGAGCCGGGCGCGCTCCGTGCCTCGTTCGGTCCGGAAGTGCTGGCCGATCTCACCGGCGAGTATCCGCACCTGCTCGTTCCCGACGACATCGAGATCGGTGGCGTACTGGCGGGGACGCGGGCGGCCGTCGGGCCCGCGGTCGCGCCCGCCGAAGCCGCGGTGTCCTTGCGGTGGGCACGCCGGACGCTGGAACTGGTGCGGCGTGAGGTGATCGAAGACGGACCGCTCGTGCGGTGGTCGGACCACTTGACCACGCACTGGCTGTTCGCCGACGAGGTGCTCACCGCCGCGCTCGTCACGCGCAGCCTGGCGCCGATCGCCGACCTGCCGCCGAACGAGCGCACCAAACTCGCCGAAACCCTCGAGGCGATGCTCGCCGCCCGCGGCGGGGCACCCGAGATCGCGGAGAACCTCGGCGTGCACCCGCAGACTGTCCGCAACCGCCTGCGCCGCCTTCGCGTGCTTTTCGGTGACCGCCTCGACGACCCCCGGGAGCGGCTCGACCTGCGCATCGCCTTGCGCGCCGACACGCACACCGCCGAACCGGCCCGGCCCGTTACACCGATCAGGGCGGCTTGAGGCCGGCGGTCAGGACTCCGCGGTGCGGGTGACCCAGGTGGCGACCTGGACGCGGTTGGCATAGCCGAGTTTGGTCAGGATGTGGTCGATATGGGTGTCCACCGTGCGGCGGGCGATGCCGAGCCGGTCGGCGATCTCCTGGTTCGTGAGCCCCTCGGCGACGACCCGCGCGATCTCGGTCTCGCGTTTGGTGAGTACCTGCGCCGTCTGTTTCGGGGGCTCGGGGGGTCGCTCTTCGAGGGCATACGCGATGGCGTCGGCGGTGGGCATCGCGGCGCCGTCGGTGAACTCCTTGATCGCGACCTCCCAGCCCAGCGCCGCGGTCACGGCGTCGGTGTCGGCCCGCAGTGGTTCGGTGAACGCCTCGTACCGCGTCGGCCAGGCACCCACCGTGCGCCAGACGTTCATCGAGGCGCCCTGGAGGATCGCGGCCCGGTTGGGACGTCCGGTGCGGGCCGCGCAACCGGCCAGCACGGTGAGTGTGAACCCGACGACCACGCGGTCGTCCACCCTGGCGTGCAGGCGCAGGATCTGCTCGCAGCAGCGGCTCGCCACGGAGAGGTCCCCTTGGAGGTACTCGGCGGCGGCGCGCGACCACAGCGCCCAGCCCCGCCAGAAGACCTCGCCCCGCCGCTCGCAGCGTTCGACGGATTCGGCGAGTACCTGCCTGCCGCGGTCGATGTCGCCGTCCAGCCAGACCGCCAGCCCGTGGTTGTAGCTCGCCCAGAGGTCAGCGCCCTCGTCGCCGTGGGCGCGGAACAGGTCGATGGCCGTGCCGAACAGCCGCGCCGCCTCGGGCATGTCGTTGCCGATCAGCGCGGCGTAGGCGCGGACGTGGAGCACGTAGGCGGCGGCGAGTTCGTCGCCGCTCGCCTCGGCTTCGGTGGCCGCCCTGTCCAGCATGCACCGGTGGGCGGGCATGTCTCCCTGCACCAGCGCCAGAAAACCGGACAGCCACAGCCCGTGTGCCCGCTCCGGGACACCCGGTGCCGCGACCTCGTCGAGCCGCCGGACCCACATCCGGCCTTCGGTGTTCAGCCCGCGGACGATCCAGAACTCCTTGACGTCACGCAACATCCGCAGCCCGACGACGGCGTCCTCCTGGCTGCCGGTGCAGTAGTCGAGTGCGACGCGCAGGTTCGCGTGCTCGCGCCGCAACCGGCCGATCCAGCCGAGCTGATCGGTCTCCAGCCATTCGGTGGCGTACCGGCCGGCGAGTTCGGCGAACCAGTCGCGATGCCGCTTGCGGAAGACGGACGTCTCGCCCGCCTCGTTCAGCCTGTCGACGCCGTACTCGCGCACCGATTCCAGCATGCGGTACCGCACGCCGCCCGGGTACTCCTCGCGCAGCAGGATGGACTTGTCGAGCAACCCGTCGACGACTTCGAGGACGCGTTCGCGGGGCAGTTCGCCACCGGAACAGACCTGTTCGGCGGCGTCGAGGTCGAAGCTGCCGGAGAACACCGACGTGCGCGCCCACAGCAGCTTTTCGGGGCCGGTGCACAGGTCGTGGCTCCAGTCGATCAGGGCCCGCATGGTTTCGTGCCGCTCCGGCCGCCCGCGCCGGTCCTTCGTGAGAACGGAGAACTGCCGGTCGAGCCGGTCGGCCAGCTGACGCAGGGACAACGCCCGCGCGCGGACCGCGGCCAGTTCGATGGCCAGTGGCAGCCCGTCGAGACGGCGGCACAGCCGGATCAGCGGTTCGGTGTCGGATTCGGTGAGCCGGAACGACGGCGCGACCGCGGTCGCGCGGTCCACGAACAGCCGCACCGACTCGTAGTTCACCGCGCGTTCGAAGGAGTCGCCCTGTTCCGGCACCGCCAGCGGCGGCACCGGCAGGATCCGCTCGCCCGCCACCCCGAGGGACTGCCTGCTCGTGGCCAGCACCGTCACCTGCGGACATTCCCTGACGATGGTGTCGGCGAACCAGGCGCAGCTGTCCACGAGGTGTTCGCAGTTGTCCAGCACCAGCAGCAACCGGCTCGACCGGAGCGCTTCGACGACGACCTCGATGGCCGGTTTCGCCGAGCGGTCGCCGAAGCCGAGGACGTTCGCCACCGTCGGCACCAGCAACGCGGGTTCCCGCAGTTCGGCCAGTGAAACGAACGCGACCTCGTCGGCCGTCGCGTCACGGTGGGCCGTCGCGATCCGCCACGCCAGCCTGGTCTTGCCCACCCCGCCGGGCCCGGTCAGCGTGACGAGTGACGACGCCGCCAGCAGGCGCCGCGCTTCGCCGGTCTCGGCGTCACGGCCTACGTAGCTGGTCACTTCGGTGGGTTCGGCAGACCACCCCGAAAGCGAGCCAACTCCGTCCGCCATGCACTCTCCCGCGATCGACCAGTCCCGCGCCTCCGTCCGAAGTAGACGGAAATCGCCCGGCAGCGGATCCTAGCGGACCGGCGTTCCGCTAGCGGGACAGTTGCTTGCCACGATCGTGCGCCCAGCCCGCCAGCACCGTCCCGGCGGCCACGAGCAGCAGGAACACGATCAACCTGCCGCCCCACTCACCGGGTACCCAGTCGAACGCTCCCCATAACTGGGTCGCGGAATGGTCGAAGAGACTGCGGATGGCGGCCTGCGCGAAGACGGCGAGCGCCACCATCCCGAGAATCTGCAGCCCCAGATAACCGCCCTTGCCCATGCTCCCTACCTCCTGTTTCGCGAGTGGGTCCAGCCTCGCTCGGTCCGGCGGCGAGCACATCGGCGTCGCGTCGCGCGCGGTGTCCGACCAAAGTCGACCCCGGCCGCGACCGAGGTCGAGGCCGGGATCGTCCCGTGTCCGGCTGCGCCGCCGCGGGCGGGTCGACCATGATGGGGCCGGTGATCACCGACCTCGGCGCCTTTCCGCCTCTCCGGCCGTGGCAGCAGGCCTGGCGGCTGCTGTCGGCGGCCGCGCTGGGAGTGGGGCTGTGGATTCTCACCGCCGCCCAGGTGCCGCCGGGGGTGGGCGGCCCCAGGGTCCAGTGGCTGAGCACCGGCGATCCGCTGGTGGCCCTCGCCTGCCTGGCCGCGCTGCTGTGGCGCCGTCGCTTCCCGGCCGTGATCGCGATCGGGGTCATCCTCGCCTCGACGGCGTCGGTGCTGGCGGGCGGTGCGGCGATGCTGGCACTCTGCTCGTTGGCCACCCGGCGCCGACCGGCGGAAACGGCGGTCGCCGCGGTGCTGAGCGTGGTCACCACGCTGTTCACCGCCGAGCTCTATCCTCGGCGCGAGGTGCCGGAACCGTTGTGGCTGATGCTCAGCGTCCCGATTCTGCTGGTGGGCATCACGGTGGCCGTCGGTGCCGCGATCGGCGCGCGCCGGGAGGAAGTGCGCTCCCTGCGGGAACAGGTCGAGAGCGTGGAACGGGAGCAGGCAGCCCGCGCGGCCGAGGCGCGGATCCTGGAGCGGCACCGGATCGCCCGCGAGATGCACGACGTCCTCGCGCACCGGGTCTCACTGGTCGCCATGCAGGCCGGAGTGCTGGGACACCGCCCGGACCTGCCCGCCGACCAGGTCGCGGAACTGGCCCGCGGGATCGCCGACGGCTCCCATCAGGCGCTGGAGGAACTGCGGGACGTCCTCGGCGTGCTGCGGGCGAGCCCGGACGAGCTGGAACCACCGCAACCCTCACTCGCCGACCTGCCCGCGCTCGTCGCGAACGCGCGAGCACTGGGACTCGACGTCAGCTTGACGGCCACGACAGCGGGCGAGCCGCCCGACGCGATCGCGAGGACCGTCTACCGGATCGTGCAGGAAGGGCTGACCAACGCGGGCAAGCACGCGCCGGGGGCCCGGGTGGCGGTCACCGTCGAAGGTGAGGCGGGTGACGGGGTGCGGGCGACGGTCCGGGATTCCGGTGCGTCGCGGATGATCGCGGGCCCGCCCGCCTCGGGCTTCGGCCTGCTCGGCCTCGCCGAGCGGGTCGCGCTGGCCGGCGGCGAACTGGACCACCACCCGGATCCCGGCGGCGGGTTCGTCCTCGCCGCGCGCCTGCCGTGGCCGGTCCGCGAAGGGAGCGAGTGAATGGACAACGAGCGGATACGGGTCGTGCTCGTCGACGACGAACACCTGGTGCGGATGGCGTTGCGGCTCATCGTCGACGGCGAACCCGATCTCGTCGTGGTCGGCGAGGCAGCCGACGGCGACACCGCGGTCACCGTGGTGGGGGAGCAGCGGCCCGACGTCGTCCTGATGGACGTCCGGATGCCGGGGCGTGACGGGCTCAGCGCGACCGAGGAGATCCTGAGGCTTCCGGAGCCGCCGCGGGTGCTGGTGCTCACCACGTTCGACACGGACGAGATGGTGCTGGGCGCGCTGCGCGTCGGCGCGCTCGGCTTCGTTCTCAAGGACACCCCGCCGCCGCGGATCCTGGCCGCCGTGCGGACGGTCGCCGCCGGGGAACCCGCGCTCTCGCCCGCCGCCACGGCCCGGCTGATCGCCGCGGCCACCGGGCCGCATTCGTCCGACGCGCGCCGGACGTCCCGCGACACGGCTCGCGATCTGCTGGCCACGCTGACCGACCGCGAACGCGAGACCGCGGACGCCATCGCCGAGGGGCTGTCCAACACCGACGTCGCGCGGAGGCTGAGCATCACCGTCGCGACGGTGAAGGCCCACACCAGCAGCATGCTCGCCAAACTCCGGGTCGAGAACCGGGTCCAGATCGCCCTGCTGGTCCGCGACGCCGAGGGTTGATCATCGAATCGCGGAAAATTCTTCCGGCAAGCTGTCGAATCCGCCGGTTCCCGGTCGACGCAGTGTCGAAAGCAGTTCAGAACGACCAAGGAGAAACCAGATGCGCACCCTGATCGCCACCGCGTTCGTCTCGCTCGACGGCGTCGTCGAAGGCCCCGGCGGGGAGCCGGGCTACCGCAACTCCGGCTGGACCTTCAACGGCATCGAGTTCGACGAAGCTGCCTACGAGCTCAAGGGCCGCGAGCAGGGCGAGGCCACGGCGATGATGATGGGCCGGGCCAGCTACGAGGCGTTCTCGCCGGTGTGGCCGGACATGACCGTGGAATTCGCGGGCTACAACGCGATGCCGAAGTACGTCGTTTCGACCACCCTGCGGGAGGAAGACCTCGCCGACAACTGGGGCGAGACCACGATCCTGCGTTCGCTGGACGACGTCGCCGAGCTCAAGAAGACCGACGGCGGGCCGATCATCGTGCACGGCAGCGCGGAGCTGAACCGCAACCTCGCCGACGCCGGCCTGATCGACCGCTACCACCTGCTGCTGTTCCCGGTCCTGCTCGGCGCGGGCAAGAAGTTGTTCAGCGACACCGACAAGGACAAGCAGAGCCTGAAGCTCGTCGAGAGCGAGGCCTACGGCAACGGCGTCCAGAAGCTGGTCTACGACGTCACCCGGTGATCGGACCCCGACCGGGACCGGCGGGGCAGGGCCAGGCAAGCCGGACGACGGTCCCGGTGGGTGTGCTCGTCACGGAGGCCTCCGGCGCGAAGGCGCGGATGATCGGCAGGCCACGTCCGCCGTCCGGGCGGCGACCGTCGCGCCAGCGGCCTTCGTCGGTGACGGTGATCTCGATGTGACCGTCGACGAAGGCGGCGGTGACCGTCATGACGTTGTCGTCGGTGCCGTCCGGATAGGCGTGCTTGACGACGTTGGTCATCGCTTCGTAGGCGGTGAGTTTGAGATCCTCGGCCAGTTCCCTGGGAAGGCCTCGTTCGAGGGCCCAGTTCGTCAGGACGTCCCGCAACGCGGCTGCCTGAGCGGCGACGGCGGCGACTTCGAGGACCAGCTCGTCGGTGCTGTCACGCACCGGCTCGTCGATCGGCATCACGGAGCTTCTCCTCCTCGCCCGCCGCGGTCCACGACCGCCGGATCCACTGACCAGGCTAAGACACCGGGGGAATCGAGGTGCGAGTGCCGCGCGCACGGGGTGCCGTCATCGGATATCTTCGGAACTCTCGGTGTGCGGATCGTGAGGGAGTGTGACGGTGACGAGCGGAGACGGCGACATCCGGGAGGTTCCGTTCTCGGTGACGCTCGCCAGGCCCGATGGTGCCAAGGTCGTCATCGCGGTGGCGGGGGAGATCGACCTGACGACGGCCGAAGACCTCAAGGAGACTTTCGAGGAGGCACTGGAACCCGTGCCCGGACGGCTCGTCGTCGACCTCGAAGGCGTGGAGTTCTGCGATTCCACCGGTCTGGCGACCCTGGTCAGGATCAACGACCGGTGCGCCACCCGCGGCGTCGACCTGAGTTTCCTGCCGTCGCCGACGATCCGGCGGCTGGCACTGAAGACGGGCCTCTCCACACTGCTGCCGCTCGCCGGGGCCTGACCGCCTTCAGGGTTTGGGCAAGGCCTTCGGTACGTCGCGGAGCGCGTTGGCGAGGTACTGGAACACGGGGATATGGACGTCGACACCGAACAGGTTCAGCAGCCTCAGCACCGGGCGGGTGCTGGCGACGACCCCGATCGTCCGGTGTTCGGCGTTGGCGCGGGCGGCGGCGGATTCGATGACCCGCAACCCGGCGACGCCGAGGAAGGTGACCTCGGTGAGATCGAGGACCGTGGAGGTGGGGAGGTCGCCCCAGAGGGCGTGTTCGAGTCTTCCGGCGGTGGCGAGGTCGATTTCGCCCGCCGCGGAGACGACGAGCAGATCTTCACTCCATCGGGTCCGCTGGACTTCCAACAGGTTGTCTTCCGACAGGCGCGGTCGCGGAACGGTGGCATGGAGGACAGGGCTGTCGCGGCTGCCACGCATGGACGGGATTCGGTCGGTCATGGTGCTGGTCTCCCGGATAGCCGGGGACGAGACGGACAACGGGTAAGCCTGCACAACGGCTGCGCAAGTCAACTCGCCGCCGCGTCGCCCTGAGAAAGAATCGGGGTCGCGGACGTGCGGGTCGTTCGCGCGGGCTGGTGGACTCAACCTCACGTACTTGTCACCGTACGCTGCTCGTCGCGTCTGGCAACACCGCGCCTGGGTACGGGACATGATTCACGCTCGCGCATGATCAATCACGCGGGGCAGAACCCCGACGCTAGGGGCGGTGCGAGTCGACTTCCCTTGTGTCGTCCCGTTCTCGTTTCGCGGCCTTCCAGGCGGCGGTGGCGCACAGGAGTGCCGCCACGAAGCCGACCGCGGTGAGTGTCCCGGCCCAGACAGCACCGGTGCTGGCGAGAAGATAGAGCTGGATCACGGCGGTGCACGTGTAGACGACCGCCAGTCCCAGCCACAGCCGTTGCGCCATCATCTCCCGTCTCCGTTCCCCAGATACCGGGTCAATCGCGGCGAGGCGGGATCTGGTTACAGGGTGTTCGAAAACGGCGGCTTCCTGGCGGCGGATCCGCCTTGACCGCTCAGGAACCGGCCACCCGGAAGAAGTCCACCAGCCCATCCCCGGACCGGGAACTGCGCCGGTGTTCCCACCAGGTCCGGAACGGCGTCGACGCCATCGCGTGCCGCGTGTAGGACGTCATGACCGCGCGATACACGTTTTCCGCCTGGTCCCACGTGAGTCGTTCCTTGCGCCACGCCAATACGAGTCGCATCCGCATGGGATCGTCCTTGAGCGGCCGGACGACCATGCCCGGCAGTTCGGGCGCGGTGGGTTCCACGAGTTGCACGGCCTGCCCGGCCGCGATCAGGTGCCGTCCGCCGCCGTTGGGGCATTCGAAGCGGATCCGGGGCGTGAACCCCGCGCGGTGTGTGGCCGCGCGCAGCGACGTCAGCGAGCCGTCCTCGGGACCCGGGGGACCGATCCACGCTTCGTCGGCGAGGTCGGCCAGGTCGACCTCGAAGCCGTCAGCGAGCCGGTGGCGGGCGGGAAGACCGACGAAGACGGGCAGCCACGAGAACAGCACCCGATGCCCCAAATGCTTCGCCAGCGGGACTTCCTGGTCGTCGGACATGGCGATGACGGCGATATCGAGAGTGGAGCGGCCCAAAGCCTGCGCCAGCACCGCGCTGGACGGCTCCACGTGCACGGTCACGTCCAGTCCAGGCAGCGCGTCGTCCAGCCGCTCGACGAAGGTGGGCAGACAGTCCATTTGGGACGATCCGAGCCGGACCGGGCCGTCGCCCAGCGCGCCGAGCAGGTCGCTTTCGAATCTGTCGAACTCCACGAGCAGGGTGAGGGCCCGGCGGAGTGTCTGCTCGCCGACCGGGGTCGGGGTCACGCCGGTGTGGCTGCGGACGAACAGCGGCGCGCCGATCTGCCGTTCGAGCCGCTGGAGCAGGGAGGTCAGCGACGGCTGGGACATGCCCAGCGCGGCGGCCGCCTGCGAGAGGCTGCCCGCTTCGGCGATGGCGCAGATCGCCCGCAGGTGCCGGATCTCCAGGGCCATAGCCGGAGTCTATCGCCGCCGGTCATTACGGCCCGGCCCTTCGCGATGTGAAGGTGGTCGTGAGTGGCCTTCCGGGTGTCGCGAAAGCCACTTTCGGGACATCAGACGTCGCGAAAGTGGCTTTCGCGACACGGCCGCTGGGCTTCGCACCTCTCGAAGAGAACTCCGACTACCTGAAAGGGGAGCCGATGACCGGCGACCGAACCCGGCCGGACCTGCGCGCGCTGCTGGCCGCCAAGGGGTTCCGGAACTGGATCAGCGACGGCTGGGAGCCTGCCGACGACGTCGTCGACGTGCCGCCGGGCACCGCCGAGGCGGCGGCAGCCCATCGCGGCAGGCTGTCGGCGGAACTGCCGGGGCAGCGGATCGCGCTCGCCGCCGGCCGTGCCGTGGTGCGCTCCAACGACACGTTCCACGGCTTCCGTGCCGACAGCGACTTCGTCTGGCTCACCGGTTGCCAGCGCGAGGGCGCGGTCCTGGTGCTGACCCCGGCCGGGGACAGTCACCACGCCACGCTGTACGTCCCGCGCCCCGCCGAGGTGGACGAGCCCGACTTCGTCGGCGATGCCGACACCAGTCCGCTGTGGGTCGGCACCGCCGCCGGACCGGCCGCGTACGGCGACGCGTTCGGCATCGAATGTCGTCCGCTGGAGGACCTTCCGCACGGCTTGCGCGGGCGGAACCCGAGCGTGCTGGTCGGTGCGGGGGTCGATCCCGTGCTCGACGCGTACGGCTTCGGCCACAGCGAACGGCTCCGGACGGTCCTCGCGGATCTGCGCCGGATCAAGGACGAGTGGGAGATCGGGCAGTTGCGCGACGCCGTCGACGCCACCGCGCTCGGGTTCGCCGACGTGCTGGCCGCGCTGCCGGAGGCGGTCCGCGGCGGCGGGGAACGCTGGCTGCAAGGCACTTTCGACCGGCGTGCCCGCACGGAGGGCACCGGCCCCGGCTACACCTCCATCGTCGCGGCGGGATCGCACGCGCCGATCCTGCACTGGACGCGTTGCGACGGTCCGGTGACCGAAGACAGCCTGTTGCTGCTCGACGCCGGAGTCGAGCTGAATTCCTTGTACACCGCCGACATAACCCGCACTTTCCCGGTCGGCGGCGAGTTCACGACGGCGCAGCGCGACGTCTACGACCTGGTGTACAAGGCGCATCTCGCGGCGCTGGCGGAAGTGCGCCCTGGCAACGATTTCGCCGCCTTCCAGACGACGGCGCTCGGTGTGCTCGCGGCGGGATTGCACGATTGGGGCCTGCTCCCGGTGTCGGTGGACGAGGCGCTGTCGCCGGACGGGCAGCAGCACCGGCGGTACATCGTCTGCGGTACGGGTCATTTCCTCGGGCTGGACGTCCATGACTGCGCCGCCGCCCATCCCTCCGGCTATCGCGAGGGCACCCTCGCCGAGGGCATGGCGCTGGCGGTGGAACCCGGCCTGTACTTCCACGCCACCGACCGCACCGTGCCGCCCGAACTGCGCGGCCTCGGCATCCGCATCGAGGACAACGTCGTGGTCACCGAATCTGGCCACGACCTGCTGTCCAGCGGATTCCCGTCGACCGCGGACGAGATCACCGCCTGGGTCCGGGCGGCCAGGAGCTGAAGTCCCCTTCAGCTCCCACCATCGCGTCGTCCATCGGCCGCGGCTATGCCCTCCCCGTCGGCAGGCGTGTCATGATGTCCGCGAACTCGATCGGCAAAGCGAACGATTCGCCCTCCGGTCGTACGGTTTGACGAACGACAGGGGAGATGCGGTGGAGGACGAGGCGCCCTCGATCCGGGACATGCTGGCGGTCAACCTGCGCGCGGCCAGGGCGGCGAGGGGGATCTCGCTGTCGGAGCTGTCCCGCCGGTCGGGCATCGGCAAGGCGACGCTGTCGCAGCTGGAGTCCGGCGGCGGCAATCCGACCATCGAAACCGTGTTCAGCCTGTCCAGGGTGCTGGAGGTGGCGATCTCCGACCTGCTCGACCACCGCGCGGGTGGCGCGCTCACCGTGGTTCGCGGCGCCGACGTCGAAGTGCTCAGCGGCGAGGGCGTCGATCTCCGGCCACTGCGCCGGATCGAGGCCGGTGACGGCGTCTTCGAGGTGTACGACCAGGTGGTGCGCGGTGACGCGCCGCAGCGTTCGCAAGGGCACGTCGGGATCGAGCACACCGTCGTGCAGTCCGGTTCGCTGCGGGTCGAAGTGGCGGGGCGGACCGTCGAAGTCGGCCCGGGGGACTACGTCGCCTTCGACGCCCGTGAGCCGCATTGCTACACCGCGTCGGAGGGTCCGGTGCACTCGGTCCTGCTGCTGCAGTACCGCGCCGACGAACGGCTCGACGGCAGGCCGCATCCGGTGCTGAAGGGCTGACGGCGCCCTGGGTATTGACACCCTTCTGGGGTGGAACCTACGCTCCGATCGTTCGCTTTGCCGAACGCTGGAGGGTCGATGAACCGAACGCGCGTGGTGATACTCGGCGCGGGCATCGTCGGCGCCGCGTGTGCCCGTGAGCTGAGCCGGGCGGGCTTCGACGTCGTCGTCGTGGATCGCGGCCGTCCCGCCGGGGGCACTACGTCGCACGGCGAGGGCAACGTCCTCGTCTCCGACAAGGGACCGGGCGCCGAACTCGAACTCGCGAAGCTTTCCATTCGACTGTGGCCGCAGGTGGTCGCCGAAATCGCCGATGAGGACGCGCTTGCCGCTTCGGCGATCGAGTACGACCCCAAGGGTGGCATCGTGGTCGCCACCACCGATGACGGCGCCCGCGCTCTCACCACGTTCGCCGCGTCGCAACTCGGGGTTCGCGCGGAGTCGTTGTCTCCCAAGGAACTCGCTGACGCCGAACCCGCGCTGACCCGCGAGGTGACCGCCGCGTTCCACTACCCGGAGGACGCCCAGGTGCAGCCCGCGGGTGCGGCGCTGGCCCTGCTCGGTTCCGCACTCCGCCACGGCGCCCGGCTGCGGTCCGACACCGAGGTCGTCGGCGCGTCTGTCCGAAAGGGACGGATCACCGGTGTCCGCGTCCCCGGCGAGGTGATCGAGGCGGACGTCGTCGTCAACGCCGCGGGACCGTGGGCAGGCCAGGTGGCGGCGCTCCTCGGCGCACCGATCGCGGTCCGGCCCCGCCGTGGCGAAGTGCTGGTGACGACGCCGATGCCCGGCGTCGTCCGGCACAAGGTCTACGACGCCGATTACGTCGGCGTGGTCGGGGCCGATTCGGGCGACTTACAGACTTCCGCCGTCGTCGAATCGACCTGGGGCGGCACCGTGCTGATCGGCTCGTCACGGCGCCGGGTCGGCTTCGACGACACGATCCGGCCGGAGGTGCTGAGCGCCATCGCGGTCAAGGCGCTGCGGCTGTTCCCCGCGCTGGCCGATGCCGCGATCATGCGGGCCTACGGCGGCTTCCGGCCTTACGTCGACGATCATCTCCCCGTGCTCGGCGAGGACCCGAGGCTGGGTAATCTCTGGCACGCCACCGGACACGAAGGCGCCGGTATCGGGCTGAGCGTCGGCACCGCGCGATTGCTGCGCGAACTGCTCACCGGTGCGGAGCCCGCCATGCCGGTCGCGGAATTCACTGTGGACCGTCTGGCGGTATTGGCCGCATGAGCGGGCGACTGTTTCCCCGGGACAAGGATCCGGTGGGCCGCACCGACCGGCCGATCGGGATCACCGTCGACGGCGAACCCCTGACCGGGATCGCGGGACAGAGCGTGGCGGGTGTACTGCTCGCCGCGGGCCGGACTTCGTGGCGCACCACGCGTTCCGGCGCGCCGCGTGGCGTTTTCTGCGGCATCGGCGCGTGTTTCGACTGCTTGCTCACGGTCAACGACGTGCCCGACGTCCGCGCGTGCCGACGTCGAGCCGCCGACGGCGACGAAATCCGCACCCAGTCCCGGGAGGACGGGGCATGAAGCACGTGGTGATCGTCGGCGCCGGACCCGCCGGGCTCGCGGCGGCCGAGCACGCGCTGCGGGCGGGTGCCCGGGTCACTGTGCTGGATCAGGCCGAAGCTCCCGGCGGGCAGTACCACCGGACGATGCCGGAGGCCTACGCGGCGCGGAACCCGGAGCGACTCCACCACGGCTGGGCGGGATTCGAGCGGCGCCGTCGCTTGCTGGAACATCCACGGTGCCAGTGGTGGCCCGAATCCACCGTCTGGGCTCTCGACCGCGCGGAAAACCAGGTGCACGTGCTGCGAGGGCAGGCTGATGGCAGCGGACGGCGGCGATCGTCCCTTGAGCCGGACGCGCTGATCCTGGCGACCGGCGCGCACGACCGCACTCTGCCGTTCCCCGGCTGGGAATTGCCCGGTGTGTACACCGCGGGGGCGGCGCAGGCGCTGGCGAAGGGGGAGCGGGTCGCGATCGGCCGCCGGGTTCTCGTCGCAGGGGCCGGGCCGTTCCTGTTGCCGGTCGCGGAATCGCTGCTGGGCGTCGGGGCGGAGGTGGTCGCCGTACTGGAGGCGAACCCGTTCGCGACCGTCCGAAAAGGATGGTCGGTGCGGCCGTGGGAGCTGGCCGCCCACGCGGGCAAGTCGGCAGAGCTGGCCCGGTACGCCGCGACCTTGGCCCGCCATCGTGTCCCGTACCGGTTCGCCCACGCCGTGATCGAGGCGCGCGGGGCCGACCGGGTCCGCGAGGTCGTCACAGCCAGGGTCCGGGCCGACTGGTCGATCGTTCCCGGCACCGAGCGGACGTACGAGGTCGACGCGGTCTGCGTCGGACACGGTTTCGTCCCGCAGCCCGAACTCGCCGTCGCGGCGGGCTGCGCCCTCGACGGCGGTTTCGTGCGGGTCGACGACGAGCAACGGACCACAGTGGACAGTGTCTTCGCCGCGGGTGAGATCACCGGTATCGGCGGCGCGGTTACCGCCGCGGCCGAAGGCGCGGTGGCCGGCCGCGTCGCCGCCGGAGGAGATCCTGGCCGATCACTGCTCCGCGAACGTGACCGGGCGCGGGCCTTCGCCGGACGACTCGCCGCCGCGCACCCGATCGGCGCGGCCTGGCGCGGCTGGCTGGCCGAAGACACGATCGTCTGCCGCTGCGAGGAAACCACGTACGGCGAACTCACCCGCGCGGCAGGCGACCCGGCTTGCCCGGGCTCGCACGCACTGAAACTCGGCACCCGGGCCGGACTCGGCCCGTGCCAGGGCCGGATGTGCGGCCCTACCGTGTCCGAACTCAGCGGTGGCGCCGAACGGCATCACCGCCCGATCGCCCAGCCGATCCGGCTGGGCGAACTCGCCGAACCGAAGGAGACCTCCGCATGAGCACCCCCGACCTCGGTGGCGTCGTCGTCGCGACCGCCCTCCCGTACCGGGCGGACGAAGCGGCGCCCGCCGGGCTGGCCGTGGACTACGAGGCCTACGCCGCGCACTGCCGGTGGCTGATCGACAACGGCTGCCGGGGCGTCGGCCCGAACGGTTCCCTCGGCGAGTACTCGTCGCTCACCGACGACGAACGCCGCCGCGTCGCGCGCACCGCGATCGAAACCGTCGGTAGGGACGGGATCGTCGTCGTCGGCGTGCACGGCCCCGGGTCGCATCAGGCCAGGCACTGGGCGGAAATCGCGGCCGAGGACGGCGCCCACGGCCTGCTGTGCCTGCCGCCGACGATGTACCGCGCCAACCGCGGCGAGGTGCTCGCCCATTTCGAGGCGGTGGCGTCGGTCGGCCTGCCGGTGATGGTCTACAACAACCCCATCGACACCAAGGTCGATCTCACTCCTGGCCTGCTGGCCGAGATCGCGGCGATCGACAACGTGGTGGCGGTCAAGGAGTTCTCCGGTGACGTCCGGCGAGTGCTGGAGATCCGCGAGCAGGCACCGGAACTGGACGTGATCAGCGGCGCCGACGACGTCGTGCTGGAGAGCCTGCTGATGGGCGCGACCGGCTGGTTCGCCGGGTTCCCGAACGTGTTCCCCGCGGAGTCGGTCCGCCTGTTCGAACTGGCCAGGGCAGGGAAGCTGGAGGAGGCCATGGCGCTGTACGAACCACTGGTGGCCGCGTTCCGCTGGGACTCGCGGACGGAGTTCGTCCAGGCCATCAAGCTGGGCATGGATCTCGTCGGCCGCTACGGCGGGCCGTGCCGTCCGCCGCGCGGGCCGCTGACGGACGAGCATCGCGAGCAGGTCACCGCCGACATGCGTCGCGCGCTCGCCTCGCTGGGGGTGGAGTAGATGCGCTCGATCCGGTCGATCACCGCCGTCGACTCGCATACCGAGGGCATGCCGACCCGGGTGGTGACCGGCGGGGTCGGCGTCATCCCCGGCGACACCATGGCCGAACGCCGCCGGTACTTCATGGACCACATGGATCACCTGCGGCAGTTCCTGGTGAACGAGCCGCGCGGTCATTCCGCGATGAGCGGGGCGATCCTGCAGCCACCGACCCGGCCGGACGCCGACTGGGGCGTGGTGTACATCGAGGTGTCCGGCTGCCTGCCGATGTGCGGGCACGGCACGATCGGTGTCGCGACGGTGCTGGTGGAGACCGGCATGGTGGAGGTGACCGAACCGAAGACCGTGGTGCGCCTGGACACCCCGGCCGGGCTGGTGCACGCCGAAGTCGACGTCCGGGACGGTCGCGCGGAACGCGTCAAACTGCGCAACGTGGCGTCGTTCCTCGCCGACCGGGACGCCCTCGTCGACGTGCCCGGCCTCGGGGAAGTGCGTTACGACCTTGCCTACGGCGGCAACTTCTACGCCATCCTCGAACTGTCCCAAGTGGACATACCGTTCGATCGCGCGGAGAAGGACCGGATACTGGCCGCGGGGCTGGACATCATGGCGGCGATCAACGACCAGTGCCGGCCGAAGCATCCGGTCGATCCGCTGATCGGCGGCTGCAAGCACGTCCAGTTCCTCGCCCCGGGATCGGACGCACGGGCTTCCCGGCACGCGATGGCGATCCACCCCGGCTGGTTCGACCGGTCGCCGTGTGGCACCGGGACCTCGGCCAGGATGGCGCAGTTGCACGCCCGCGGTGAGCTGCCGCTGCACACGCCGTTCGAGAACAGTTCGTTCATCGGCACCACTTTCATCGGCGAGCTGGTCGAGGAGACCACTGTCGGCGGTGTCCCGGCCGTGGTGCCGGAGTTCTCCGGACGCGCCTGGATCACCGGGAACGCCACCTACCTGCTCGATCCGGACGACCCGTTCCCCGCGGGGTTCGTCCTCTAGTTGCGATCCATGCACGGGCAACTACCGCAACTAGAGGACGAAACGCGTCAGGCGGAGACCACGGTCCCGCCCTGGACGATGTGCCGGAACGCCTTCGGCTCGGCCAGGACGCCGACGTCCTCCAGCGGATCCCGGTCCACGACGACGAGATCGGCGTACGCGCCGGGCGCCAGGGTGCCGATCTCGCCGGTCAGGTTGAGCAGGTCCGCCGCAGTCGACGTCGCGGAGCGGATCACCTCAAGCGCGGACTGGACCTCCCCGCGCAGCCGGAATTCGTGGTTCTGGTGCCGGTGCATCCCGCCGAGGAGATCGCTGCCGTACACCAGTTTCACCCCAGCGCGAGCGGCCCGTTCCAGTGCGGCCATACCCGCGCCGAGGACGTCGTCGACCTTGCGCCAGCTCGATTCCGGCAGCCCGTGCTCGCGCCCTTCCTCCTTCAGCGCCCAGTACGTGACCAAAGTGGGCACGAGGTACGCGTCGTGCCGGAGGAACAGTTCGACACTGAGGTCGTCGATCAGGTTGCCGTGCTCGATCGACCGGACACCCAGCTCCAGGGCTCGGTTCACCGCACGGGCGGTGTAAGCGTGCGCGGCCACGTAGCGGTTGGCCGCCTCCGCCTCCTCGACGATCGCGCGCAGTTCCTCGGCGGAGTACTGCGTCGAGTCGACCCGGTCGGTGGGGGAGGCGACGCCGCCGGAGGCCATCACCTTGATGTGGTGCGCCCCCTTGCGCAGTTCGTCGCGCGCCGCCGCGCGGACCGCGTCGACACCGTCGGCGACCCGGCCGAGACCCGCGCAGCACGGATGGTCGTCGCTGGCGTTGGCGCCGCGGGTCCGGCTGTCGCCGTGCCCGCCGGTCTGGCTCAGCGCGCGTCCGCAGAACAGCAGGCGCGGGCCGCGGAACAGCCCCTCGGCCTGCGCGTCGGCGAGGCCGTAATCGGCACCGGAGGCGTCCCGGACCGTGGTGAAGCCCCGGTCCAGCATCCGGCTCATGGTGCGGGCGCTGTGCGCGGCCACGTAGGAGGGGGACGACGAGGGGAGCGACCCCAGATCCGCGGTCGACGCCGTCACGTGGACGTGCGCGTCGACTAGACCGGGCAACACGAACGCGCCGCGCAGGTCCTCGGTCCGCACGTCACCGGCGGTGAGGCCCGTGCCGGTCTCGACGATCCGGCCGTCGGCACACCTGAGGTCGCCCTCGGTGTACTCGCCCTTGACCGGGTCGAGCAGCCGGGCGTTGCGAAGGAGCAGTGATCCGTTCATCGGGTCTCCAGGAGTTCGCGCAGGGCCGGGACCGCCAACGGTGCCAGAGAACGGGCCGCCGTGACGGAATCGTCGTCGTAACTGCCTTCGGCGTCGAGGATGTTGAGGACGCCGAGGGTGCGGTCGCCGTCGACCACCGGCACGTTGATCACCGCGCCGCAGCCGAGCCGGTCGATGAGTTCGTGGTCGGCGAAGATCTCCCGCACCGCCGCGCTGTCCGGCCCGAAGTAGGGCTCCTGGCCCGTGATGCACTGGTCCAGCCAGCCCGCGGCCACCTCGACGGTCTTCTCGCCGCCGACCGGATATTCCTCCGGATGGCTGCTGTGCACGCGCCGCAGCGCCCGCCGTTCGGGCACCCACGCCAGCACGGTGAACAGCCGTACGCCGATCGTGGCGCGGGTCTTGTCCTCCACAGTGGACAGTGACACGGTCACTTCGTCATCTCCTTCGCGGTGGTCACGGGCGCGCCGTGTTCGGTCAGCTCTTCCAGTGAGCGGCCTGCGGTGGACAGGCCGAACACGACCACGACCACCACCCCGGCCGCCAGGACTGCGGTGGTCATGCCGAAGACGCCGGCGAACCCGAGGCTCGCGGCGGACAGGCCGATGATCGTCGGGGCCAGGATGCTGCCGAGCCTGCCGAACGCGCTGGACAGCCCGGTCCCGCTGGCGCGGATCCAGGTCGGGAACACCTCGGGGGTGTAGGAGTACACGCCGGCGTAGGTGCCGTTGAGGAAGAACGACAGGACCGCCCCGGCGAGGGTGATCGACCACGGCGCGTCCATCTGGCTCAGCCAGAACGCGCTCACCGCCGATCCCGCGAGGTACAACGCGATGGTGTGCTTGCGGTCCAGCCGTTCGGAGAGCCAGGCCGCGGAGAAGTACCCGGGGATCTGCGCCAGGTAGATGATGATGGAGAACTCGAAGCTCTTGGTCACCGTGATCCCGCGCTCGACGAGCAGTGTCGGGATCCAGGAGAAGAAACCGTAGTAGGAGAACGTGATCACGAACCAGACGGTCCAGATCACCGCGGTGCGGCGGGCCATCGCCGGGCTCCACAGGAACCTCAGCGCACTGAGGAGGTTGACCTTGGGCGTCTCCGTCGCGGGCTTGGCGTCGGTCTCGGCGACGGCCGGAAGTGGCTGCCCGGTCGCCTTTTCGACGTCCCGCTCCAGTTTCGCGACGATCTTCTCCGCCTCGGCGTGACGCCCGTTCGCGACCAGGAACCTCGGTGATTCCGGCAGCGACCGGCGCCACCACAGCAGCATGACGATCGGCAGCGCGGTGATCAGCTGGGCGACCCGCCAGCCTTCCGGCACCGTCGGGACGACGAACCTTCCGATCAGCGCGGCCATGACGAAGCCGAACGAGAAGAACCCGGCGAGCGCGCCGACGAACCAGCCGCGCCGTTTGGCCGGGACGAATTCCGACAGGAACGGCGCGATGATCGCGCTTTCCGCGCCCGCGCCGGCCCCGGCCAGTACCCGGGCGCCCAGGAAGATCTCGTAGTTGGGGGAGAAGGCGGCGAGCACCGAGAACACCGCGTAGAAGGCCAGCGCGTACATCATGACCTTCTTGCGGCCGATGCGGTCGCCAAGCAGGCCGGCGGCGATCGCGCCGAAGAGGAAGCCGAACGGCGTCGCCGAACCGATCAGCCCGAGCTGTCCGTTGTCGAGACCCCAGGCCGCTTTCGCGCTCGGCAGGAGGAAGGCGACCACGGCGGAGTCCATGCCGTCGAAGGTGTAGCCGAGCCCGCCGATGAGCAGGAGTAGATAGTGAGGACGGCTCAGAGGGAGCCGGTCCAGCCGTGCCAGAAGCGTCATGGGGAACGCCTTCCGTGGTTCGGGCGACGAGGAGTGCGGACAACGTATACTGCGTTTCTGTAAAACTGCAATGGTTGTTGCAAGTGGTTCGGCGGGCACGATGCGTTACCGTGACGCGGTCGAGGGAGGGTATGCGTGGCAGAGACGGGGATCGACGACGGTTTCGAGGCGTGGCTTCGGGATCGGACGCCGGAACGCGGCTTGCGGCCGAAGTCCGCCGCCGTGCTCGAAGTACTGGTCTCGCAACCGCGCCGGGCTTCGTTCGGCTCGACGGCCGAGCTCGCCCAGCTCGCCGGGGTCAACGTCGCCACCGTCACCAGGACCGCGCAGGCGCTGGGGTTCGCGGGCTGGCCCGCGCTGCAACAGGAATTGCGGGCGCGGTACATGTCGTCGCTGAGCGCGCCGCAGGTGGCCGAGGAACACCGCGACGTCGACTCGCCAGGGTCGGCGTCGCTGCGCCGCGACCTAGACAGTCTCGCTCTGCTCAACCGGCGGTTCGCCGAGGACGAGATCCGCAACGTCGCGCACGCCGTCGCCGCCGCGCGTCGCACGCTCGTCATCGCAGACGGCAGCTATGCCGCGGTCGGGATCGCCTTCGCGCACAACGCCCGGCTCGCCGGTTACGACGTCCACGCGATCACCGCCGGCGACGCCGAACTCGCCAACGCCACGGCGAAACTCACCGGCGAGGACGTGCTGATCGCGATCAGTTTCTGGCGCCTGTACGAAAGCACCGTCCTCGCCGCGAACGAGGCGAAGGCCAGGGGAGCGCGCGCCTTCGCCATCACCGACGCGGCCAGTCCCGCGCTGGCGGGTGCCGTCGAGCAGGTGCTGATGGTGCCCGCCGAAGGCGTCACCTTCTTCCCGTCGCTGACCGCGGGCATGAGCCTGGTGCAGGCGATCGTCGCGCAACTCGCCGCCGTCGACCCCGTCCGCACCGGCGAATCGATCGAGGCGGCCGAAGCCATGTGGTCACGGTTCGATCTGCTGCATCGCCGTCCGGGGTCGGCCGATCGGTCAGTCCCGAAAAGGCCGACCGGTCGAGGCGCGCCCGCCGGATGACCGATCCGCCGCACCCCGCCGAGAGGCGATCCTGGTCCAGGCCGCCGAAACAGGCGGTACGGGGATCGAGGAGGCCGAAATGACGATCATCGCTACCTTGGGTGCTTACTCCGGATTCGCTCTGCTCACGCTGATGGCGGTGACCCCGCTGCTGGTCGAGCTCGACCAGCGCTTCCCGGTCACCCGCCGGGCGAAGGCGGCCGAACGGGAACGCCGGATGCCCGCCAGCCTTGCTTCGGCGTGACGCAGAGCACAGAGAACCGCGTGGGACTACCTCACGTGAGTGATTCCGGAACCGTCGATTCGTAACTTTGTGTCGCGCTATGGAACGCTGAGTGACGTGACCGTGGATTTCTGCTCCAGTGCCCAGCCCGCCGACGCCTTCGCGGAGTTCCGTGAGAACGTCGACGACCTGACCCAGGCGTTCATCGACGCCTGCCGTCAGGGCCGCAGCCCGGGCGACGCCACACTCGACCTGTTGCAGCGGGTCCACGGGGAAGACCGCAACTGGGTCGTCGTCCATCTGACCTTCGCCATCGCCGCGCTCGCGCATCAGCGAGCCCTCGCTCCCGGCGACGGCATCACCCGGCCAGGTGGCGTAACGGGTGCGCCTGAGCGAGCGTTGCTAGCTTCCGCGAGTGACTGATCCGACCGTCTCCGCGATCATCGCGGTGTTCGCGGGTTTCGTGCTCGCGGGCGTTCTGGCCGTCCCATATATCGCGGCGAGCTACCGGCGCCGTGGCGAACTCGGGCTCTGGCGGGTCCTGCTGGTGTTCGGCTTCCTGGTCTACGCCATGTCACTGTGGACGTACACGCTGCTCCCCATCCCGCAGACCACGGCGGCGTGGTGCGCCGAGCACGCGTCGAGTCACCTGCAACTGCGCCCCTTCCAGTTCCTCGCCGACATCCGCCGCGAGCAGACCGGCGCCGGTCTGCGGGCCTTCCTGCGCAATCCCGCGGTCCAGCAGGCGGTCTTCAACGTCGTCTTGTTCGTGCCGCTGGGGATGTTCGCGCGGCACCTCTTCCGCCGCGGTTTCGTGGCCACCGTCGCCATCGGGTTCGCGGTCTCGCTGTTCATCGAGTGCACCCAGCTCACCGGGGTCTGGTTCCTGTTCGAATGCCCGTACCGGCTGGCCGACGTCGACGACCTGCTGACCAACACCCTCGGTGCCGCCGTCGGATTCGGGCTCGCTCCCTTGCTGCGGCTGCTGCCGGGCAACGAGCCGTCCGCGCCGCCGGGAACACCGCGTCCCGTCACCGCACGCCGCCGTCTGCTCGGGATGGCCGTCGACCTCGTCTCGGTCGTCCTGCTCGGCACGACCGTCGGGATCGTGACGACCCTGCTGGCGGGCGAACCCAACGCCGTGGTCCTGGCGCTGATCAGCACGCTGTTCCCCGCGGTGCTCCTGCTGTTCGTCATCCCTGTCGCGGGCAACGGCGCCAGCTTCGGTCAGCGGATCGTGTTGCTGCGCCCCGCCGGGCCGGACGGCGGGAAACCCGCCCTGTGGCGGATGATCGTGCGGTTCCTCGCGGGTTCCGGTGGCTATTTCACGCTGCTCACTCTGGCTTCCGCGGTCAACGGCGGATTCGAACCGCTGGCGAACCTGTTGTTCTTCGTCAGCGGGATCCTCGCGATCCGGCCGCAAGGCCACAAAGGACTGTCCGGTTTGATCGCCGGTCTCGAAGTGGTGGACGTGCGGGCGGTCGACGTGCCTGCCGCCACGGCCGCCTGAGGCCGTTCGGCACCCGATCGGGTTGTTCCGCTCGCTCATGCGAGTCGATCCGCCTGCCGCCGGGGACGGCCCGGAACACTCCTCGCGGTGGACGTGGAGTCGATGGATGACGTGGCCGATTGCCTGCTCTCGGTGGCCTGGAAGATCTTCCCGCTGATGGGGAAACCGCCCGCGCGTCCGGAAACCCGCGCCGAGGAGATCCGGTCCTTCCTCGTCGAGGCTTGCCACGGCGCGGGACTGCGGGCCCGCCAATGGGCGGCCGCGCACGGCGCGGGCACCGAGGCCGACCACCATCCGTTCCTGCGGCTGGCGGAGGTCTGCGCGGACGCGAACCTCTACCTGGACATGGTTTCCGGCGTCCTGGTGGTGGACCCGGAACGCGTCCATCGCCGGTGGACCGCAATCGAGGCGCTGGTGCACGAGGCCCGCGGTCTTGCCGAAAGCGTCACCGAATTCCTGGACGGCCAGGCGGCTTTGTCCGCCGCGGGCGCGTGAAGGCCCCCTTCCCTCGGCTCAGCCGAGGGGTGGATTTCAGGGGTCGTTGCAACACGGGTGATCAACTGGTTTTGGTGAGGAGTTTAGCGAGGCGCTCGGCTGGGGTGTCCCAGTCGAGTGTTTTGCGTGGGCGGCGGTTGAGTTGGGCGGCG
>NZ_JADNQM010000030.1:0-112941 GCF_046269425.1 Amycolatopsis sp. cmx-11-12 | reverse complement strand
AAAACGCTCGGCTGGAACAAACCAGCCGAGCGCCTGCGTGATCTACTGGCAGCCACATAAGCCATCAGGTGTTGCGAGGACCCCGAGAATTCGCCCGGCTCAACCGAGGGAAGGGGGCCTTCACGCGTGCTAGAGGTCTGCCGGTGAGGTGCCCGCCGACGTGAGCGGCAGGCCGAGCGCGACCCGTTCGGTGAGCCAGCCGCTCGGCCGGTAGCGCTGGTCGCCGGTGCTCGCGACGAGTCCGCGCAGGACTCGCAGCACGAGTTCCGGGCCTGCCTCCTGGCCCCAGGTCAGCGGTCCGCGTGGGTAACCGAGGCCGAGCCGGACGGCGGTGTCGATGTCCTCCGGCGTCGCGAGCCGTTGTCCGGCGATGAAACAGGCCGTGTTGACGATCGACGCCAGCAGCCGCTGCGCGATCGGGGCGGGGCCGTCGCGGACCACGGTGACCGGCAGCCCGGTCGCGGCGAGCGCGCCCCAGGCGGTGCGGCCCGCGGCCGGGTCGAGCGCGGGGTGGACCGAAAGCGTCAGGCGGTTCCCGTAGCCGCCGAGGGGATCGACCCCGACGACCCGGTCCGCCGGGAGACCCGCGGCCAGTGCGGCGTCCACAGTGGACGAACCGATCGGACTGACGATCAGGACGGTGTCCGGGTACGCCGTGTGCACGACCTGGATCCCCGCCGACGAGAGCAGCGTGCCGAGCCGTTCGTCTTCGACCCACACCGGCGTCGTCGGCGCCTCCGGGGCGGACGGCTCCGGGTCGACCTGCTGCACGCCGTCGACGTAGCGGTAGAAGCCCTCGCCGTTCTTGCGTCCGAACAGCCCGGCGGCGACGCGCGGGCGAGTCAGCCACGACGGCCGCAGCCGCGGTTCGCTGTGGAAGCCGCTCCAAATGCTTTCGAGCACGGCGTGCGAGACGTCGAGACCGGTGAGGTCCAGCAGCTCGAACGGGCCGAGTTTCAACCCCAGCACGTCACGCGCGACGCGGTCCACCTCGGCCGGGCTCGCGATCCCTTCCGCGAGGATCTGGAGCGCCTCGGTGCCCAGCCCGCGGCCTGCGTGGTTGACCAGGAAGCCCGGCGCGTCGCGCGCGAGCACGGGTTCGTGCCCCCAGCCGCGGACGAGTTCGGTCATCGCGGGCGGCAGCCAGGCCGCGGTCCGCGCGCCGGGCACGATCTCGACCAGCCGCATCAGCGGGACCGGGTTGAAGAAGTGGAGGCCGAGCAGCCTGCCGGGATCGGTCAGCGCGGCGGCGATCTCGGTGACCGAAAGCGAACTGGTGTTGGTGGCGAACACGGTGTCCGGGCCGCAGACGCGTTCCAGTTCGGCGAACAGCGCGCGTTTGATCTCCAGGTCCTCGCGGACCGCTTCGACGACGAGGTCGACACCGTCGGCGGGGGCCAGCGGACCGTCGACCGCGATCAGCCGTTCTTTCGCGGAGGCGGCGGCGTCCTCGGTGATCTTGCCCTTCGAAGCGAGTTTGCCCAGCATCGCGCCGATGTGGTCGATGGCCTCGCCGACGGCGTCGGGCCGGGCGTCGGCGAGCTCGACTTCGAGCCCCGCCGTCACGGCGAGCTGGACGATGCCCCGGCCCATCACCCCGGTTCCGATGACCCGGATCCTGCCGACCTGCTCCGCCCACTTCTCCACCGCGAGCCGCCTTTCCCTCGATGTCGTCCCCGGCGTGACGTTAGCCGCCACGCGGGTTTCTCGCCCGGAAGGGTGATCCGTGCCCCAACCGGCGTAAGGCCGCCGAGCCGGCGCGGTCCCCTCCGCGAATACCGAGTGTTCCGCGCACCACCCCGAAGGGAAACCTCCCATGGCCACCGTCCCCGCCGCCGCAGCCGTCCGGACCACGCCGTTGCTCCTCGTCGCCGTCTTCTTCGGCGCGGTTTCCGCGTTCTTCGCGAGCCAGGCGCTGTGGCCGCTCACCGCGCTGGCCGTCCTGGTCACCGTCGCCGTCCTCGCCGGTGGGGTGTGGCTGACCGGTCGTAAGGGGAGTCGGGAACTCTAAGATCGCCGTGTGACGGCGAAACGCTTGACGCGGGAGGAAAGCCGCGAGCAGACCAGACAGCGGTTGCTCACGGCGGCCGCCGAGCTGTTCGCCGAACGCGGGGTCAACGGCACGTCCGTCGAGCAGATCGCCGAACGGGCCGGGTTCACGCGCGGTGCCTTCTACGGCAACTTCGACGGCAAGCACGAGCTGGTCGTCGAACTGCTGCGCCGCCGGACCCAGCGCGAGGCCGAGGAGGTCACCGCGTTGCGTGACGGCGTCGGCTCCTTCGCCGAGATGATGGACCGGCTGCGCGCGTGGAACGTCGAGCGCGCCGAACACCTCGGCGGCTGGCTGACCCTGCGCACCGAGCTGGCTCTTTACGCGCTGCGGAATCCCGAGGCGCGTCCGCTGGTCGGCGAAGGCGAGAAGTCGACAAGGGCGCTGCTGGAGACTTCGATCAAGACCGAACTCGCCGCGCGGGGCGTGGAGCCGCCCGCCGACCCGGCCTTCCTCGCGCTGATCCTGCACGCGCTCGAGGACGGGCTCCTGTTGCAACGCTTCCTCAGTCCGGAAGGGACCGGCGACGAGGACGTGGTGGACGCCGTCCAGTTGCTGATGCGGTCGTGGACCGCGCTCAGCCGGTCATCCTGATCCCGGTGAACTCCGCCATCTGACGGATCCCGTGCGCGAAGAAGGCGTCCGGCGGGTCGACGCTGCCGACGTACTGTCCGAACAGCTCGAAGTTGATCATCCCGAACAGCTGGGTCCAGGCCATGATCAGCCGGGAAGCCGTCTCGGGACCCAGGTTGACCTTGAGGATCTCGGTGACGGTGCCGAGCTGGCGCCGTAGTTCGACGGGCATCTCGCCGACTTCGGTCTCGACGCGCAGGTCGGCGTCGCGCAGGATCGCGACCAGCGCGAACGCCACCCGGCCCGCGGGCGTGACGGTGTCCTGCGGCGCCTGGTAGCCGGGGATCGGCGAGCCGTAGATCAGCGCGTACTCGTGCGGGTGCGCCTTCGCCCAGGCGCGGACCGCGTGCCAGATCGACTCCCACCTTGCCAAGGGGGTCTTCCCTGGGTCGTCGGCGGCCTCCGCGGCCTCGCCGACGGCGTTGTAGGCGTCGACGATCAGGGCGGTCAGCAGCTGCTCGCGACTGGAGAAGTACCGGTAGAGCGCCGACGAGACCATGCCCAGATCCCGTGCGACGGCGCGGAGGGAAAGGCCGAGCGCGCCGACTTCGGCGAGCTGGCGGCGGGCTTCGTCCTTGATCTCGCGGGTGAGCTCGGCGCGGGCGCGTTCGCGCGCGGTCTGGGTGGCGGCCATGCTCTCACCATAGAGCATCGCACCTAAACGAGAGCACCGCTCTTGACGCGGCGCGATGCTCTGGTGTTCACTGCTCTTAACGGAGAGCGCTGCTCTCGAAGATCTGGGAGGAGACGAGATGACCACCACCCGCTACCTCAAGCCGGCCAAGGCGACCAACGCGTTCAACGAGGGCGTGCTCAAGCTGACGAAGCTCGGCGTGAGCTTCCTGGGGAGCCGGGTGCTCACGATTCGCGGCCGCAAGAGCGGCGAACCGCGGTCGGTCCCGGTCAACCTGCTCAAACTGGACGGCGAGCGTTACCTGGTGGCGCCTCGCGGCGTGACGCAGTGGGTGCGCAACCTGCGCGTCGCGGGTGAAGGGCAGCTCAGCGTCGGGCGCCGCACCGAGACCTTCACCTACACCGAACTCGCCGACGACGAGAAGCCCGAGATCCTGCGCGCCTACCTCAAGCGCTGGAAGTTCGAGGTCGGCGTGTTCTTCGACGGTGTCGACGCGAAGGCGTCGGACGAAAAGCTGCTGGAGATCGCGCCCGGCTACCCGATCTTCAAGCTCACCTAGCGTCGTGCGTCGTCCACCCGGATCACGCGAGTCCCGCGCCCAATCACGCGAGATCTCCATCCAGACACGTGAGTCGCGTGCCCAAGCACGCGAGTTCGCCATCCAGACACGCGAGTTGCGCGCCCAAGCACGCGAGATCTCCACCCAGACACGTGAGTTACGCGCTCAAGCACGTGTGATCGCCATCCAGGCACGCGAAGTCAGGCACCTAGTCGTCGGTGGGGGCCCGTTTCGAACGGCGGGCGGTGGCCGCCACCAGCACCACCCCGATCAGGAACGCGACGAGCCCGATCAGGAACCACAGTTTCTGCCCGGTCATGAAACTGCCGGTCAGCACCCCGGCGCCCTGGAGCACCCAGACGCCGCCCACCAGCAGGAAGACCAGCCCGATCGTGAGCGTGACCCAGCGCTTCATCCGCAGCTCCCTGCCTCGACGTGTCCTCCCGGATTCTGGCACCGGGAGCCCCGTCCGGCGAACCGATCACCGGCCGCCGACGAGACCGTTCCGGTAGGCGTAGACGACGGCGTGTACCCGGTCGCGCAGGCCCAATTTGGCGAGAATACGGGAAACGTGCGTCTTCACAGTCTCTTCGCCCACGTGCAGATGCGCGGCGATCTCCGCGTTGCTGGAGGCGTCGGCGACCAGCAGGAGGACTTCGCGTTCGCGTGAGGTGAGCCGTTCCAGCTCCGCCGGTTCGGCGGCCACGGGCTCGATGCTGGTGGCGAAGGTCGACACCAGCCGCCGGGTCACCGTCGGGTCGATCAGCGCGTCGCCGCGCGCGGCCACCCGCATCGCCGAAACGAGTTCTTCGGGCGCGAGGCTCTTCAACAGGAACCCGCTCGCACCGGCGCGCAGCGCGCGGTACACGTACTCATCGGAGTCGTAGGTCGTCAGCACGAGGACCCGGGTGTCGTTGCCGGGCGCGGACATGATCGCCTCGGTCGCGGCGAGACCGTCCAATTTGGGCATCCGGACGTCGAGTACCGCGACGTCCGGGCGCAGCGCGGCCGCCTGCGCGACGGCTTCTCGTCCGTCCGCCGCCTCGCCGACGCATTCGAAGTCCGCCTGGGTGTCCAGCACCGCGCGCATCCCGGACCGGAACATCGCGTGGTCGTCCACCAGCAGAACCCGGATCATTCCGCCTCCAAAGGGAATCCGACTCGAACCCGCCAGCGCCGCCCGTCGTCGAGCGGCCCGCATTCCACCTGCCCGCCGAACAGCGCGACCCGTTGCCTGATCCCGGCGAGACCACGTTTCGTCGACTCGGCCGAGGGGCGCCGGTGCGCCCGGCCGAATTCGTTCGTGATCGTGAGGACGACTTCGGTCTGCCGGTAGGCGAGGTCTATTTCCAGGATTCCGCCGGAGCCGTGCCGGAGCGCGTTCGTCAGCGCCTCCTGCGCGATGCGGTACAGCGCGACGTCCACCGAGCCCGGCAGTTCCCGCGGCCCGCCGTGACTGGTCATCCGCGCGGGCAGTCCGGCGGTGCGGACGTTGTCGAGCAGTTCGTCGAGATTGTCCAGCCCCGGCTGCCGCTGTGCGTCCGCGTTCTCCTTGCCGTGCAACAGATCCAGCAGGCGCCGGAGGTCGGCCATCGCGGCCCGGCTCGACGATTCGACGGCGGAGAGCGAACGCCGGACGGCGGGTTCGCCCTCCGGCAGCCCGAGCCTCGCGGCGCCGGCGTGCACACCGATCGCGCTGACGTGATGGGAGATCACGTCGTGCAGGTCACGGGCGATCGTCGTGCGCTCTTCGATGACGGCACGGCGCACCGCCTCGGCTTCGTGCTGCCGCCGTTGTTCCTCCGCGCGCTGGAGGTCGGCGATGTACGCGCGCCGCGCGGTCGTGTAGCGGCCGACCATCCACGGCAGCAGTCCGCTCACCCCGACGTCGATGAGCAACAGCCGCCAGTCCCGGTCACCCCGGTCGACCGGGATGAGGTTGCAGGCGACGAGCCCGGCGAGCATCGCGGCCAGTGCCGCCAGCGCCGGTTTGGCCGACAGCCAGGCGCCCGCGCGGTAACCCGCGATCAGCACGCCCGCGTTGGTGGCCTGGAGGTAGTGGTCGTACGGGAACAGCAGGAGCGGGGCGGCGGTGAGCAGGACGGCGTGCGCGGCGGAAACCCAGCCGGAGTACCGCGAAGGCCCGGCGAGCGCGGCGTTGGCGAGGATTCCACCCACCAGCAGCACCCACGCCTGCCAGCCGAGCGAAAGCGGCGGTCCGCCGATGAGGAACAGCCCGGCGTCGGCGACCAGGCAGACGGCCGCGACCGCACAGGCCTGCCTCGCCAGCGAACCACTGATGTCCCGCACGCGCCCAACTCTGCCCTATTTCGGTGGACAGGGGTTCCTAAGATCAAAAGCCATGGGGACCACGAAGACGCCCGTGCTCTGGACGACCGGGGCGCCGGGCGCGGGGAAATCCACCACCGCCTGGGGTTTGTACACCCGCGTCCTCGAATCGGGTGGCAACGTCGCGTACGTCGACATCGATCAGCTCGGGCTCATCGGCCCTCCGCCTGGCGGGGGCGACGCCTCGCACGCCATCAAAGCGGCCAACCTGCTGCGGGTGCTGGAGATCCTGCGCAGCCGGGGCGCCAGGCAGCTCGTCGTGTCCGGGGTGGTGGATCCGGAAAACGGCGTCGAGCGGTCCTTCGAGGGCAGCGATTTCGTTCTCACACTCGTCCGGTTGACGTGCGATCGCGACGAACTCCGGAGCCGCTTTCTCGAGCGCGGTTCGCCCCTTGAGGCGCTGCCTGACCTCTTCGCGGTGGCGGATGCCTACGACCGCACCGGTTTCGGCGAGGAGATGGACACGACCGGGCAGCGACCCGACGAAACCGTGGAAGCCCTGTTCCAGCGCTGTTTCGTGGCCGCCGGACCGGTCCGGCGGCCAGACCGCCCCGTGGAGCCACAGCCCGGGCCGGTGACCGTGGTGACCGGCCCGACGGCGGTCGGCAAGTCGACGGCCGCGTGGAGCGTGCTGCGGGACTTCTGGCAGCGAGAGACGCCGGTCGCCTACGTCGATCTCGCGCAGTTCGGGTTCGTGCACCCCGGCCCGGATCCCGCTGCGGAAGCGGCGATCCTCGCGGCCGTCTGGCGCGGCTACCGCGAGGCCGGAGCGCGGCAGTTGCTCGTGGTGGCCAGGGAATTCGGCCCGGAGCACCGGCAGGTCTTCGAGGAGGTCACCGTCGTCCATCTCGACGCGGACGCCGCGACCCTCACCGAACGCGTCCGGCGCCGGGCCGAGGGCGAATCCGCGCTGCTGGCGGGTGACGAGCTACGCGGGGCGCCACCCGGTGTGCGGGACCGGGTGGCCGCCCGCGCGGTCACCGAGGCGGCCCGGATGCGGCAGGCACGCACCGACCGCGTCGTCCTCGACACCTCCGGGCAGAAGCCCGACGAAACGGCCGCCGCGCTGCTTGCCGTCATGGCTCAGTAGCGCCGCGGGCCATCCTGTCCCTGTTGACCCTGACCGGGTGGCCCGCCACGCTGGTTCTGCGTGGGCTTGCCGATGGTCGTCGCCGTCGCGGTGTCCCCGGCGACCTTGGCGGTCACCGTCACCGTCTCACCGGTCTTGGGATCGCCGGTCTTCCGTGTCGACGAATCGACCGTGTAGACCTGCTTGTAGCCGTCCTTGCTGGTCAAGCTGACGGACGTCGCGCTGATCTCGGTGATTTCCCCGGTCTGCAGCCGCTCGGTGCTGTAGCCGCCCTTGCCGTCGGAGACGACGAAGTCGCCGTGCAGCGTGTCGCGCGGCACGCCCCCGCCAGGGCCGAAGATCACCCTGCCGCCGGGGCCGCCCATCATCCCGCCCTGACCCTGTTCGGCGCCGTTCGCGACGGTCCCGGCCCAGATCGCGGCTCCGCCACCGGCGGCGATCACCACCGCCACTCCGGCCGCGATCGCGGTCTTGCGGCCCGACCAGGCCTTCTTCGGTTCGCCTGCCGGAGCGGGCGCGCCCCAGGCGGCGGTCTCACCCGACGGGGGCTCGGCGGGTTTGGTCGGTTCGGTCATCTGGTCGCCTCCGTGTACTCGGTTGCGGCCATGCTCGCCGCCGTCGCTGTGCGGAAGCTGTGCCGTCGGTGGGGACGCGCTGTGATTCCGGGACTCCACGGCCGGGTGATCGTTCACAGGAAACGCACAGCCGGGACACAGGGAAGCCTCAACGGCGCCGCCCAGGATGGCAGCATGACCAGTGTGAACGTCCCGTCGTCCGGTTCCGCGAAGGCCGGCCTGCGCCGTGCCGACGGCAGCCCCGTGCGGGTGCTGGTCGTCGACGACGAGGCGACCTTGTCCGAACTCGTGTCGATGGCCCTGCGCATGGAGGGCTGGGACATCCGCGCCGCCGCCGACGGCACCGAGGCGGTTCGCGTCGCCAGGGAATTCCGGCCGGACGCGGTGGTACTGGACGTCATGCTGCCGGATATGAACGGCCTGGAAGTGTTGCGCCGCCTGCGATCCGAGTCGCCGAACCTGCCGGTGCTGTTCCTGACCGCGAAGGACGCGGTGGAGGACCGGATCGCAGGGCTCACCGCGGGCGGCGACGACTACGTCACCAAACCGTTCAGCCTGGAGGAGGTCGCGCTGCGGCTGCGGGCGCTGCTCCGGCGCGCGGGCGGGGTCGCCGGGCCGAGCGGTTCGACGCTGGTCGTCGGCGATCTGACCCTGGACGAGGACAGTCGCGAGGTGCACCGCGGCGGCGATCTGGTGCCGCTGACCGCCACCGAATTCGAATTGCTGCGCTACCTCATGCGCAACCCGAAACGCGTGCTTTCCAAGGCACAGATCCTGGACCGGGTGTGGAGCTACGACTTCGGCGGCCAGGCCAACATCGTCGAGCTGTACATCTCCTACCTTCGCAAGAAGATCGACGCCGACAGGGAACCGATGATCCACACGATGCGCGGCGCCGGGTATGTCCTCAAGCCCGCGGGGTAAGCGGCCTTGGTCCCTGCGGCGGCGGCTGATCGCGCAGGTCGCGGGGCTGCTCGCGCTCGTCTGCCTGGTGGTGGGCGTGGTGACCGAACTGGCGTTGCGGGACTTCCTGATCGACCAGCTCGACTCCCGGCTCGACGAGACCAGCCAACGCGCCAGCCGTCCGCCGCCACCGGGCCGACCCGGCGGGGATCGGGTCCCCGAGGGCTTGCGTGCCTATGGCCAGAGCGCCGGTTCCTTGTTCGTGAACGTGTTCCCGGACGGACGCGTGCTCGCCGCGGTGCTGAGGTCCAGTTACGACGCGAAGGTCACCGGCCCGTTCCCGCACGACGAGATCAGCCCGTCGCAGGTCGCCACTATTCTGCGGTCAAAGGCGGGTAGCGAGCCCAGCGACGTGGACCTCGGCTCGCTCGGGGAGTACCGCGTGGTGGCGAAGCCGACTGCGGGCGGCGGTATCGCGATCACCGGACTGCCCACCAAGGAAGTCACGGACACCTTGTGGAACCTGGGTTTCATCTTCGGCGGGGTCGCCATCGGCGGCATCCTGCTGGCGGGCGCGCTCGGCGCGGTGACCGTGCGGCGCACCATGAAACCGCTCGACCGGCTGGCCGCCACCGCGACGAGGGTCGCCGAACTTCCCTTGGACCGCGGCGAAGTGGCGTTGTCCGAACGAGTGTCCGAAGTGGACACCGACCCGCGGACCGAGGTCGGCAAGGTCGGCTTCGCGCTCAACCGCATGCTCGGCCACATCTCCCACGCGCTGTCCGCCCGCCAGGCCAGTGAGAGCCGGGTGCGCCGGTTCGTCGCGGACGCCAGCCACGAGCTGCGGACCCCGCTCGCGGCCATCCGCGGCTACGCGGAACTCACTCGGCGCTCCGGCTCCGAAGTGCCGCCGGACATCGCGTTCGCGATGGGCCGGGTGGAGTCGGAATCGACGCGGATGACCGGTCTGGTCGAGGATCTGCTGTTGCTCGCACGGCTGGACTCCGGTCGCCCGGTGGTGCGCGAGCCGGTCGATCTGTCCCGGCTGGTCGCGGACGCCGTCGCCGACGCGCATGTCGCCGGACCGGAGCACAAGTGGCTGCTGGAGGTTCCGCCGGAACCGATCACCGTTCTCGGCGACGCGGATCAGCTGCACCAGGTGGTGATCAACCTGCTGGGCAACGCCCGTACGCACACTCCGGCCGGTACCGAGGTCGCCACCGCACTGTCCATTGTGGATTCTGTGGTGACACTGTCCATTGTCGACGGTGGACCGGGGATCCCGCCGGGGATCCTTCCGGACGTCTTCGAACGGTTCGCCCGCGGCGACGATTCGCGGTCGCGGGCGGCGGGCAGCACCGGACTCGGGCTGGCCATCGTCGCGGCCGTGGTCGCCGCGCACGATGGTCAGGTGCGGGTCGCCAGCCGTCCGGGGCGGACGGAGTTCCAGGTTCGGTTCCGGGCTGCCTGACTCAGGGCGTCCACTCGCTGTTCGCGCCGCACAGGATGACGCAGGGCAGTTCGCCGCCGGTCCGCCCGGCCAGCCAGGCGGCGAACGGGACCGCGGCGGCCGGTTCGACGGCGAGCCGGAACTCCTCCCAGAGCCGGTCTCGCGCGGCGAGCAGTTCCGCGTCGCTGACCAGCACGGACGTCACCCGGCCCTGGAGCACCTCGAACGGGACGTCGCCGATCCTGGTCGCGCCGAGCGCGGACGCCGCCACCGAGTCGATCTCCACGTCCACCGGTTCACCCGCCTCCAGCGCCGCGCCGAGCGCGCGGCACCGCTCCGGCTCGACGGCGAACGTCGGCACCCCGGACAGGGACGTCCCGGCGACCAGGCCACCACCGCCGACCGCGACCAGGAACGCGTCGACGTCCGGCGCGTCCTGGACCACTTCGGCTGCCACGGTGCCCTGACCGGCGACGACGGCGGGATCGTCGTACGCGTGCAGGTACCGCGTACCCGGCTCAGAAGCGGCTTCGAGCGCCTTCGCGGCCGCCTCGGCGTACGTCGCGCCGTGACGGATGAGCTTCGCGCCCGCGGCCTCGATCCGGACCGTCTTCGCCTTCGGAGCCGACTCCGGCACGTACACCGTCGCAGGCAGGCCCAGCAGCGAAGCCGCCGTCGCCACGCCCAACCCGTGGTTGCCGCCGGACGCCGTCAGCACCCGCTCCGGCAACGGCCCGCTCACCAGCGCGTTCACCGCGCCCCGCAGTTTGAACGACCCGCTCCGCTGCACATGCTCCAGTTTGAGGACCAGCGGCCGCCCGTCGACCTCGGCGCGCAACACCGGCGTGTGTCGCACGAACGGATGGACGGCTTCGGCGGCTTTGATGACATCGGCCCAGGTCGGAGTGCTCATACCCCCCACTGTCCTCCATGTCCGGACCGGAGTGACTACACTGGTCCTCGGATCCCGCGCGGCGTCCATCTTGTGAACCTCCCCAGGGCCGGAAGGCAGCAAGGATAAGCAGGCTCTGGCGGGTGCGCGGGATCCCCTTTCATTTCCGGGTCTCAGAAGATCCCGAAGACGTCCTTAGGCGGCACCGGCGACGGCAGGGCTTCCGCGTCGGTGATCGGCCGCGCCTTGCCTTGAAGCTCGCGGAGGTCTTCGCCCGCGACGCAGCGGGCCGGGTACGCGGACGACGCGGCCCGGCGGGTCAGGTCCGTGACCGGGAGTTCGACGCGAGACGCGGCGACCACGATGTTGCCGAACCGGCGGCCTCGGAGGACACCTGGTTCCGCGAGCAGGGCCAGATGCGGGAACGACGTCGCCAGTGTCGCCAGGAATCGGCGAAGGAACGGCAGGTTCGGGCCGTCGCTGACGTTGGTGACGTAGGTCCCGGCCGGGCGGAGGACCCGCGCGACCTCTTTCGTGAACTCCACGGTCGCGAGCCCGCCGGCGAACACTCCGCGTTCGAAGGCGTCCACGATGACCAGGTCGGCCGAAGCGTCGTACCTGCCGGAGACACCTTCGCGGCCGTCGCCGACACGCACCTTCAGCCCCTTCAGGCCGAGTTGCTCGCGGATGAGCGCGACGAGTTCGCCGTCGGCGTCGAAGACCAGTTGTCGTGAGCGAGGGCGCGTCGCGGCGACGTAGCGGGGGAGCGTGCAGGCGGCCCCGCCGACGTGCAGCGCGTCGAGCGGGCCTTCGCCGAGGCAGTCGACGACGTCGGCGATCCGGCGGATGTAGTCGAACTCGAGATCCGTGGGATCGTCGAGGTTGACGTGCGACTGGGCCACGCCGTCGACGGAGATCATCCAGGCGTTGGCGCGGTCGGCGTCGCGGAGCAGTTCGGCGGTGCCGAAGCGGACCGGATACGTGCCTGGGGTCGGTGCTGGTCTCACCCTGTCGCCCCTTCCCGGTACTCTCGCCGCGTGGCTCTAGCTCTATACCGAAAGTACCGTCCGGCTACCTTCGCCGAGGTCGTCGGGCAGGAGCATGTGACCGATCCGCTGCGCATCGCGCTGGCCGCGGGCCGGATCAACCACGCCTACCTCTTCTCCGGCCCGCGCGGCTGCGGCAAGACGTCGAGTGCGCGCATCATGGCGCGGTCGCTGAACTGCGCGAAGGGTCCGACGCCGGATCCGTGCGGCGAGTGCAACTCGTGCCGCAACCTGGCGCCCGAGGGCCCCGGCAGTGTCGACGTCACCGAACTCGACGCCGCCAGCCACGGTGGCGTCGACGACGCCCGTGAGCTGCGGGACAGGGCTTTCTACGCCCCGGCGGACTCGCGCTACCGCGTCTTCATCATCGACGAGGCGCACATGGTCACCACGCAGGGCTTCAACGCCCTGCTGAAGATCGTGGAAGAGCCGCCGGAGCACCTGATCTTCATCTTCGCGACCACCGAACCGGACAAGGTGCTGGCCACCATCCGGTCGCGGACGCACCACTACCCCTTCCGGCTGATCCCGCCCAAGTCGATGCGGGCACTGCTCGAACGCAACGTCGCTGCCGAGGGCGCGCAGGTCGAGCCCGCGGTGTACCCATTGGTCATCCGTGCGGGCGGCGGTTCGGCGCGGGACACGCAGTCGGTGCTCGACCAGCTGCTGGCGGGCGCCGGGCCGGACGGCGTCGACTACCCGCGGGCGGTGTCCCTGCTGGGCGTCACCGACGTCGCGCTCATCGACGGCATGGTCGACGCGCTGGCCGCCGACGACGCGTCCGCGGTGTTCGGCACCGTCGAGAGCCTCGCCGAGGCCGGGCACGACCCGCGCCGGTTCGCCACCGACCTGCTCGACCGCCTGCGTGACCTGGTGATGCTGCGTTCGGTGCCGGACGCGGGCGAGCGCGGCCTGGTCGCCGCGCCGGACGACGAACTCAAGAAGATGAAGGAGCAGGCGGGCAAACTGGAGCCAGCCACGCTCTCGCGCTATGCCGACATCGTCCACAATGGACTCCTGGAGATGCGGGGCGCGACCTCGCCGCGGCTGGTGCTGGAACTGCTGACGGCGCGGATGCTGCTGCCGTCGGTCGCCGAGGGCACCGACGCGCTGCTCGCCCGTCTCGAACGACTCGAGCGCCGCGCCGCTTCGGCACCGGCGCCCGCCGCTGCTCCGGTTGCCCAGCCCGCCCCGGTCGCTCCCGCCGCCCAGTCCGCTCCGGCGGCTCAGGCCGCACCGGCTCCCGTCGCTCCCGCTGGTGAGCCCGTTCGCGAGTTCCAGCGGCCGTCGCAACGGGCCCCCGCTCCCGCCCAGGAACCGGCACCGGCACGGCAACCCGCACCGGCCCAGCAGCCCGTCGCGCGGCCGGAGCCGGTCGCCGAACGGCCCGCCGCACCAGCGCCTGCTCCGGCCGCGCCTGCTCCGGCGGCGTCTTCGGGCGGCGAGACGGACGTGGACGGGATCCGCGGCCGCTGGCCGCAGGTGCAGGCCGCGATCCGAAAGCTCCCGGGCGGCGCCGTCACCGGGGCGATGCTCACGCAGGCGAGTGTGGTGAGTGTCGATGGCACCGCCGTCACACTCACGCACAACGCGGAACCCGTGGCACGCAGGCTTTCCGAGCCGCAGCACATGGAGCGCATCGCGGCCGCGTTCAAGGCGGTCTTCGAAGGAGACTGGCAGGTCCGGTGCGTCCACGGCGCCGCGCAGCCCCGGCAGGCCGCCGCTCCCAAGGCCGCGCCTGCATCGTCCGCGCCCGAACGATCCTTCACCCGCCGGTCCGCCGAGGCGCCCGGCGCCGCTCCCACGCAGCCGCCGCCCCCGCCTCCCGCGCCGAAGCCGGAGCCTCAGCGGCCGAAGGTGGCGACCACCGAGCCGGACATCCCGCTCCCGCCCGAGCCGGTCGAGGAAGACGAGGATCTCTACAACGAGGACGCGAGCCCCGCGCCGCCACCTCCGCCGCTCCCGCCCGAGAAGGACCCCGAGGAGATCGCGCGGAAGCTACTCGCCGACCACCTCAACGCACGCCCCCTCGACGACCGCAATTAGTCACCTACTTGCGGCCTGCCAACTCGCTGGTCGCCCCGTAACGACCGCAAGCAGGTGACTAATTGCGGGTCAGGGTGACACGCCAGGCCGGGTGATCGGTGCCGGCGATCGACGTCTTGCCGGAGCTTCCGAAGCCGAAGGCGCCACCGGCGATGATGTGCTGGACGCCGCCGTCGCCCTTCCGGAACGAACCCGACGGCACGCACGCCTGCGCGCTCGGATCGCCCGGGTAGCGCAGGTTTAGGTCGCCGCCGAAGACGGTCCCCGTCCCGTACTTCGCCAGCAGGTTCTTCAGATCCTGGCACTGCTGTTCGACCGCGGGCCGCTTGGTCGAGAGGTGCGTGGTGCACGCGTTGACCGAGCCGAACTCGGCGCACAGGTACGCGCGCTGCTCGGCTCCGCCGTCCTGCGGCCCGTAGTAACCGCCCTCGCGCGCCCGCACCGCGCCGAGGTCCTGCCGGGCCAGCACCGCGATGCCGTACTCACCACGTCCCGACGTGCACGGATACGGCGTGGTCTTGCCGTTCTCCTTCTTGCCGACCGGCTGCCACACGACCGTGTAGACCCGGCCCGACTGCGCCTTGACGTCGGCGGCCAGCTTCGTCGTCTCCGACGAACAGGACTCGTTCAACGTCACGACGGCGGGATTCACCGCGACGATCGTGCTCGCCGCCTTCGCCATCGGGTTGGCCCCGCCCTGGTTGAAGCAGTTCGCGACGCCGCTGCGGCAGAGGTTCATCTGCAGTACCGGGAAATCCGCCGCCGCGGCGGCGGGGGCGGCAGTACCCAGGATCAGGACGACGGCGGCGAGTACCGATTTCATGGACAGGTCCCTTCGTGGAGTTCGGCGGCGAGCAGGGCCGTACCGAGCCGGGTGAGGTGGTGCAGGATGGCGCCGCCCTGCCGGACGCTCGTGACAAGCCCGGCCTCGCGCAGCACGGCGGCCTGTTTGCTGGCCGTGCCGATCGAGGTGCCGAGGCATGAGGCCAGCTTGCTGGTCGTGCGCGGTACGCGCAGTGCGCCGAGGCTTTCCGCGCGTGTCCGGCCGAGCAACGCGACCAGTGCGGGTGTGGTGGCGGCGGGCACGGTGGCGGGGCGCCCGGTGGAGTAGATCAGCACCGGCGGCAGCGCGGGGTCGATGAGCGTGACCGGCTTGCCCGAGCAGAAATGGCTCGGGACCAAGGTCAGCCCCCGGCCGTCGAGCCGGACGGTTCGCGCCGCCGGATATGCGATCTCCAGCACCTCGCCGTCCCAGCCGCGGACGCCGGGGATACCGCTCACCAGCGCACCCGCGCCCTCCCCCGACAGCGTGCGGACCCGCTCCGCACGGTCGGCGGCGACGGTTTCGCGCACGCTGTGGCAGATCGGCGCGATCACCAGGTCGTACGCGTCGCGCAGGGCGCCGACGACCCGATGGACCTGCTCGCGATCACCGTCGGCGAGCCGTTTCACCCACTGCGGTGCGCCCCCGGTGAACACGGTCCGGAGATCGGCCCGCAGTCGTCGGCGAGGCGTGCACGCCACCGCTTCGCATCCGCTTTCGAGTGACCCCGGCTGGACGGCCGGGGTGAGGAAATCCGGGAAATCCCCCTTCGGCGGGACCAGCGTGAACAACGTCTTCAGGGCGCGCGCCGAGTGTTCGTCCTGGCGCGCGTTCAGTTGGACCCGCTGCCGCCAGGACGACGGGCGGGGATCCCGCAGCCGGTGTGAACTCAGGACCAGTTCCCACATCGGATCCGGTGTTTCGGCGATCCGGATCCGTTGGAGATCTTCCCGGTCGAAGACCATACGTAAAGTCATGTCACGTCCCCCTCAAGACGGCATTTCATTTCCCCGGTGGCAACCCAAACGCTCCTGGCGCGGCGGAGCAAGTGGTTCGGCTCGATCCGGGACGGTGGGATGAATTCCCGGTTCTGACCTGCGGAGACGCGGCTGTCTGGGATGCCCGTGCGCGGCCTGGGATCGCCTGCCGGATGCGGAGGTTTTCGCTGGGCGGCAAAGGGCTCGCGACCCCGTGTGCGGCCGGACAGGCTGACCCCGCAAGCCGTTCCGCGGCTTGGAGACCGAAGGGGAGATAAATGCACACCATGAAACGAGTCGCAGTCATCACGGCCTTCACGGGCGCTGTCGCGGGAGGAGTGCTGGCCGGGCCTGCCGTCGCCGGCGAGCTCGGGTCGTCCGATCCGGCGATCGCCGCGCTGGACTGCAAGGTCAAGGGCCGGGTGAACGCGGGCATCTACGTCTCGCCGGACGCCAGCAGCGGCAAGGTCGGCACGATCCCCAAGGACAAAACGGCGGCTGCGGCCTGCACCTCGATCAAGGGGGAGAGCTACACGGCCTGCGGGGCGGGTACCAACAACCGCTGGGTCCAGGTGAATTACAAGGGCACCGAGGGATGGGCCGCTTCCCGGTGCGTCAAGTGGGTCGCACCCTGATCGGTGAGTGAGATCCCGCCCCTTGTGCCCCATGGGATCATCGGGGCCGGGGAGGGAACATGGCAGGGGGAGACCACGACCGGGCCTTGGCGGAACTGCTCGAGGAGCTGAAACGGCGTAGCGGCTACAGCTACGAACGGATCGGCGCCAAGGCCCATCTGGGCCGCTCGACCGTGCACCGCTACTGCAGCGGCGCCAGTGTTCCGGCCGCTTTCGGGCCGGTGGAACGGATCGCGACGGTTTGCGGTGCCGAGCGCGACGAAATGTCGAAGCTCTTCCGATTGTGGGAACGCGCGGACGCGGCACGGGGAAACGGTGCCGCGTCCGCGCTTCCCGCTCCGGAACCGGTTCCGGAGCCCCGGGTGCGGAACCGGACGGGGTGGTGGCCGCTGACGGCCTCGCTCGCGCTGGTCGCCTTGGTCGGGGCAGGCGCGATGCCCGTGGCGGAACCGAAGGCCGAGACGGTGGCGCCGTCGTTCCACGCTCCGATGTGGACACACAGACCGTCTCCTGTGGACAGAGAGTTCTTCGGGGTGACGGCGAACAGTACGACCGGGCTGATGCCGACGTTCGGGGTCGGCGCGGTCCGGCTCTGGGATTCGGGGACACGCTGGCAGAACCTCGAGCCCGAACGTGGCAGGCCTGAATGGTCCACTTTGGACAGATTGGTCGAAGGTGCGAACCGGTCGGGGTTCCCGGTGCTGTTCGTCTTCGGTGGCACGCCCGGCTGGGCGAGTCCCAGCGGGCCACCGTCGGCCTATCCGGACGGTTCCCGAGCCGCGCCGCCCGACGACCTCGCGGACTGGGACCGGTTCGTCGGGAAGGTGGTCGAGCGCTACCGCGGCCGGATCGAGTCCTACGAACTGTGGGACATGGCCAATCACCCGAAGTACTTCACCGGCCCGGTCGAACAGCTGGTGGAGATGGTCCGGCGGGCGAGCCGGATCATCAAGGCGAGTGATCCCGAGGCCCTCGTGGTCTGCCCGTCGATGGGTCAGCTCGCCGAACCCGCGTACCGTCGGACCCTCGAACGGTTCGGCGAACTGCGCGGGTATGAGAGTTGTGACGCCGCGGCGGTCAAGCTGTACCCGCGGCGGTTGGCCGATCCGCCGGAGGCCATGCTCGCCGTCGCGGACGAGGTCGAGCAGATCTTCCACCGCACCGCCGGGCACGCGAACCTGTGGAGCACCGGCACCGATTTCGATGTCCCGTACCAGCCGCCGGTCGACCCCGCCCGCGCCGCGGACTACGCGGCCCGCTTCTTTCTGACCGGTCTTTACGCGCGCTTCAAGCGGATGTACTTCTACAACTGGGGAAGTGGCCGCGTGCCGATCGTGCTCCAGCCGGTCGGCGGACCGCCGACACGTGCCGCCGCCCACGTCGAGCGGCTCGGACGGTGGCTCGACGGCGCGAGGATCCAGTCCTGCGGCGAGGGAATGCAGGCCGGACTGCCGGAGAACCTGTGGCAGTGCCGGTTCGAGCGGGACGGCGAGGAGTTCCGGATCGCCTGGACCTCGACGGGCACCGCGCGGCTGCCCGCCCAAGGCACTGTGGAACTCCTCGACGGGACCCGCCCGGAGAGCGGGGCGGGCTCCGTCGAGATCACCGGGAGCCCGGCGCTGCTGCGGTCCTAGATGAGTGATTCGTTAGTTCGCGACTTGAGTTCGTGCTCAGATTCCGGTGTTGTGTCACGCTGTTCGGTGTACTGCGTGCCCAGCCGCCCAGCACGTGTCGCGAAAGCCACTTTCGCGACATCTGACGTCCCGAAAGTGGCTTTCGCGACGCATCAGGTCCGGCGAGCAGGTGGGGTTCATTCAGCGATGGGTGACCGGATTCCAGCATCAATCTACGGCGCGAATTTCTCACTCACGACACTAGTGTCCTACTCGCGACGTGCGGGGAGCGGCTCAGCTGGCGAGGTAGTCGGCGATGGCCTTCGTGATGACGGCGGCGTACTGCTGACGTCCTTCTTCGCTCGACATCGCCGCGGCTTCGGCGGCGTTGCGCATGTTCCCGCATTCGACGAGCGCGGCGGGCCGGGTCGAGAGGTTGAGTCCGCCGAGGTCGGCGCGCGGCGCGAGCCCGTTCGTACCGAGGTAGGTCGACGTCGGGAAGCCGCCCGCGCGGATCCCGTCCCGCAGCGCTGTCGCGAGTTTCGTCGAGGGCTCGCCCTGCTGGGCGTTCAGGGGCGGGGCCGAATAGGCGACGTGGAAGCCGTGCGCGCCGTCGGAATTCGAGCCGTCGGCGTGGATCGACACGACCGCGTCCGCCTGCGCCTCGTTCCCGATCGCGGCGCGTTCGTCGACGCACGGTCCGACGCCGGTGTCGTTCTGCCGGGTGAGGACGACCCGGATTCCCTTGGCGGTCAAGGCTTGCGCGATCCGCTGCGAGACGTCCCAGGTGAACGCGTGCTCGGGATATCCGGAATTCGTCGCGGTTCCGGTGGTGTTGCACGGTTTCTTCTTCCCGCGCCCCGCCGGGACCTGTTTGTTGATCTCGCCGGGCTTGCCCGCGTTGCCGCCGTTGTGCCCGGGATCGAGCACGACGACCTTGCCGGTCTTCGGCTGCTGCGTGCTCGGGGGCGGCGCGCTCGAAGGCGGCACGCTCGGCGCGGAGCTCGGCCGCGGAAGGGTGGTGAGGACGGTGGTCGTCCCCGGTGGAGCAGGAGTCGACGGCGGCGCGGCCGGGGTTTCCACGCCGCACGCCGTGAACAGCGCCAATCCGATCGCCATCACCAGGCTCAGCCGTCGTCGCACTGCGCCCACGGTGCCATACGCGTGACGGCTAGGCTGGGAGGCGGCACAGGATTTTCCAGGAGAGGACCGATCGGATCATGGTGCAACCCGGTGGCGGCTTCGACCTGTCGCAGATCATGCAGCAGGCCCAGCAGATGCAGCAGAAGCTGGTCGAGGCCCAGGAAGAGCTGGCCAACACGGAGGTGACCGGCACTTCCGGCGGCGGTCTCGTCACCGCGACCGTGTCGGGTGACAGCCAGCTCAAGTCGCTGTCCATCGACCCCAAGGTGGTCGACCCCGACGACGTCGAGACCCTGTCCGACCTGGTCGTCGCGGCCGTGCGGGACGCCTCGGCCAACGCGCAGAAGCTCACCGAACAGAAGCTCGGCCCCCTCGCCGGCGGCCTCGGTGGCGGGATGCCGGACCTCGGCGGCTTCCCCGGGCTCGGCGGCTAGCTTGTACGAGGGTGTCGTCCAGGATCTGATCGACGAGCTCGGGCGGCTGCCCGGCGTCGGTCCCAAAAGCGCGCAGCGGATCGCCTTCCACCTGCTGGCCGCCGATCCCGCGGATATCGCGCGGTTGCAGGAAGTGCTCGGCAAGGTCAAGGAAGGCGTGCAGTTCTGCGAGGTCTGCGGCAACGTCTCGGAGCAGGAGACCTGCCGGATCTGCCGCGACACCCGCCGCGACCTCACGGTCATCTGCGTGGTCGAGGAGCCGAAGGACGTACTCGCCGTCGAGCGGACGCGCGAGTTCAAGGGCCGCTACCACGTGCTCGGCGGCGCGCTGGACCCGTTGTCCGGCATCGGGCCGGAGCAGCTGCGGATGCGTGAGCTGCTGGCGCGGATCGGCGGCGCGGAGATCAGCGAGATCATCATCGCGACCGACCCGAACACCGAAGGCGAGGCGACCGCGACGTACCTCGTGCGGATGCTTCGCGACTTCCCCGGCCTGTCGGTGACCCGGCTCGCTTCGGGGCTGCCGATGGGCGGGGACCTGGAGTTCGCGGACGAGCTGACGCTGGGCCGCGCCCTCTCGGGGCGGCGGGTTCTCTAGCTACCGGATGTTATGAACGGACCGTTTATAACAAATTTTGTTATAAACGGTCCGTTCATAACACGGCCCGCGAAGCGCGTCAGCAGTAGCCGAGGCGCGCCAGCGTGTCGACGATGATCTCCGACGGGTGGAACTTCTCGACCCACGACTCGCCGCGGCGGTTCTGGTAGGTGTCGAGGAAGTTCTGCAGCTTGTCCCCGCGCATCTCGGTCAGCACGACGGTCTCGCCGAGGTGCTGCGGCGTCTCGGTGCGCTCGCGGTGCACGGCGCACGGCAGGCCGAGGTAGTAGCACTCGGCCGACAGGCCGCCGGAGTCGGTGACGACGTACTCGGCCCGCGCGACCAGCGGCAGGAACTTCAGGTACCGCATCTTCGGCTGGATGATGAAGTTCTTCTCGTCGAAGAGGTTCGCCAGGCCCAGCGCGCGGATCTTTTCGCGCTCGGGCGCGCCCGCCATGTAGAGGATCGGCATCTGCTTGCTCTGTTCGCGCAGGATCTCCAGCGCCTCGCGGTACTTGTCCGCGCGCGAGACCAGTTCGAAGCGGTGCAGGGTGGCGAGGCCGAACTTCTCCGGCAGCCCCTCGATGTCGAGCGGTCCGTTGATCGCGAGCCGCATCGCGTCGATCGCGGTGTTGGCCTCCGTGTCGACGACGACGCCGCGGGCGTTGCGGAGGTTGTTCACCTCACGCGCGCTCGGCGCGAAGTGCATGTCGACGATCTTCGCGGCGATCTTCCGGTTCAGCTCCTCCGGCAGCGGCGACATGATGCTGCCTGACCGCGCGCCCGCCTCGACGTGCCCGACCCGCGACTTGAGGATCCGCTTCCCGATGAGCGAGCCGTACGGCGTGGTGAAGGTGTCCCCGTGCACCAGCACCAGCGGCGGACGCCCGTCCTCGACCAGCGCGGCCTTCAGCTCGGCGCGGCGGCTCCACGCGGTGCGCAGCACCTGCGCGGCCCAGCCGGGGACCTGCGCGGGCGACTCCAGGTTGTGCGCCTTCTCCTTCGGCACCAGCCAGACGTCGGGCTCCGGGAGGTTCAGGTCGGCGAGAACGTCCGAGACCTCGTCGACGTGCTGGGCGGTGAACCAGATCTTCGGCCGGACCCCGCGTTCGAGGATGCCGTGGTAGACCGGCGCGATTTTGATCAGTTCCGCCGTGGTGCCGAGAATGAAGGAAATCACCGGGATGGCCATTCTGTCGGGGTCTGCGGTGCCCGAAGGATACTGGTGGGCCGCGCAAGGTAGCCTCGCCGGGGTGAGTGCGAATTCGCTCCTCCCTGCCCTGTCCGTCGTGATCCCGGTCTACAACGAGCAGGACTGGATCGACCGCAGTGTTGGCGCGCTGATCGCGTCGGCACAGGCGGCGAACTGGCCGGTCGAGGTCGTCGTCGTGGACGACGGCAGTACCGACGGCACCGGCGACAAGCTGGCCAGGTTGCAGGAGCTTTACGGCATCACCGTCCTCACCCAGCCGAACAGTGGCCGGTTCGAGGCTCGCCGGGCGGGGATCGCGAAGGCGTCCGGGACGCAGATCCTGCTGCTCGACAGCCGGGTGATCGTGGATTCCGGCTCGCTCACCTTCCTCCGGGACCAGCTCGTCGACCACCCTGAGCGCACGGTGTGGAACGGTCACATCAACGTCGCGTCCGAACACAATCCGTACGCGGGATTCATGGCGGGACTGGTCAAGATCCCGTGGCGCCGTTATTGCGCGAACCCGCGGTTGATGTCGTTCGGTATCGAAGAGTTCGACGTCTTCCCGAAAGGCACCGGATTCTTTTCCGCGCCGAAGGACGTTCTCGAGGATTCGTCCAACGCGTTCGAGTCGCTCTTCGAAGACGTCCGTTTCGCCAGTGACGACACCGGTGTTCTGCGTTGGATCGCCGAACGGCACCGTATCTTCCTCGCCCCGGAGTTCTCCGCGACCTATCACGGCCGCGATTCGTTCAAGAAGTTCGTCGGGCAGTCGTATTTCCGCGGTACCACGTTCGTCGATTCGTATCTCGCGTCGCCCGGCCCCGCGCGCAACGGCCTGTTCGCCGCGATGGCCGTCGGAGTGCTCGGACTCGGAGTCGCCGCGAAGCGCCCGAAGACCGCCGTCGCGCTGGCCGCCGCGGGTTCGACGGCCGCCGGGTTCGCGGTGACGAAGTTCGGCGCGACCAAGGCCGAGGCCAAGGCCGTCGCCCAGCTCACCCCGGTGTTCGCCGCCGGATTCGGGGCCGGAGCGCTCCGGGGCCTCTTCATGGCGCTGCGTGCCCGGCTCGGTCGAAAACAGCAGGGTAAATGAGCACCGCGGTGACTAGCGAGAAACTGGCCAAGAACACCGGCAAATCCGCCGGGCGGATCGGCGTCTACCTGCTGATCGCGATCGCCCTCGGCTACGCGCTCACCATCGTCTGGGGCCGGACACTGTCCACAGCGGACAACGCCGTCCTGCTCTCGTTCTGGGGCGTGTTGATGGGACTGGGCGCCGCCCTGTCCCCGCTGGAACAGGAGATCTCGCGCCAGTCCGCGCACGCCGCGCTCGAAGGCCGCAAGGCCGGACGCCCCGCGGTGATCGCCTTCGTCACCAGCCTGGTCGCGGTCGCCGTCGTGGCACTGGTCACGCTCATCCCGGCGGTGACCGACAAGGTCTACGGCGGCCAGTTCGCGCTCGCCGTGATCGTGCTGGCCGGCGGGCTTTCGTTCGCCTTCCAGTTCGCGGCGCGCGGTCTGCTCATCGGACAGGACCACGTCCGGTCCTACTCCTGGCTGATCCTGGTCGAAGCGGCCGTGCGGATCCTCGTGGTCGGCGCGCTGGTGGTCGCCGGGCTCACCCAGCTGTACTGGTTCGCCATCGCCGCCGCGACCGGCTCGTTCGCCTGGCTGCTCTTCGCCCGCGGCGCGGCCCGTCTGGTCGACCCGAAACTCGACGCCGACGAGCCCGCGAAACCGATCGTCAAGAACATGCTGATGCTGCTCGCGGGCGCCGGGCTCACCGCGAGCGTCATCACCGGCTACCCGGCGCTGGTCAGCCTGCTCGCGCCCGGCGGCGACAAGGCCAAGCTCGGCGTGCTGTTCGTCGCCCTGTTCGTGGCCAGGACGCCGCTGACGCTGATGGCGCCGGTCCAGGCCCTCGCGGTCCCGACCGTGGTGCGCCTGTCCAGCACCGACGAGGGCAAGCACCGGCTGCGCAGGCTGCTCGCGCTGGGTTCGGCGGGCGCGCTGGCGCTGGCGGCCCTCGGCGCGCTGATCGGCTATCTGATCGGCCCGTGGGTGGTTCGTTTCGTCTACGACGACAAGAACGACCCCGAGGCCTGGTGGATGGCCGGGCTGGTCTGGTCGTCGGTGCTGCTGGCCGCGATGCAGCTCCTCGCCGCCGTCCTTGTCGCGCAGGCCAAGGCCACGAAGGTGCTGATCACCTGGGCCGTCGTCGTCGTCGCGACCGCGCTGGTGCTGCTGTTCTTCCCCGGCGACACCGTCGTGCGCGCCGTCGTCGGCCTCGCCGCCGGCCCGACGGCCGGGCTCCTGGTCGTCATGGCGTTCGTGGTGAGAGGCACCCCCGAGACGGGCAACGCGCGGCCGTCCGAAACGTCTCGATAGTGTGGCCGCGCCATCACGGGCCGGAACTGGCCGGTGGCGTTCTTAACGCCGAATAGGGTTGGACAGCGAATTCGATGAACGTTCTTTTGGTGTTGCTGGCGTTCTGGCTGCCGGGGCTCGTCTTCGGTGCCGCGATCAGGCTGCGCGGCTGGACCCTCGCCGCCGCGGCCCCGCTGCTGACCTTCGGCCTCGTCGCCATCGGCATCCCGATCCTCGGCGGTTCCGGCATCCGCTGGACCTTGCTGAACGTCAGCCTGTGGATCCTGCTGCTGTCCGTCGTCGGTTTCGGCCTTTCCTTCCTCGTGCTCCGCTTCACCGCGAAGCGTCACCCCGGCTGGGACGAAGACGACGAGGACGCGCCGAAACGCTCCCTGCGCGATCACCTGCTGATCGGCGCGGGTGTCGTGGTCGGCCTCGGCGTCGGCACGGTGACCTTCCTGCGCGGTTCGCGCACCTTGGAGAACGTCCAGCAGGGCTGGGACGCGCCGTTCCATGGCAACCTGGTGCGCTGGATCGCCGAGCACGGCGACGCGCGCGCGTCGACGGTCGGCACCATCGCCAACCTGCCGAACCAGACCGACTACTTCTACCCAGACACCTATCACGCGCTGCTCGCCCTGATCTTCGGCAAGGGCGGCCTGACGATGATGCCGACGCTGAACCTGGCGGCGCTCATGGTCGTGCTGACCGTCCCGGTCGGCGTCGCCGCGATGTGCCGCGCCTGGCGCATGCCGGTCCTCGCGACCGCCGCCGCGGCGGCCGTGTCCACCTGGTTCACCGCCTTCCCGTACGACTCGCTGTGGCGCGGCCCGCTGTGGCCGTACGTCGCCGGTGTGGCGCTCGTGCCCGCGATGCTCGCGCTGGCCCGCCTGCTGCTCAAACCGCGCGGCATCGCCGGACCGGTCGCGATCGGCGTCGGTGTCGCCGGGCTGGCCGGCCTGCACACCAGCCTGATCTTCGTGATCATGGTCTACTTCCTGCTGATCCTGCTCGCGGTCCTGTTCCGCTTCGAGAAGATCAGCTGGCGCCGCAGCGCGGCCTCACTGGTGGCCACGATCGTGATGGCGGTCGTGCTCGGCGTTCCGCAGGTCCTGCCCGCGCTCTACAACGCGGGCGGCGTGACCAGCGCGTTCTGGGCGTCGGAGACCAGCGTGTCCGGCGCGCTCGGGCAGACCATCACGTTCTCGCCGATGGCGTCGTTCCCACAGTGGTGGATCGGCATCCCGGCGATCATCGGCGTGTTCTTCCTGGTCAAGCACCGTCGGATGCTCTGGATGGTCGGCGCGTACGTCGTCCTCGGTGGCCTGTTCGCGGCGACGATCTCGCTGGAGACGCCGCTCATCCACACCCTGACCGGCGTGTTCTACAACGACCACTGGCGCATCGGCGCGCTCGTCCCGCTGGCGGGCGCCGTCGCGTTCGGCGAGTTCGTGCACACCGCGTCGGGCAAGTTCGCCGAGAAGCTCGGCGAGCGCAAACCGAACCTGAACCCGTACACCGCGGCCATCGCCGGCGCGCTGGTGGTCGGGCTGGTGGTCGCGGTGCTGAGCCGGGGCGGCTACATCGGCCGCAACTCCGCGCGGCTGGCGATGAACTACGGCGCGGACGGCCCTTCGGTCAGCAAGGGCGAGGAAGAGGCCTACGCCTGGCTCGGGAAGCACGTCATGCCCGGTGAGCGCGTGATGAACGACAAGGCCGACGGCTCGGTGTGGATGTACGCCCTTTCGGGTGTCCAGCCGGTCGAGTGGACCAACTACGGCGCCGAGTTCACCACCAAGGCGGGCTGGCTCAGCGTGTTCCTCAACGACATCAACCGCGAGCCGCGCGTGCGCGAGGCGCTCACCGACCTCAAGGTGCGCTACGCGATCGTCGGCAAGGGCAAGGTGGCCCCCAACGCGCAGTCCGCGGTGGGCCTCCAGCGCCTCGACATCACTCCGGGTTTCAAGCGCGTCTATCACAACCCCGACGCGTCGGTTTACGAAATCGAAGGTCAGCAAGGTGTGGTCGCCGCCGGCGCCACCACCGGGTCCGACACCGCTCACGGCCAGTAAGAAGATAGAGTGATCCAGTGTCCAGTACGTCCGTGACCACCCGTCGCGTACTCATCGTGATGCCTGCCCTGAACGAGCAGGCTACCGTCGCCGCGGTCATTTCCCAGGTCAAGCAGTCCTTGCCGGGCATGGACGTGCTGGTGGTCGATGACGGCTCGTCCGACGACACGGCCAAGCTCGCCCGTGGCGCGGGCGCGGAGGTGGCCCGCCTGTCGGTCAACCTCGGCGTCGGTGGGGCGATGCGTACCGGCTTCCGGTACGCGGCCGCCCGCGGCTACGACGTCGTCGTCCAGGTCGACGCCGACGGCCAGCACGATCCCGACGAGGTCGCCGCCCTGCTCGACGCGCTCGACGACGCGGACATCGCGATCGGTTCGCGGTTCGCGGGCAAGGGTTCGTACAAGGCGAGCGGCCCGCGGAAATACGCGATGGTCGTCCTCTCACTCGTTTTCTCCCGGCTCGGGAAGACCAAACTCACCGACGTGACCTCCGGGTTCAAAGCGATGGGCCCGAAGGCGATCAAGCTTTTCGCGGGCTACTACCCGGCCGAATATCTCGGCGACACGGTCGAATCGCTGGTGATGGCGATCCGCGCCGAACTGAAGATCAAGGAAATCCCGGTGATCATGCGGGAACGGATCGGTGGGACACCGAGCCATTCGCCAGTGAAATCGGCCGTCTACCTCGGCCGCGCCGGACTTGCCCTGCTGCTGGCGCTGGTGCGCCGCCGCCCCGCCGTCGACTCGTCGGATTCGGCGTAAAAGGAGCTGATCATGGACGGCTGGCGCATTCTCAGCATCGTCGTCGCCTGTTTGGTGCTGTTCGCCGTTCTCGAGATGATGCGACGGCGGAAACTGCGCGAGAAGTACGCGGGCGTTTGGCTCGTCCTCTCGCTCGGCGTCGTGGTTCTCGCGCTCGTTCCGCAGGCCGCTGATTTCCTGGCTCGCGTGACCGGCGTCCAGACCCCGTCGAACTTCGTATTCCTCTTGGCCGGCGTGGTGCTGGCACTGGTCGCGTTGCATCTGTCGACCGAGGTCGGGCATCTCGAAGAAGAGGTCCGGACCTCCGTCGAAGAGATCGCGCTGCTCCGCTGCGAACTCGCCGACGCCCAGCGTGACCTGGAAGAACGCGTCGCCGCGCTCGAAGCGAGGACGGCCGCTCCCGACAACGTCAAAGGCCTCCCCGAAGTGAGCCCCGCACGCGCACGCTGATCGACGAGGTCTTGGCGGCCCCGCCCCGGCTCGGCGCGGTTCGCCTGCTCGCCATCGACGGGCCTTCCGGATCGGGGAAGTCCACCCTCGCCGGGAAGGTCGTCGCGGAACTCGACAGTCGTGGCGTCCGGGTCGCCCTGGTCAGCACCGACGAATTCGCCACCTGGGACGAGCCCGTTTCGTGGTGGCCGAGGCTGGAAACCGGTGTCCTGGCACCGCTGCGCGCGGGCAGGCCGGGTGGCTACCGGCGCGTGGACTGGACCAGCGGCGTCCCGCGGCCGGGTGAAGAAGTCGAGATCGACGTCCCCGACGTCCTCGTGCTGGAAGGCGTTTCCAGTGGCAGGGCGCGGATCCGGCCGTCGTTGTCCCTGCTGACCTGGCTGGACGGCGGGAGCGAGACCGAACGCCTCGACCGCGCCGCGGGCCGGGACGGCGAGGAATCGCGGGCGGACCTGCGGCGCTGGCAGCTGTTCGAGCGCGGGTGGTTCACCGTCGACGGGACCAGGGCGGCGGCGGACCGTGTGGTGACCCAGGCCGTACCGCCGCTCACTTGAAGTACATGAAGGGGGCCTTCATGTACTGGGCCAGGTGTGAAGGACCCGCTAACATCCGGCAGGAACCTGCTTCCGCCGGTGTTTGTCCACTTTTGTCAGTGACCCATTGAGCGTAGTGGGGGACACCCATTTGCGTTAGTGGTCCGGCACTCTACGCGTTAGTGGCGCCGAATTGATTACGCTCCGTCCGGAATTGCCGACACTTTGCGGTCGTATTGGCCTTCGCGTAGCGCGATCGTAACCTCGCGTGCTTAAGTGCGAGCCGAGTTCCCGCTAGTGTCGGCGAGCACACCGATCGTCCGCGGAGTTCGAGTTACCGACCGACGCCGGCGGTGCCTAAAACACCGAAATTCTCCTCAAGGGGTGCCAGATGCAGCAACTGCGGGTGACCCGAGCACGCCGTGTGGCCCTGATCGGGCTTGCCGGCGCACTCGCGGTCTCCATTTCCGCTTGTGCCGATTCGAAGCGTGAAGAAGGCGCAGGGGGTGGCTCGGGAGGCACCATGGTCTTCGGCGCCGCCGGTAACCCGAAGACGTTCGACCCGCTTTTCAACGACGACGGTGAGACCTTCCGCATCATCCGCCAGGTGATGGACACCCTGGTCATGAACAAGGCGGGCACCGCGGACCTCGAGCCGGGCCTGGCGGAGAAGTGGGAAGGCAGCAACGAAGGCAAGACGTGGACCTTCTCCCTCAAGAAGGGCGTGAAGTTCCACGACGGCACCCCGTTCAACGCCGAAGCGGTCTGCTTCAACTTCAACCGCATGTTCAACATGAAGGGCGCCGCCGCCCAGAGCCAGATGATCTACTACGGCGACGTCTTCGAGGGCTTCGCGAAGAACGAGGGTGACGCTTCCGGCGCCCCGGTGTTCAAGGACTGCCAGGTCAAGGACGAGTCGACCGCCGTCCTGAACCTGAACAAGGCCAAGGGCGCCTTCCCGGCGGCCTTCACGCTGCCGTCGTTCTCCATGCAGAGCCCGGACGCGCTGAAGAAGTACAACGCGGACAACGTCACCCAGAGCGGTGACTCGTTCCAGTACCCCGAGTACGCGCTGCAGCACCCGACCGGCACCGGCCCGTTCAAGTTCGACAGCTGGGACCAGGCCAAGGGTGAGATCACGCTGTCCAAGGCGACCGACTCCCCGACCCAGACGGCCAAGCTCGACAAGCTGGTCTTCAAGGTCATCCCGGACGAGAACGCCCGCAAGCAGGCGCTGAAGGCCGGCGACATCCAGGGCTACGACTACCCGTCGCCCGCGGACTACGGCCTGCTGCGCAACGACGGCGAGCAGGTACTCATCCGCCCGTCGTTCAACATCCTGTACCTGGGTATCAACCAGAAGAACAACCCGAAGCTGAAGGACATCAACGTCCGCAAGGCGCTGGCTTACGGCCTCAACCGCGAGCAGTTCGTGAAGTCGAAGCTCCCCGAGGGCGCCGAGACCGCGACCCAGTTCGTGCCGAAGGCGATCGACGGCTACAACGAGAACGTCACGAAGTACCCGTACGACCTTCAGAAGGCGAAAGACCTGCTGAAGGCAGCCGGCGCCGAGGGTATGACGCTGAAGTTCTACTACCCGACCGAGGTCACCCGGCCGTACATGCCGAACCCGGCGGACATCTTCACCTCGCTGTCCGAGGACATGAAGGCCATGGGCATCAAGGTCGAGCCGATCGCCAAGCCGTGGAACGGTGGCTACAAGGACGACGTCCAGAAGGCGGGCAAGCAGGACGTGCACCTGCTCGGCTGGACCGGTGACTACAACGACGCCGGTAACTTCGTGGGTACCTTCTTCGGCCGCGAGAAGCCGGAGTTCGGCTTCAACAACGCCGAGCTCTTCAACGCCATCTCCGCCGCGGACGCCGCGCCCGCCGGTGAGACGCACACCAAGGCGTACCAGGAAGCGAACCAGAAGATCATGGAATACCTGCCCGCCATCCCCATCTCCTACGGCCCCCCGGCGATCGTCGTCGGACCGAAGGTGAAGGGCCTGGTGGCCAGCCCGCTGACCGACGAGCGTTTCTACACCGTCACGGTCAACTGATCCACCACCACTGAGCCACCAGGGGGTGGGCGCTACCGCGCCTGCCCCCTGTGGTCCATTCCCGGGCTGGCAACAAAGGAACGCACGTGCTCCGTTTTCTCGTGCGTCGGCTGCTACAAGCGATACCGACGCTCTTGATCCTGTCCATTTTGATCTTCGCCTGGCTCCGGTCACTGCCCGGTGGCCCCGCCGGCGCCCTCCTGGGTGACAAGGCGACCCCGGAGAAGATCGCCGACCTGAACAAGCTCCTCGGCCTCGACGATCCGATTTTCGTCCAGTACTTCAAATTCCTCGGCCGGGCCATCACCGGCGATTTCGGCAACTCGCTGGTCTCCGCCCAGCCGGTCATGTCGGAGATCGGGAACTTCCTTCCCGCCACTCTCGAACTCGGCTTCTGCGCGATGCTCATCGCGGTGGGCCTCGGTATCCCGTTCGGCTACCTGGCCGCCCGCTTCCACGGCGGGGCCGTCGACAACGTCATCATCGTGCTCTCGCTGATCGGCGTCGCCGTGCCGGTGTTCTTCCTCGGCTACATGATGCAGGACGCGCTGGCCGCCCCGCTGGGACTTCCCTCACAGGGCCGTCAGATGGCGGGCCTCGACGCCACCACGGTCACCGGGTTCGCGGTCCTCGACGGCATCATCACCCAGGAATGGGACGCCGCCTGGGACGCGATCACCCACCTGATCCTCCCGGCGTTCGCGCTGGCCACGATTCCGCTCGCGGTCATCGTCCGGATCACCCGGGCTTCGGTGCTGGACGTGCTGAACGAGGACTTCATCCGCACGGCCAACTCGAAGGGCCTGACCCAGCCGGTCGTCCGGCGCCGTCACGTGCTCCGCAACGGCCTGCTGCCGGTGGTCACCGTCATCGGTCTCCAGACCGGCGCGCTCCTCGGTGGCGCCGTGCTGACCGAGCGGGTGTTCAACTTCCGCGGTCTCGGCTTCCTGCTCGCCGAAGGCATCGAACGGCGTGACTACCCGCGTCTGCAGGCGCTGCTGCTGTTCGGCGCGCTGGTCTACGTGCTGGTGAACATGCTGGTCGACGTCTCGTACGGGCTCATCGACCCGAGGGTGCGTGTCCGATGAACACATTGCTGAACAAGAAGAAAGAGCCGATCGACAAGCTCGCCGCGTCGTCGGCGAAGGGGCACAGCCTCGGTGGCGAGGCGATCCGCCGGATGCTGCGGAGCCCGGTGGCGATCGCCGGCGGCGTGATCACCTTCCTGTTCCTGCTGCTGGCGATTCTGGCGCCGTTCATCGCGCCGAAGGACCCCTACGAGCGGTACCTGCAGAGCGAGGTCATCCTCGGCCAGGGCATCATCCCCGGCGCACAGGCCGGTTTCCCGCTCGGTGTCGACGACTTCGGCCGCGACTACCTTTCCCGGCTGCTGGTCGGCGCGCAGAACACACTGCTGGTCGGTGTGCTCGCCACCATCATCGGCGTCGTGGTCGGCATGATCATCGGCGGCCTCGCCGGTGCCTTCGGCGGCTGGGTCGACACCGTGCTGATGCGGCTGGTCGACGTCATGCTGTCGGTGCCGTCACTGCTGCTCGCGATCTCGGTCGCCGCGCTGTTCCAGAAGCCGAGCCAGTGGACCGTGATCGTGGCCGTGTCGATGGTCGGCGTGCCGATCTTCGCGCGATTGCTGCGCGGTTCGATGCTGGCGCAGAGAAACAGTGACCACGTGCTCGCGGCGACGTCGCTCGGCGTCAAACGCGGGGCGATCGTGTTGCGGCACATGCTGCCCAACTCGCTCGGCCCGCTCATCGTGCAGGCCACGCTGACGCTGGCGACCGCGATCCTCGAGGCGGCCGCGCTGTCGTTCCTCGGTCTCGGCGACCCGGACCCGAACCGGGCGGAATGGGGCATCATGCTGAGCCGCAGCGCTCGGCAGTTCCTCGACATCCGCCCCGAGCTGGCGTACTACCCGGCCATCGCGATCATCATCGTCGCGCTCGGGTTCACGCTGCTCGGCGAGTCACTGCGGGAAGCCCTCGATCCGAAGAACAGGCGGTGATCTTTCATGGCTCTCCTTGAAGTACGCGACCTCAAGGTCGTTTTCCAGCGACGCGGCGAGAAGCCGTTCACCGCGGTGGACGAGATCAGTTTCGACGTCGAACCCGGCCAGACGGTCGGCCTGGTCGGCGAATCCGGCTGCGGCAAATCCGTGACGTCACTGGCGATCATGCGGTTGCTCGCGAAGCGCGGCAACCACGTCAGCGGCTCGGTGTCGTTCGAAGGCACTGATCTGCTTCGCCTGTCGGACAAGGAAATGCGGGACCGCCGGGGTCGTGACCTCGGCATGGTCTTCCAGGACCCGCTGTCCTCGCTGAACCCGGTCATCCCGATCGGCCTGCAGATCACCGAGGTGCTGGAACGGCACCGCGGGATGTCGCGCAAGGCGGCGTCGGTGGAAGCGACGGAACTGCTGGACAAGGTCGGCATCCCCGACCCGTCGCGGCGGCTTTCCGAGTACCCGCACCAGCTTTCCGGCGGGATGCGGCAGCGCGCGCTGATCGCGATCGCGCTGGCGTGCCGTCCGCGGCTGCTCATCGCCGACGAGCCGACCACCGCGCTCGACGTGACGATCCAGGCGCAGATCCTCGCGCTGTTGCGGGAACTGGTGCAGGACACCGGGACCGCGCTGATCATGATCACGCACGACCTCGGTGTCGTCGCCGGTCTCTGCGACGAGGTCAACGTGCTCTACGGCGGCAAGATCGTCGAGCGCGCCGAACGGCACGCGCTGTTCGCCGAGCCGCGGCACCCGTACACGCACGGCCTGCTCGCCTCGATCCCGCGTCTCGACGCGGGTCGCGGCGAGAAACTGATCCCCATCAAGGGATCCGTCGCCGACAACATCCCGTGGGACGGCGGTTGCGCCTTCGCGCCCCGCTGCCCGAACGCTCTCGGCGTGTGCCGGGAGGTTTCACCGCAGCTGACCCCCGATCGCGGTGGGCTGCTGCGCTGCCACAACCCGGTGATCCCGGCCGTGGCCGCACAAGGAGGGGCACGATGACCTCAGTGGTACCGACGCAGGAAGTGCTGCTCGAGGTCAACGACCTCAAGGTGCACTTCCCGATCAAACGCGGCATCGTCGTCGACCGCACGGTCGGGCACGTGTACGCCGTCGACGGCGTCGACCTGGCCATCCGCAAGGGCGAGACTTATGGCCTTGTCGGGGAGTCCGGCTGCGGGAAGTCCACTTTGGGCAGGGCGATCCTCCGGCTGACCGAGTTGACGAACGGCAACGTCGTCTTCGACGGCACGGACATCGCCGGGCTCAAGGGCGAGGCCCTGCGCAAGGCGCGCCGCCGGATGCAGATGGTCTTCCAGGACCCGATGTCCTCTTTGGACCCTCGGCAGTCGGTGGAATCCATTCTGCTGGAAGGAATGAAGGCGCACGGCCTCGACAAGGACAAGGAAGCGACCGCCACGCGGCTGCGCGAACTCCTGTCCGCCGTCGGTCTTCCGGAGTCCTCGCTGCGGAAGTACCCGCACGAGTTCTCCGGCGGTCAGCGTCAGCGCATCGGCATCGCTCGGGCACTGGCCGTCGAGCCGGACCTGATCGTCGCCGACGAACCGGTGTCCGCGCTGGACGTCTCGGTGCAGGCGCAGGTGGTCAACCTGCTGGAAGACCTCCAGGAGAAACTCGGCCTCACGTACCTGGTGATCGCGCACGACCTCGCGGTGGTGCGGCACATCTCCGACCGCATCGGCGTGATGTACCTCGGCTCGCTGGTCGAGGAAGCCGACGCCGACGCGCTGTACGAGAACCCGCTGCACCCGTACACGCGGGCGCTGCTTTCGGCGATCCCCGTGCCGGACCCGACGGTGGAGGACACCCGGGAGCAGATCCTGCTCGCCGGTGACCTTCCCTCGCCGGCGCGGCCGCCGTCCGGCTGCCGTTTCCACACGCGGTGCCCGTGGAAGCAGCAGAGCCTGTGCGACACCGACCGCCCGCAGCTGCGGGAGATCGGCGCGGGGCACCGGGTCGCCTGCCACTACGCGGAGGACATCCGCGACGGGCGGATCCAGCGGCACGAGGTCAAGGCGGAACTCGTCGATGCCGGGGATCTGAATCCTGACATCGGCGGTCTGCCGGACGTCGGCTCGGCGGCCGAGATCCTCTAGTTCCTTTCGCGGAAGTACATGAAGGCCCCCTTCCTTGCGCTAGGCGCAAGGAAGGGGGCCTTCCTTGCGTCGCCTTCAGGTGGCTGAACGCGGTCTGGGGTGACTCGCGGACGCCAGGCATCGCGCGCGACCATGTCGCGAAAGCCACTTTCGGGACATCACACGTCCCGAAAGTGGCTTTCGCGACACGCGCGGTCCCGTCAGCGAGGCGCCAAGCCCCGCAAGTAGGTGACTAATTGCGGCGGGCGCGACCAGGCAAAACCGGCCGCTTTCGGGCAGACTCGGTGTCATGCGGGTCACAGTGCTGGGTGCTTCGGGGCGGACGGGGATTCACGTGGTCCGGCTTCTGCGGGGGCGGGGACATCAGGTGCGGGCGGGGTTGCGCAGCCGCCGCCGCGCCGAGGAGGTCGCCGGTCTCGGTGTGGAAACCGTGGTCGCGGACGTCACCGCCGACGCGGAAGACCTCGTCGAGGCCCTCGCCGGTTCCGAGGTGGTGATCAGTGCGATCGGCGCGCCCGATCCGGATCAGGCGTCGGTGGACCTCGTCGATCGCGACGGCGTGATCACCGCGATCCGTGCCGCGGAGAAGGCGGGTGTCTCGCGGTTCGTGCAGTTGTCCGCGCAGTTCGCCGATTCGCCGGATCAGGGCGATCGCCTGGTGCGCTCGATCCTGATGGCGAAGCAGATCTCCGACAGCATCCTCCGCCGCTCCAGCCTGAACTGGACGATCGTCCGCCCCGGCACGCTCACCGACGACAAGCCGAGCGGCCACGTCAAGATCGCCGGTCACCTCGAACCGGGCCGTATCTCCCGAGCCGACGTCGCCGCCGTCATGGTCGCGACCCTCGAAGAACCTTTGGCCGAGAACCAGGGTTTCGACGTCATCGGCGGCGACATCCCGATCCCGTCGGCGTTGGCCTCGTTCAGCTGAGCGCCTTCTTCCGCTCCCGCGACGCCCGCAGGTTCACGACATTCCCGCAGGTCTTCACGTCGTGCCAGACTCCGCTGTTGTTGCGCGAGACGTCGTAGAACGCCGAACGGCAGCCGTCGAGACGGCACAGTTTCAGCCGCGGCCAGATCCCGGACTGCTGCGCGAGCAGCGTCTCCGTCCACAGCGCCGAGGTGAGCCACTGCCGCCCGATGCCCGACGGGAACAGCCGGACGACGCCGTCCCGCAGGACCAGGTCCGCCTTCGCCGGCTTCACGGCCGAAGCGTCGCCGTCGTCGACGAGCCCTACGAACGACTCCCGAAGGTCGCGAAGCGCGCGAAGGTCGCCGTCGGCCAGCGTGATCTCGGGCACGTCGGAGTCTCGAGTCCGCGACCACTCGCCCAGTGCCTCGGCCGCCCAAGGCCGTGCGAGGTCGGCTTCGCTCAGCAGGTCGAGGCCGTGCGTCTTGATCGCCTTCGTGTTGAGGAAGTCCTGAACGAGCGCCAGCCCCGAGGGTGCGGTGCGCGACCGGTACCGGTCCGTCGCGGTCCATGACATAGATCAAGCGTACTTGACTCTGTCGCCGCGCGACTCCTGCTGAAAACCGTTGGCGAGAGTGCTCCGGCCGGGGTAGTTTCGCCGCCATGTGTGCTGCCGCCTTCACCAGGACCCGCCGCGTCTAGCGGCGGATTCCACGCATCCAGCAAGGAACCGTCGCCCGAGCGAGTCATCGCCGGGCCTGCTTCAGGCTGCCCGGCTCACCTCGAAGCCGCGGAGATCCCTTGCGCACACAGCGTCCTGGCCGTCATGAACTCGGCCAGAACTTCCTCATCGACCGGAACACCATCGAAACCGTCGTGGAGCTCGCCGCCGCCACTGGCGGGCCCATCGTCGAGATCGGCGCGGGCGACGGCGCGCTGACCGTCCCGTTGCAGCGGCTGGGCAGGCGCCTGACCGCCATCGAACTCGACGACCGGCGCGCCGCCCGGCTCGCGGGCCGGGTCCAGCCGCCGACGGAGATCGTCACCGCGGACTTCCTGCGGCACCCCCTCCCGGCGACGCCGCATGTGCTGGTCGGCAATCTGCCGTTCCATCTGACCACCGCGACGCTGCGCCGCGTCCTGCGCGCTCCCGGCTGGACCGAGGCCGTGCTGCTCGTGCAATGGGAGGTGGCGCGCCGCCGCGCGGGTGTCGGCGGCGCGACCATGATGACCGCGCAGTGGTGGCCGTGGTTCGACTTCCGGCTGGTCACGAGGGTCCCGGCGACGGCGTTCCGTCCCCGGCCCGGCGTCGACGGCGGGCTGCTGACCATGACCCGGCGGACGTCTCCGCTCGTCGAGCACCGCGACCGCTATCAGGAGTTCGTGCGGCGGGTGTTCACCGGCCGGGGCCGGGGAATCGCGGAGATCCTCGGCGCGTCCCGCGAGACCCGGCGCTGGCTTCAGGAGGAGCGGATCCCGCCCACCGCCTTGCCCAAAAACCTCACCGCACGCCAGTGGGCTGAGGTGTTTCGGCTTCAGGGAGGAAGTCCGGCTCGCGCACGCGGCGTTTCGTCGAACCGAACAGCACCCCGCCGATGACGACCGCCGCCGCGACGACTTCGAGCAGCGAAGGCCGCTCGTCGAGCACGAGGAACGCCATCGACAGCCCGACCACCGGCACCAGCAGGGAGAACGGCGCGACCACGCCAGCCGGATTACGGCGCATCAGCGACGTCCAGATCCCGGAGCCGACGATAGTGCCGAACAGCACGACGTAGGCGAGCCCGCCGAGGCCGATCAGCCCGGTCGGGGTACCCAGTGTGGTCAACGAGTGGCCGATCTCCGCCGGGCCCTCCATGGCCAGTGACAGCGCGAACATCGGCAGCGGCGGCACCACGGACATCCAGAGGACGAAGTTCAGCGGGTTGTCCGGTGCCGCCTGCCGCGTGCTCAGGTTGCCGAACGCCCAGCTCAGCGCGCCGAGCAGGGTCAGGATCACCGGCAGCAGGGCGGCGTTGCCCGCCTGCTGCCAGGCGATCGTCGCCATCCCGGCGACGGCGAGCAGGATCCCGGCCAGCTGCCGCCTGGAGACGCGTTCCCGCAGGAAGACGGCGCCGAGCAGGACGGTGAACGGGGCCGAAGCCTGAAGTACCAGCGACGCGAGGCCGGTCGGCATGCCGGTGTCCATCGCGATGAAGAGGAACGCGAACTGCCCGGTGCCGAAGCCCAGTCCGTAGCCGAGCAGGTGGCGGATCTTCACCTTCGGCCACGGCACGAACAGGAGCGTCGGGATCGCGATGACCGCGAAGCGCAGGCCACCGGCGAAGACGGGAGGGAACTGCCCGAGGGTGGCGTGGATGGCGAGGAAGTTGCAGCCCCAGAGGACGGCGACGAGCAGGGCGAGCAAACGGTCGCGGGCGGGCATACGTTCACTCTTACGGGGGCATATCGTGAAGGACAAGCGACAATATTTTCAGTGACCGTTCAGTTTCGCTTCACATATGCTGGCGGCATGGACATCGGCCGGTTGCGGACCCTGCGGGAGTTCGCCGATCGCGGCAGCGTGACGGCGGCCGCCAAGGCACTGCACTGCACCCCGTCCGCGGTTTCCCAGCAGCTCCGCGCCTTGCAGGGCGACGTCGGGCTCGCGCTGACGGAACCGGCGGGCCGGGGTCTCCGGCTGACCGACGCGGGCCGCGCGCTGGTCGCCCGCGCGGACGACGTGCTCGCCGCGCTCGACCGCGCGGAGTCCGAATTGGACACTTACCGCAGCGCCCCGCGCGGCCGGGTCCGGGTGGCGATCTTCCAGTCGGCCGGGCTGATGCTGCTGCCGGGGTTGCTGCGCCGGACGGCGGAATTCGAGGGGCTGGACGTCATCGTGCGCGACGTCGACATGACCCCGCCGGAGGTTCCCGGGCTCGTCGCGGATTACGACATCGTGGTCGCGCACCGGGACGAGCACGCGCCGTCACTCGGTTCTGAGCGGCTGGAGACGCGGCATCTGCTGCGCGAACCGCTCGACGTCGCGCTTCCCACGGGGCATCGGCTCGCGAAGCGGCGCCGGATCGAACTCGCCGAACTGGCCGACGAACGCTGGATCAGCGTCAACGCCGGGTTCCCGGTCGACGACATCCTCCAGTCGCTGATCATCCGCACCGGTGTGCGCCCGCAGGTCGTCCAGCGCATCAACGATTTCCGCATCACCGAACGGCTCGTCGCCGCCGGGCACGGGATCGCGCTGCTCCCTCGGTACACAATGGACACTCGGCGGGGCAGCGGCCTGGTCTGCCGTCCGATCGCCGGGATCAAGGCGGCGCGGCATGTGGAAGCGGTCTGCCGGCTCGGCGCGTCCTCACGGCCCGCGGTGGCGAAGGTGCTCGACGCGCTCGCCGACGAGGTCGCCGCGCTCACCGGCGAGCGTGACTCTTCAGGTGGTCCAGCGCGATCTTGAGCGCGTCGGCGATCGGCGTGATGTCGTGCCGCAGATGCGCCATCAGCAGGCCGCCCTGTACACACGCCATCGCGGCCTGCGCGAGCCTGGCCGGGTCGGCGTCTTCGGCGAGCTTTCCCTGTTCCCGCAACGACTTCAATCCGCGTTCGAGATGTGATTCCCACTCGCGATAGGCGTTGTCGAGCAGCGGCCCGATCTTCGGGTCGTCCCCGAGTTCGCCGGCGAGGTTGCCGAGGGGGCAGGCGATCGGGCCCTTGGGGGTCGTCTGGATGGTCAGGATCTCCTGGGCCCACTGGTCGAAATCGGCCCAGTCGCGCAGTTCGAAGATGGTCGGCTGGTTGCCGAGGATGTTCTCCAGGAAACGCGCGATGACCGCCTCGACGAGCTGATCCTTGTTCTTGAAGTAGTGGTACATCTGCGATTTCCCGGCCCCGCTCGCCGCGAGGACCTTGTCGACGCTCGTCCCGGCGACGCCGTTGACGTACATCAGTTCCGCCGCCGCGTCGACGATCGCGTCCCGCGTCAGCCGTCCGCGAGGTGTCTTCGCCGGTTGACCATCCATGTACCGAATAGTACAGTCGGACACACTGTACCGATCAGTACAACCCAGGGAGCTGATGATGGGGGATCTCGACACCGACCTCGCCGAGCTGCGAGGATCCGTCGCGAGCCACGTTCCGGCGGAGATCGCCGAAGTGCTCAAGGCCGACCGCGAGAAGTTCGTCGGGACGGTCGTCGAAGCGGCCGCGAAGCCGGGGACGGCGATGCCGGACCTCACACTGCCGGACGCGAACGGCGCCAAGGTCCAGGTCGCCGAGGGGTCCGCCGTCGTGGTGTTCTACCGCGGCGCGTGGTGCCCGTACTGCAACCTCGCGCTGCGCGCGTATCAGCGGGAAGTGTTGCCGGAACTGGAGAATCTCGGAGTGAAGCTGATCGCGATCAGCCCGCAGCTCCCGGACGAGTCGCTGTCCACAAAGGATCTGGAGTTCACCGTGCTGTCCGACGTGGGCAACGAACTCGGACGCGCGCTCGGCATCACGTTCCGGCTGGCCCCGGAGACGAAGCCGGCGTTCGACACGCTCATCGGCGACGTCGAGAAGATCAACGGCGAGCCGGAGTGGGAACTGCCGTACCCGACCGTCCTGGTCGTGGACCGCGACGGCGTCATCCGCTACATCGACGTGCACCCGGACTACACCACCCGCACCGACCCGGCCGACGTCCTGGCCGCGGTGAAGGCCCTCTAACCGGCGCAAGTAGTCACCTAGTTGCGCGTGATCCTGCTTGCTTGGCGTGGGGTTTCGTTCCTCAGACGGAGATCTCGCGTGATCAGACGGCGGTTACGCGTGATCAGACGGAGATCTTCCGTAACCTCTGTCCAGTCACGCGTGATCTCCGTCCAATCACGGGAGATCGCCGTCCAGTCACGGGTAAGACCTGCGGGATCACGCGACACTAGCCGCGGTGGTGCGGGCGACCTACGTGAGATGAAGGGGCCTTTCATAGCAAAATTTGCTATGAAAGGCCCCTTCATCTCAATCGAGCGAGCTAGCGGTGGGCCCGGTTCACGGCCGAGACGACGGCCCGCAGCGAAGCGGTCACGATCGACGGGTCGATCCCGATGCCCCAGTAAACCCGGTCGGAGATCGCGCACTCGATGTACGAAGCCGCCCGGGCGTCGTCGCCCGGCGAGAGCGTGTGCTCGCTGTAGTCCAGCAGCCGCAGGTCGAAGCCGACGGTCGACAGCGCGTCGAAGAACGCCGCGATCGGGCCGTTCCCGCGTCCGGTGACCTCGTGCTCGTCACCCTCGACCCGCACGGTGGCGGTGATGTCGTACTCGCCGTCCCCGTTGTCCCTGACGTGCTGGCGGACCAGTTCCAGCGGCGACTTCAGCTCCAGGTACTCGGCCGAGAACGCGTTCCACATCGTGGCCGGGTCGACTTCGCCGCCCTCGGTGTCGGTGTGGCGCTGGACGACCTTCGAGAACTCGATCTGCAAGCGCCGCGGCAGGTCGAGCTGGTGCTCGGCCTTCATGATGTAGGCGACGCCGCCCTTGCCGGACTGCGAGTTCACCCGGATCACGGCCTCGTAGTTGCGGCCGATGTCCTTCGGGTCGATCGGCAGGTACGGGACCTCCCACGGGTGCTCGTCTACCGGGGTCCCCGCCTTGTCGGCGGCGGCCTTCAGCGCGTCGAGGCCCTTGTTGATCGCGTCCTGGTGGCTGCCGGAGAAGGCGGTGAACACCAGGTCACCGGCCCACGGGCTGCGTTCGTGCACCGGCAGCTGGTTGCAGTATTCGACGGTCCGCTTGATCTCGTCCATGTCGGAGAAGTCGATCTGTGGGTCGACGCCCTGGCTGTAGAGGTTCATGCCCAGCGCGACCAGGTCGACGTTGCCGGTGCGCTCGCCGTTGCCGAACAGGCAGCCTTCGATCCGGTCCGCGCCGGCCTGGTAGCCGAGTTCGGCGGCGGCGATGCCGGTGCCGCGGTCGTTGTGCGGGTGCAGCGACAGGATCACCGAGTCACGGCGCTCCAGGTTGCGGTGCATCCACTCGATCGAGTCGGCGTAGATGTTCGGCGACGCCATCTCGACTGTGGCGGGCAGGTTCAGGATTGCCGGCTTCTCCGGCGTCGGCTGCCAGATCTCGGTGACCGTGTTGCAGACCTCGAGCGCGTAGGACAGCTCGGTGCCGGTGTAGGACTCCGGCGAGTACTGGAAGCGGAAGTCGGTGTCCGGCTGCTTCGCCGCGTACTCGACGACCAGTTCGGCCGCCTGCGAAGCGATCTTCGTGATGCCGATCCGCTCTTCGCGGAACACCACGCGACGCTGCAGGATCGACGTCGAGTTGTAGATGTGGACGATCGCGCGCGGCGCCCCTTCGAGGGCTTTGAAGGTGCGCTCGATCAGCTCGGGACGGCACTGGGTCAGCACCTGGATGCTGACGTCCTCCGGGATGGCGCCTTCGTCGATGATCTCGCGGACGAAGTCGAAATCGGTCTGCGACGCCGCCGGGAAGCCGACCTCGATCTCCTTGTAGCCCATGCGGACCAGCAGGTCGAAGAACTTGCGCTTGCGCGCGGGCGACATCGGGTCGATCAGGGCCTGGTTGCCGTCACGCAGGTCGACCGCGCACCACAGCGGGGCGGTGTCGATGCGCTTGTCCGGCCAGGTGCGGTCGGGCAGGTCGATGTTCTCGACCAGGTCGTACCAGGGGCGATAGCGGTGGACGGGCATCGAAGTGCCGCGCTGGGTGTTCCAAGAAGCCTGCTCGGACGCCGCCGGGCGCGTGGGCTTGCGAATGCTCATGAGGGGACGGTTCTCCTGAAGAATCGGGTGCGACGACCGGCACCACGAAGCCCCGCGACGGGGAGCCGGTCAGATCAGGCCCCGTCGCGGCAGCGAAGCAGGAGAGCTCGAGCCACGACGCCACCTTAACCGCGAGATCTCTCGAAAGGAAACCCGGGCCGCGATCGAACCGTGACCAGAGTGGCGCCCATTCGGGTTACTCGCGGGTAGCAATCGGACCAGGGAGCGTGCCACACTGCCCGGCATGGGCGAGCACGCTGAAGAGAAGGAAACCGCTGATCAGGAGACCAAGCGCAAGGTCGACTGGCGCGCGGGCGGTGGCCGCGCGGCTGGAGTGCTGGCGAGCGTGGTCCGCTGGGTCGGCCTGATCTTCGCCGCGATCCTGGTGCTGCACGTCGTCTTCGTGATCGGCGAGGCGAACCCGGACAACGGCATCGTCTCGTTCGTCCGCGGCTGGGCCGACGGGCTGCTTTTGGGCTTCAAGGACCTCTTCATGCCCGCCGACGCCAAACTCCGCGTGCTGATCAACTACGGCATCGCGGCCATCTTCTGGATGGTGGTCACGGGAATTCTCGCCAAGATCATCCGGCGTCTCGGCGGTTCCGCCTAGCCTTCTCGCGTTAGCGATCGAAGTGGGTCAGGAGCCGCAAAGCGTCGGCTGAAGCGGCGTCCTGCGGGGTGTAGATCTCCAGCCGGTGATCGGGGCTGTCGGGCTGGACCCACACCTGGTAGTCGACGTCCACCGCGCCGACCGTGGGGTGCTGGAGACGCAGGGCGCCGACGGTGCAGTCGGCGACGTCGCCGGTCGCCCAGAGCGCCGCGAAGTCGTCGCTGCGCATGGTCAGTTCGCCGATGAGCCCGGCGAGGCGCGCGTCGGTGGGATAGCGGCCCGCGGTCAACCGCAGGTAGGCGACGTGGACGCGGGCGAGTTCGGCGCGGTTCCGGTACAGGTCGCGGGTGAGCGGGTCGAGAAAGAACATCCTTGGGAGGGACGGGCGCCGCTCCGGGTCCCGCGGCGCGTCGAACGCGACGTGCTCGGCCATGAGCGCGTTCCCGGCGTGGTTCCACGCGAGGACGTCGCCGCGACGGCCGAAGACGAGGGCGGGTACGGCCTCGCCGAGGTTCTCCAGCAGCGCGAGGACCCGGGGGTGCGGGTCTTCCGGGCCGGGATCGGACAGCCGGGGAAGCGCGGACCGCTGGGCGAGATTGTGCAGGTGGCCGGTTTCGACGTCGTCGAGCCGGAGCGCGCGGGCGAGCGCGTCGAGCACCTGCCGTGAAGCGGTTTCGGCCAGTCCCTGTTCGAGCCGCGTGTAGTACCCGGCGCTCACCCCGGCGAGCTGGGCGAGTTCCTCGCGGCGCAGGCCGGGCACGCGGCGGGAAGTGCCGTAGGTGCGCAGGCCGATCTCGGCCGGGGTCACCCGGTCACGACGGCTTTTGAGGTACAGGCCGAGGCTTTCCATGACTCCGAGCCTAGGTTCCCGCGCGACGCCGTGGGTGTACCTGCGGGGTGTACCCACGGCACGGGGATGGCTGCTCTCCCGAAGCCGGTACAGCGTCGACGTCATGACACGACAGAGCACGCGAGCCTGGTTCGGCCTTCTCGTGATCCTTTGCCCGGTACTGCTGGTCTCGATGGACGGGTCGATCCTGTTCCTCGCGATGCCGCGCATCAGCCAGGCGTTGTCCCCGAGCGCCGACCAGGCCCTGTGGATCCTCGACGTCTACGGCTTCGCGGTCGGATCGCTGCTGATCGCGTTCGGCAACATCGGAGACCGGTACGGACGGCTGAAGCTGCTGATGATCGGCGCCGCGGTGTTCGGCCTGGGTTCGGCGGGCGCGGCGTTCGCCTCGACACCGGAACTGCTCATCGCGTTCCGGGCACTCATGGGGCTGGCGGGCGCGACGCTGCTGCCGTCCGCGCTGGCGGTGTTGAGCGAACTCTTCACCGATCCGCGACGACGCGCGCAGGCCATCGGCGTCTTCGCGGCCGCGTTCGCCGCCGGTTTCGCGATCGGCCCGGTCGTCGGCGGTGTCCTGCTGGAGCGGTTCCGGTGGGGTTCGGTCTTCCTGGTCAACCTGCCGGTGATCGCGGTGTTCCTGCTGCTCGCGCCCGTTCTGCTGCGTGAGGTGCGGGCCACGAGGCCGGGTCGCGTCGACGCGGTGAGCGTGGTGCTGTCCGCGGTCGGGCTGCTCCTGGCGATCTATGGCATCAAGCACATGGCCGCGGACGGCTTGTCCGCCGTCTCGCTCTCCGCGGGGATCGCCGGGGTCGCTCTACTGGTGTGGTTCGCCCGCCGCCAGCGGACGCTCGACCATCCGCTGATCGATTTCGCCCTGTTCCGCGACCGGGTCTTCACGATCGCGATCGTCACCGGGTTGCTGCCCCTCGCCGCCTGGTCGGCGGCCGCGTACCTGGCGGGCATCCACCTTCAGTCCGTGCTGGGGCTGCCCGTTCTGCACGCGGCGCTGCTGGCCCTGCCCGGGGCGGCCGTCCTGACGACCATGTGCGTCGTCACACCGGCGCTGGTCGAGCGCGTCGGCAAGCGGACGGCGCTGATCGGCTGCCATTTCGCCATCGCCATCGGGCTGCTGCTGTTGCTCATGACCGGCGTTTCGGGCGGCGTCGGCTGGTACGTCGCCTCGACGGTGGTCGCGGGCGTCGGCTACGGCATCTCGTTCAGCGTGGTGGCCGACACCGCCGTCGCCGCGGTGCCCGCCGGGCGGGCGGGAGCGGCGGGCGCGATCGCCGAGACCAGCAACGAGATCGGGAACGCGCTGGGGATCGCGCTCATGGGCTCGCTCGCCGCCCTGGTGTTCCGCCTGACCGGACCGGATCTCGCACCGACGCTCGACGAAACCCTCCAGCTGCCCGGAATCGCGCCCGCTGCCGCCTCTGACGCGAAGTCGGCCTTCGTCGCGGGTCTGCACACGGCCGTCGTGGTGCTGAGCCTGCTGCACATCGCTCTAGGGGGTCTGGCCCTGCGCTGGCTCCCTCACTCGGAGAAGGCGCTCGTGCCCCAGGCGTCCGAGTAGGCGAACTCCGCCAGCGAGAGGCGCTCCCGTGGTGCCTTCTCGCGCTCGATCCGCCAGTCCTCTTCGAGTACGGACGGGTCGGCGGGCGAGCCGACGGCGATGGCGACCTTCGGGACGACGTCGTCGGGAAGACCGAAGAAGTCCTTCGCCGCTTCGGCGGAGAAGCCCGCCATCTGGTGCGCGATCAGCCCGAGTTCGACGGCCTGGAGCACGAGGTTCTCGCTCGCCAGCCCCAGCCCGTACTCGGCGTACGGGACCTCGCCCTTCTCGTTCGTGGTCACCATCACGCCGATCAGCAGCAGACCGGCGCGATGGGCCCAATCGCGGTTGCCCGAGTTGAGTGTCGACAGGATCCGGTCGAACGACGGCGTGCCCCGCAGGCCGACCAGGTAGCGGGTGGGCTGGGTGTTGCCGAAGGACGGTGCCCAGCGGGCCGCCTCGAGCAGCGCGCGGAGCTGGTCTTCGGTGACGACGGCGGCCTCGTCGTAGGCGCGAGGACTCCAGCGATGGGCCAGGATCGACGCGATCGGGGTACTTGTGTGAGCTGGTTTGTGCACGACTCGGGAAGATACAGCGGAGCGAAGCTCCTCGTTTGAGGGTGGCGGCGGGGGCATGGATGGATAACAAGGGGTGCTCTCCGTCACTAAAGTGAAAGCCCTCCTAGTATTTCGTTGGTGTTAAGGAAGATTTACTTCCAGGAGTCCTCGAAGTAGTGGTCAGGACCACTTACGAGGGTGGCGGGCGTGCGCGACCCCGGTAGGCTTTCGCCCAAATAAGGGACGCGGGGGCTCCTCGGTGCCCACCAGGAGCACGCCCGGCCCGTCGAGGAGGTTCGGGCGTGGCCCTCGTGGTCCAGAAGTACGGCGGTTCGTCGTTGGAAAGTGCCGACCGGATCAAACGCGTCGCGGAACGCATCGTCGCCACCAAGAAGGCGGGCAACGACGTGGTCGTCGTCTGCTCCGCCATGGGGGACACGACGGACGAGCTGCTCGACCTGGCTCAGCAGGTCAACCCGGCGCCGCCGGAACGTGAGATGGACATGCTGCTCACCGCGGGTGAGCGGATCTCGAACTCGCTCGTCGCGATGGCGATTTCGGCGCAGGGCGCGGAGGCGTGGTCGTTCACCGGTTCGCAGGCCGGTGTGGTGACGACGTCGGTGCACGGCAACGCGCGGATCATCGACGTCAGCCCCAGCCGCGTGACGGAAGCCCTCGACCAGGGCTACATCGCGCTGGTGGCGGGGTTCCAGGGCGTGTCGCAGGACACCAAGGACATCACCACCCTCGGCCGCGGTGGTTCGGACACCACCGCCGTCGCGCTTGCGGCGGCGCTGAACGCCGACGTCTGCGAGATCTATTCCGATGTGGACGGTGTGTACACCGCGGATCCGCGGGTCGTGCCCGACGCCCGCAAGCTCGACACCATCGCCTACGAGGAGATGCTCGAACTCGCCGCGAGCGGTTCGAAGATCCTGCACCTGCGCTCGGTGGAGTACGCGCGCCGCTACGGCGTCCCGATCCGAGTCCGTTCTTCCTACAGTGACAAGCCGGGCACCACGGTGACCGGTTCTATCGAGGAGATCCCCGTGGAACAAGCGTTGATCACCGGTGTGGCGCACGACCGCTCCGAAGCCAAGATCACGGTGACCGGAGTGCCCGACACGGCCGGTGCCGCCGCCAGGATCTTCCGCGTGATCGCCGACAACGAGATCGACATCGACATGGTGCTGCAGAACGTGTCCAGTACGTCGTCCGGCCGCACCGACATCACCTTCACGCTGTCGAAGGCCAATGGCGCCAAGGCCGTGCAGTCGCTGGAGAAGATCAAGGACGAGATCGGCTTCGAGTCGGTCCTCTACGACGACCACGTCGGCAAGGTGTCGCTCGTCGGCGCGGGGATGCGTTCGCACCCCGGTGTCACGGCGACGTTCTGCGAGGCGCTCGCGCAGTCGGGCGTCAACATCGAAATCATCAACACCTCGGAGATCCGGATCTCGGTGCTGATCCGGGACGCGCAGCTCGACGACGCGGTACGCGCGATCCATGAGGCATTCGAACTCGGCGGCGACGAAGAAGCCGTCGTCTACGCGGGGAGTGGTCGCTGATGGCCGGGTTGCGGGTAGGAGTCGTCGGGGCGACCGGTCAGGTCGGCGGCGTGATGCGCCGTCTGCTGGCCGAACGGGATTTCCCAGTCGCCGAAATGCGGTACTTCGCTTCGGCGCGGTCCGCCGGTTCGAAGCTTTCCTGGCAGGACGAGGAAATCGTCATCGAGGACGCGACGACCGCCGATCCGTCCGGTTTGGACATCGCGCTGTTCTCCGCCGGTGGCTCGACCTCCAAGGCGCAGGCCGAGAGGTTCGCCGCGGCAGGCGCCACGGTGATCGACAACTCGTCCGCCTGGCGGATGGACCCGGATGTCCCGCTGGTCGTCAGCGAGGTCAACCCGGAGGCGATCAAGGAAGCGCGCAAGGGGATCATCGCGAACCCCAACTGCACCACCATGGCCGCGATGCCGGTGCTCAAGCCACTGCACGCCGAAGCGGGCCTGGTGCGGCTCGTCGCCAGCACCTACCAGGCGGTGTCCGGCAGCGGACTCGCCGGCGTCGAGGAGCTGGAAGGCCAGCTCGCCGCGGCGGCCTCGAACGCGGGCGCGCTGACCCACGACGGTGCGGCGGTGACCTTCCCCGAGCCGAAGAAGTACGCGCGCCCCATCGCGCACAACGTCCTCCCGCTGGCCGGGTCCATTGTGGACGATGGCGAGTTCGAGACGGACGAAGAGAAGAAGTTCCGCAACGAGAGCCGCAAGATCCTGAGCATCCCGGAGCTGCTGGTGTCCTGCACCTGCGTGCGGGTGCCGGTGTTCTCGGGTCACTCGATCTCGATCAACGCCGAGTTCTCGCAGGCGCTTTCGGTCGCCCGCGCGACCGAGCTGCTGACCGGCGCTCCCGGCGTCGAACTGTCGGAGATCCCGACCCCGTTGCAGGCCGCCGGTCAGGACCCGTCGTACGTCGGACGACTGCGGACGGACCCGGGCGTCGACGGCGGTCGCGGTCTGGTGTTGTTCCTGTCGAACGACAACCTGCGGAAGGGTGCGGCGCTGAACGCGGTCCAGATCGCCGAACTGGTCGCCGCGAACGCCTGACGCTCCGCTCGTGATGCGGGCCGACCGCAACCAGAGGACTACTTGCGGCGAGGTTCCACCCCGCGACGATGGCAAGGTCCCCGTGAAGGCCTCCTTCCCTACCCTCAAGGTAGTGAAGGAGGCCTTCACTACATCGCGACCCGGCGACCAGCCCGACCGCAACTAGAGGACGAATTGCGCCAAGGCAGGGCTTCGTGGCACCGAAGCAGGCCGCGTAGCGAGGAACTCGCCCCGCGCGTCCCCGCTGTAGGCCCGCATCCCACCGACGAACGCCAGTGCAAGCAGCGGTCCGTGGACAGTCCACTGTGGAGTGCGGTAATTGCCTTGTCCGGTTCGCCAGGCCCGGGCATCCTCAAGGGCGACAAAACGTTTTCCACGAAGGGAAAGTCATGTACACGGCGGTCGAAGGCTCGCGGGTTCCGATCCGGATGTGGGCCGACCCCACGTCGGTCGAGGACCAAGCCATGCGACAGCTGCACAACGTCGCCAACCTGCCGTGGGTGCACGGCGTCGCGGTCATGCCCGACGTCCACTACGGCAAGGGCGCGACCGTCGGCAGCGTGATCGCGATGCGCGACGCCGTGTCCCCGGCCGCAGTCGGCGTCGACATCGGCTGCGGGATGAGCGCGGTGCGAACCTCGCTCACCGCCGCGGATCTGCCCGACGACCTGCTGAAGCTGCGCCGCCGGATCGAATCCACCGTCCCGGTCGGCTTCGGCCTGCACAAGACCCCGGTGAACCCGGCGAAGGTGCACGGTGTCGGTGGCTGGGACGCGTTCTGGAAGTCCTTCGGTGACCTGCACGCCGGCGTCCAGGACCTGCACGACCGCGCGGCCCGCCAGATCGGGAGCCTCGGCGGCGGCAACCACTTCATCGAAGTCTGCCTCGAACAGGGCGGCGACGACGAAGGCCGCGTGTGGCTGATGCTGCATTCGGGTTCGCGCAACATCGGCAAGGAACTCGCGGAACGCCATATGGCCGTCGCGCGCAAGCTGCCGCACAACGCGGATCTGCCGGATCCGGACCTCGCGGTGTTCGTCGCTGGCACGCCGGAGATGCAGGCGTACCGGCGCGACCTGTTCTGGGCGCAGGACTACGCGGCACGCAACCGCGCCACCATGGTCGCGCTCGTCAAGCAGGCGCTGAAGGACGTCGTCCCGCAGACGACGTTCGACGACGCGATCAGCTGCCACCATAATTATGTCGCCGAAGAGACCTACGACGGCGTCGAACTGCTGGTGACGCGCAAGGGCGCGATCCGCGCGGGTTCGGGCGACCTCGGGATCATCCCGGGCAGCATGGGTACCGGTTCGTACATCGTGCGTGGCCTCGGGAACGCGTCGTCCTTTCAGTCCGCGTCGCACGGGGCGGGCCGCCGGATGTCGCGGAACAAGGCCAAGAAGCTGTACACCGCCGAAGACCTCGCCGCGCAGACCGCCGGGGTGGAATGCCGCAAGGACTCCGGTGTGGTGGACGAGATCCCGGCCGCCTACAAGGACATCGAAACGGTCATCAAGGCGCAGACCGACCTCGTCGAGGTGGTCGCGCACCTGAAGCAGGTTGTCTGTGTGAAGGGCTGAGGCGGGGTGGTGTGCCGGGGGAACCCGACATACCACCCACGTTTCTCGCTACTGTGGTTGTCATGAAGAGGTTGGGAATCGCGGCGCTCATGGCGGCCGCCGGACTCGCGCTGGCGGGCTGTAGTGAGGTCACGAACGCGGTCGATCAGACGAACAAGGCCGCGACGAAGGTCGGCGCGTGCGCCGAGGCGCTCAGCCTCGTCGACCTGAATCCGGACCCGGCCACGATCAAGGAGCGGGCCGCGGACAAGGAGAAGCGGTTGCGCGAGCTGGCGACCAGCGTCGGCGAGCAGGACGTGGCGGGCGCGCTCACCGGCATGGCCGACTCCTACTTGCAGGTCCAGAAGGAGAACATCACCGACGCGGGCAAGATCGCGGACTGGACGAAGCGCAACCTCGAACGGGTCGAAGCCCTCCGCAAGGTCTGCGCCTAAAACCCCCGCGATTCGGCACCTACTTGCGATGGAGATTCGGCACCTGCTTGCGATGGATGCCCCGCAACTATCGCAAGTAGGTGCCGAATCGCGTCAGGAAGAGGCGAGCGCGGGCACCGAGGCGGCGGGGGTGCGGGAGCGTCGCCAGAAGAGGCCGAGTGACGCGATCGCCAGTGCGCCCACCGCCGACGCAGCGAACCCCCAGCCAGGGCTGGAGCGGTCGATCACGAACCCGATGATCGGGCTCCCGATCGCCAGCCCGATCCGGCTGGCCGCGTCCAGCAGGCCCATCGCCTCGCCGCGCACCCGGGGCGGCGCCGCCGCGCTGACCGTCTCCGTGCTCGCCGCCAGCGTCGGCGCGCACAGCACGTTGCTCGGGAAGAGCACGATCGCCAGCAGCCACCACGGCTCGGCGATCAGCCCGACCGGAAGTGTGAGCACCGCGAGCAGCACCATCAGCGTGCCCTGCGGAAGCGACCGCCGGACCGCGCCGTGTATCGCCCCGCCGAGGACGGAAGCGACGCACATCACCGTGATCAGCAACCCGGACCAGGCGATGTCGCCACTCGCGCGCACTGTCGCCAACGCGGCCAGTTCCATACCGACCAGGCAGAATAGCGCGCCGGCGGCGATGAACATCGCCATCACGAGCCGTCCGGTGAGCCAGCTCCGCACGGGCGGCCGCTCGCCGGTGAACACCTCGGCGTCGGCCTCGGCGCGGATCGGCGGGTTCATCCGGTAGATCAGCGTCGCCGAAAGCGCGAAGCAGATTCCGATGCCGGTGAGCGCGTAGACCGCGGGCAGCTGCGTGATCGCCATGATCCCGGCCGACGGCCCGATCATGAACGACGCCTCCACCAGGATCGTGTCCAGCGAGTAGGCCGCCCGCCGCTGCTCCAGCGGCACGAGCGCGGTGAGCACCAGCCGCGCGAGCGTCCCGGCGGGCACCGACAGCACGCCCGCGGGGAGCGCGACCGCCAGCAGCACCTGATACGGCAGATGCGGCGCGCTGATCCAGAAAGTCGTCGAGGCCAGCCCGCAGATCGCGACCACCGGCCGCAGCCCGTAGCGGTCGACGTACCGGCCGACGAGCGGCGCCCCGATCGCGCTGCCGAGCGTGGTGGCCGCGCCGATCAGCCCGGCCGCGCCGTAGCCGCGGCCGAGGTCGTTGACCACGTACAGCGTCATCGTCACGCCCATGGCCGTCATCGGGAGCCGCGCCAGGAACATCAGCAGCATCGAGCTGGGGACTCCGGGCACGGCTAACACGCGACGGTACGGAGCGAGGGCCATACGGTCGATGAGAACTTAACTTGGTACGCGCGTGCAAGTTTTTTTCCGCATGGTGGGCGTCACCCGCCCGGGGTGTTTTCTTGACTGATTCCAGAATAAGCGAGAGGGTGGGACACACCGCCCCGACCGGCCGACCGCACACCACCACGAACCAGGAGGCACCTGCGTGACCTTGCCGACCACGAACAATGTGGGCATCCCCGTCGCGAGCGACAACGACTCGCTGACGCTGGGCGCCAACGGCCCGATCCTGCTCCAGGACCACTACCTGATCGAGAAGAACGCTCAGTTCAACCGCGAACGCGTGCCCGAGCGCGTCGTGCACGCCAAGGGTGGAGGCGCGCACGGCTTCCTCGAGGTCACCGAGGACGTCAGCCAGTTCACGAAGGCCGCGCTGTTCCAGCCGGGTGTGCGCACCGAGAGCCTGGTCCGCTTCTCGTCGGTCGCCGGGGAGAACGGCTCACCCGACACCTGGCGCGACCCGCGCGGTTTCGCGGTGAAGTTCTACACCTCCGAGGGCAACTACGACCTCGTCGGCAACAACACCCCGGTGTTCTTCATCCGCGACCCGATCAAGTTCCCCGACTTCATCCATTCGCAGAAGCGCCGCGCCGACAACCACCTGCGCGACCACGACATCCAGTGGGATTTCTGGACCCTGCGTCCCGAGTCGGCGCACCAGGTCACCTGGCTGATGGGCGACCGCGGCATCCCGTCGAACTGGCGTGAGATGGACGGCTTCGGCTCGCACACCTACCTGTGGGAGAACGCCGGCGGCGAGAAGTTCTGGGTCAAGTACCACTTCAAGACCGACCAGGGCATCGGCTACCTGCCGCAGGCCGACGCGGACCGTATCGCGGGCGAGGACTCCGACTACTACATCCGCGACCTGTTCAAGAACATCGAGAAGGGCAACCACCCCAGCTGGACGCTGCACGTCCAGGTGATGCCGTACGCCGACGCCGCGGACTACCGCTTCAACCCGTTCGACCTGACCAAGGTGTGGCCGAAGGGCGACTACCCGCTGATCAAGGTCGGCCGCTGGGTGCTCGACCGCAATCCGGCGAACTACTTCGCGGAGATCGAGCAGGCCGCGTTCGAGCCGTCCAACCTGGTGCCGGGCATCGGCCCGTCGCCGGACAAGATGCTGCAGGGCCGCCTGTTCGCGTACCCGGACGCGCACCGCTACCGGATCGGCGCGAACTACACGCAGCTGCCGGTCAACGCGCCGAAGTCCCCGGTGAACAGCTACTCGCGTGACGGCGCGATGCGCTACAACAACCCGGGCGACCCGGTGTACGCGCCGAACTCCTACGGCGGCCCGCACGCCAACGCGGAGATCGCCTCCGAGACCGCGTCGAGCTACGGCGTCGAGGACGAGGTCATCCGGTCGGCGTACAAGCTCCACGCCGAGGACGACGACTTCGGCCAGCCGGGCACCCTCGTGCGCGAGGTGATGGACGACGAGCAGCGTGAGCGGCTCGCGAACAACATCATCGGCCACGCTTCGAACGACGTCTCGCAGCCGGTGCTGGAGCGCGTCTTCGAGTACTGGCGGAACGTCGACAAGGACCTCGGCGACAAGGTCGCGGACGCCTTCCGCAAGTAGACGACCTCTTCGAGAGGCTGCTCCCACCACTGAACGCCCCCGGTGCTCGCACCGGGGGCGTTCCCATGTCCCCACTCGCATGTGAAACCAGAAGGTGGCGTGGCGTGCGTGGGGGACAACCCGAGTGGAGTAGTGCGACACGCCTGTCCGACGGAGTGATGAAGCCAAACAATCACCGTTTACACCGCTGTGGGTGAACGAGCCGCACGACCGTGTCGATCGGTCACGGATGGTCATGAAAGAGTTCGAAAAAGATGATCTTCAGGGGGAAGCACAAGATTTCGACGTTAATCAATTGTGGGGGTCTTCACTGGGAATGAATCCGGCACGTAAGGGTTAGAAAACGGCGCAAACCGGTGATCGGGTGGTGTTCCTTCGATACGGCGGGTATCGATTTACCTCGTTAGGTCCCAGAGGCCAGGAGGTAAGGGAATGAAAGGCAACATTGCCCGGACGATTGCCGCGGTCGCCGCAGGCAGTCTGTTGGCGGTGGCCTCAGCCGGCGCCGCAACGGCTAGCACCGATGGTGGAAAGGGTTCGTCGAACACGCAGGCGCTCGCCGCACAGGTGCTGCAGATGCGAGACGGCCTCACCAAGGTGGCCTACGCCGGTGACGTCTCCAAGACGCGGGCGGACTTGGACAAACTGAGCCCCGTCCTCGGCGACATCGCCGCAGGCAAGCGCTACCAGATCCAGACCGAAACGCAGAAGCTCGGCGACCTGGCCCAGGGTCGTTCCGTCGAGTCCAGCAGGCTGCTGGCCGACCCGACGGCCAAGGCACGTCAACTGCCGCCGCTGCCGGTGCCGATCCCGTCGCTTCCGGACCTGCCCGGACCGTTGAAGATCGTCAGTGACCTGGTGAAAGCCCTGCTCGTAGCCGTGACCGGGATCCTCGCCGGCCTACTCGGCGGAGTCCCTGTCCCGCCGCTGCCGGTTCCGCCGATGCCGCTCCCCACGCCGTAATATCGCCGCGCGCTGACGGAAACCTTTCGCAGGGCGCGGGATCGCGACCAGCTCGCGTAGGCAGGTAGGGGCGCCCTACAAAAGGTTTCCGTGGCCTTCGGCCGAAAGAGGCGCGCGGGGTGAAGTCTCTCTTCGCGCTGACGCGCTCCCGAGAGACAGTCGTAGTCCGTCAAGAATCGTCAGGTTCCGCCGTGCAGGGCGGCGGGCCGCGATATGGGGGCCGGAGCCCGAGTGGGGACATTTCTCCTCACTCGGGCTTTGGCCGTTATTTCGGTGCGAGGCCCAACCGCAGGGCTCCCGCCGCTTCGGCCGTCGCTTCGCGGAACCGCTGACCGACGCCGAGGAAGTTGATGTACCCGTGGATCAGGTCCGGCTGGCGGCTGAGCGCCACCGGAACCCCGGCTTTCCGCAATTTCTCCGCGTAAGCCTCACCCTCGTCGCGCAGCGGATCGAAACCGGCCGTCGCGATATACGCCGGTGGCAATCCGGAAACGTCGCCGTGCAGCGGGGAAAGTTTCGGGTTGTACAGATCGGTGCCCTTCGGCACGTAATGTCCTTCGAACCAGGTCATATCGGAATCGGTGAGGAACAGATCCTCCGCGAACAATTCCCGGGACCGGCGGCGCACGGTGAAATCGGTCGCCGGGTAGAACAGCAGCTGGAACGCCGGGACACCGCCGCCGCGTTTCACCGCCTGCTGCGCGGTCACCGCCGCGAGGTTCCCGCCCGCGCTGTCGCCGCCGACGGCGATGCGGGCCGGGTCGGCGCCCAGGTCCCGCGCCTTCGCGAAGGCGTACTCGAAGGCCGCGATCGCATCTTCGGTGGCGCCGGGGAACTGCGTCTCCGGCGCGAGCCGGTACTCCACCGAAAGAACCCGCACGCCTGCCTGTTTCGCCAGGTAGCGGACCGTGTTGTCGTGGGAGTCGCGGCTGCCGACCACCCAGCCGCCGCCGTGGAAGAACACCAGCAGTCCGGACGGATCCGGCAGCCCGGCCGGGGTGTAAAGCGTGGCAGGCACGTCGCCGTCACCCGTCGGTATGAGCAGCTCCCTGGTGGCGACCGGCTCGATGACCGGACCGCTGACCAGATGCCTGCTCGCCAGGAGCAGGCTGCGTGACTCTTCGACGGTTCCTCGCACCAGTGATGCCTTCGCCAGCTTCTGCAGGCGAAGCAGAAGCTGGGCGTCGAGGGCGAGTTCCTGGCCGTCCAGGCGGAGCGGCGGTCCGGCGATAGCTCTCCTGACCGGCCTCGGAAGCCAGAACGCCAGCTGCGAAAACGCGGCCTCGGCACGGATCTGGAGCGGTATCGCCATGCTTCCTCCTGAGGGCTTCCCGTCAGGTTACTTGCGAGTAGGTATGCCGTCCAGCGGGAACCGGGCCTTTGCGGCGAACGGGTGTGACGCAAGCCTCCGTTCCAGATCCTGGTCCTCCACTTAAGTAGAGGGGTTAGCCTCGAAAGCGTGACTTCGACGAACGCGGTTCATGTCCTCGGTATCGGCGGCTCCCTGCGGGAGGGTTCCCAATCCGAGCGCGCGCTGCGCATCGCACTGGGCGGCGCGGCCGAGGCCGGGGTCACCACCGAGCTGATCGCCGGGCCAGACCTGGTGCTGCCGTTCTATGACATCTCGTTGGAAGAGCGGCACGAACGGGCCGTCCGGTTGGTCGAGGCGATCCGTCGCGCGGACGGGATCATCGTGGTTTCGCCCGGCTACCACGGCGCGTTGTCCGGCCTGGTCAAGAACGCCCTGGACTACGTCGAGGACCTGCGCGACGACGCCAGGCCGTACCTCGACGGCCGCGCGGTCGGCCTCGCCGCCGTCGCGTTCGGCTGGCAGGCCGCGGTCACCACGCTGGAGCAGCTGCGCACGATCACGCACGCGCTGCGCGGCTGGGCCACCCCATTGGGTGGTTCGATCAACACCGCGGAGACGAAGTTCGACGAAGCCGGCGGCGCCTCGGACGAGAAGAGTGTCCGCACACTTCGCCTGATCGGGACCCAGGTCGCCGAGTTCGCGCTGAGTCGCGCCGGTCACTAGTCGTTTGCTCCGGTCGTCGTCCGGGTAATTCCCGGAAGTGATGCCTGCCATGGGGTGGCAAGGTTTCGCGGTTGCGGGACGTTGGCACTGAAGAGACGCTCAACGGGGCGTGTCTTGAGACCAGGAGGTAGGCGAAGAATGGCTGAGGCTCTGTACACCGCTGTGGCCACCGCTCGCGGCGACGGCCGCAACGGTGAGGTCACGTCCTCCGACGGCGTCATCGACGAGTCGCTGGCGATCCCGAAGGAGATGGGCGGACCGGGCGGCGACAAGACCAACCCCGAGCAACTCTTCGCCGCGGGCTATTCGGCCTGCTTCCACTCCGCGCTCCAGCTCGTCGCGCGCCAGGCCAAGGTGAAGCTGGACGGTTCGACCGTCACCGCCGAGGTCAGCGTGCTCAAGCAGGGCGAGGGCTTCGGCCTCGGCGTCGCGCTCAACGTTTCGCTGCCCGGTCTGGAGCAGGCGCAGGCCGACCAACTCGTCGAGCAGGCGCACCAGGTGTGCCCCTACTCGAACGCGACCAGGGGCAACATCGAGGTCGCGCTGTCCGCGTCGGTCTGATCCCGTACGCGGCAGGTCCATTCCCGAACCGGCTGATTTCTGAAAGGAAGACCGAAAATGGGCAAGTCCCCGATCAAGAGTCCGCTGAGCGAAGCCGACAAGGAGATCACCGGTAACGCCTTGCAGGCCACGCTGGTCGACCTCGTGGACCTGTCGCTGATCGCGAAGCAGGCCCACTGGAACGTCGTCGGCGCGAACTTCCGCAGCGCGCACCTGCAGCTCGACGAGCTGGTCGCCACCGCGCGCCAGTACGTCGACGAGGTCGCCGAGCGCGCCAACGCCATCGGCATCTCCCCGAACGGCCAGGCCAAGGCCGTCGTCGAGAGCTCCGGTCTGCCGTCCTACCCCGACAACTGGCAGTCCGTCGAGTCCACCGTCGCCGCGATCGTCGGCATCCTCACGGCGCTGATCGAGCGGCTGCGCAAGCGCATCGACGAAACCGACAAGAGCGACCTGGTCACCCAGGATCTGCTCATCGCGATCACCCAGGAACTCGAGAAGGCGCACTGGATGTGGCAGGCGCAGCAGGCCTGACCCTCCCGTCCCGGACCACTTCGCGTGCAATGAAGGACGCTTTCATAGCAAATTTTGCTATGAAAGCGTCCTTCATTGCACCGGTCACGGGTGAGTCCACGTGCCGGTTCCACGCCACCGGGCTACGTTCGGTCCATGGTGCTGCACAAGGGGAAGCCGACCGATCCGGACCGCAAGGGCGGGGCCAACCCGCTGTACGCCGGCATGTACCCCGCGCTCGCCGCGAGCATCCGCCTGCCGCACGACACCCTCGCCGAAGAGCCGCTCCCGCCCGACACCGCGCTCCAGCTGGTGCGCGACGAGCTGATGCTCGACGGTAACGCCCGGCTCAACCTCGCCACGTTCGTCACCACGTGGATGGAGCCGCAGGCCCGCGAGCTGATGGCCGAATGCGTCGACAAGAACATGATCGACAAGGACGAGTACCCGCAGACCGCGGAACTCGAGCGGCGCTGCGTGAACATCCTCGCCGACCTGTGGCACGCGCCCGATCCCGCCGCGATCATGGGCTGCTCCACGACCGGTTCTTCGGAAGCCTGCATGCTCGCCGGGATGGCGTTGAAGCGCCGCTGGTCGAAGCTGGGCCGCACCGGGAAGCCGAACCTCGTGATGGGCGCGAACGTCCAGGTCTGCTGGGAGAAGTTCTGCGAGTACTGGGAGGTCGAGCCGCGGCTGGTGCCGATGGACGGCGACCGTTTCCACCTCACCGCGGACGAGGCGATCGCCCGATGTGACGAGAACACCATCGGCGTCGTCGCGATCCTCGGGTCCACTTTCGACGGCAGTTACGAGCCGGTCGCCGAGATCACCGCCGCGCTGGACGGGCTCCAGGAACGGTCCGGCTGGGACATCCCGGTGCACGTCGACGGTGCTTCGGGCGCGATGATCGCGCCCTTCCTCGATTCGGAGCTGGTCTGGGACTTCCGCCTGCCGAGGGTGGCGTCGATCAACACCTCCGGGCACAAGTACGGGCTGGTCTACCCCGGCGTCGGCTGGGTGGTGTGGCGCGACAAGGCGGCGCTGCCGGAGGAACTCGTCTTCAACGTCAACTACCTCGGTGGCGACATGCCGACCTTCGCGTTGAACTTCTCGCGTCCCGGCGCCGAGGTGGCCGCGCAGTACTACACGTTCGTCCGGCTCGGACGCGAAGGTTTCCGTGCTGTGCAACAGGCTTCGCGTGACGTGGCGACCCAGCTCGCCGACGGGATCGCGGAGCTGGGCCCGTTCGAACTGCTGACGCGCGGCGATCAGCTGCCCGTGTTCGCCTTCACGACGAAGGCGGACGTCGAGGGCTTCGACGTCTTCGACGTGTCACGGCGGCTTCGCGAGCGTGGCTGGCTGGTCCCGGCGTACACGTTCCCGGCGCACCGGACCGATCTCGCGGTGCTGAGGATCGTGGTACGCAACGGTTTCACGCACGACCTCGCGGATCTGCTGCTCGCCGACCTCCGGCGGCTGCTGCCCGAGCTCGATCACCGCCCGCGACCGCGGACCGCGTTCCATCACTGAGCCGGGTGCCCTGCGTCACGCCGGATTTCCCGGGGCCCTACCGGCGCGTAACGTCGGGGGGTATGGGAGTCGCCGGAGACGAACGTCGTGCGTTGAGCGAGCTTTTCGAAGAGGTCGGCCCGGACGCGCCGACCCTGTGCACGGGCTGGAAGACGCGGGATCTCGCGGCGCACCTGCTGGTCCGTGAGCGGCGGCCGGACGCGATGCCCGGGATCCTGGTGCCCGCGCTGGCGTCGTACACGCAGCGGGTGCAGGACTCCTATGCCGCGCGGCCGTGGGCCGACGTCGTCGGCAAGGTCCGGTCCGGTCCCGCCTGGTACTGGCCGACGTCGATCGGCGCGGTCGACGAGCTGACGAACAGCGCGGAGTTCCTGGTGCACCACGAGGACGTCCGACGTGGGCAGCCCGGCTGGGAGCCGCGTCCGGCGGAGTCCTCGCGGGACGCGGCGGCGTGGAAGTCGGCGAAGCAGGCGTCGAAACTGAACTTGCGGAAATCACCGGTCGGCGTGGTCCTGAAGACCCCCGAAGGCCGAGAGGCGCGCGTGAAGGAAGGCCCGGACACGGTGACCGTGATCGGCGCGCCGATCGAGCTGCTGCTGTTCGTCTTCGGCCGCGACGCCGCCCGGCTCACCTTCGAGGGTGACGCCTACGCGGTGGACAGGCTCCGGAAGCACGACCGGGGGCTTTAGAGTTCGGCCATGCCGATGATCAGTGTTTCGATGTTCCCCGGTCGCACGGCCGAGCAGAAGCAGGCCCTCGTGCGCGAGGTGACCGACGCCTTCGTCCGCACCTGCGGTGGCAAGGCCGAAGGTGTCTGGGTGACGATCAACGAGATTCCAGCCGAACACTGGGCGTCCGGCGGGACTCTCTTCTCCGAGCGCTGACCACGCTCGCCGATGTTATGAACGGACCTTTCATAACAAATTTTGTTATGAAAGGTCCGTTCATAACACGTCAGCGAAGCCCGACGGCCCGCAACGCGAAGAACACCTCGATCGCCGTCTGCTTGATCGTCTCGGCGATCACCAGCGACCCGTGGCCCGCGTCGAAACGGTAGAACTCGAACGGGAGCTCCCGTTTCGCGAGCCTGTCGAGGTAGTTCTCGACCTGCCGGATCGGGCAGCGCGGGTCGTTGTCCCCGGCGAGCACCAGCACCGGCGCCGTCACGGCCTCGACGTAGGTGATTGGCGAGCATTCCCGGTACACCGCGGGCACCGTCTCCGGCGAACCGCCGAACAGGGCCCTGTCGAACGAGCGAAGCTGCTCCATCTCGTCTTCGTATGCCGCGACGTAGTCCGCGACAGGCACTCCGGCGACACCGGCCGCCCAGCGAGCGGGCTGGGTGCCCAGCGCCAGCAGACTCAGGTAGCCGCCCCAGGAAGCACCGTTCACCACGCACTTTTCCGGATCCGCGAGTCCACTTTGGACGGCCCAGTCGTGCACGGCGGCGACGTCTTCGAGTTCGGTCAGGCCGGGGCGGCCCTCGATGGCGTCACGCCAGGCCGAGCCGTAGCCGGTCGAGCCGCGGTAATTGACCTCGACGACGGCGAAACCGGCGTCGAGCCAGACGGCGCGGTAAGCGGAGAACCGGTCCTCGTCGGCGGAATGCGGCCCGCCGTGCAAGGAGAAGACCGTCGGAAGCGGGCCTTCCGGCGCGTCGGCCGGACGGGACACCAGCGCGTGGATCTGCCCGCCGATCCCTTCGACGAAGGCGTCGGTGACCGGCGCGGATTCCGGCGCCCGCTCGCCCGGCGGTTCGAGGAGCACCGAGTCGGCGCCGCCCGCGGTCCGCGCACGCACCGCCGTCGGCCGCGCGGCACTGGACCACGAGTACTCGACGGTGCCGTCGGGCCGCACCCCGGCGCCGCCGATCCGGCCCGGCGGAGTGTCCAAAGAGGACAATCCGCCGCTCGAGAGGTCGTACCGGTGCAGGGAACTGCGGCCCTGGTGGAAGTGGACGACCAGCAGCGCGTGCGCGTCCGGGTACCAGCCTGCGACTACTTCACCGGGCAGGTCGAGTTCGATCTCCTGCTCGGTGTCGGCGGCCACATCCCAGATCAGGAGTTCCTCGCGCCCGCGCCGCTCGTGCAGCACCAGCAACCGCTGGTCGCCCGCGACCGGGGAAAACTCCAGCGCGCCGAGGCCCTTGCCTTCGCCGTCCCATTTGTCGGCAACCGCTGCGAAGCCGTCGGTGGACAGGACGCGCAACGCGGGGTGTCGCGAATCACCGTGCTCGGAATGGGAGATCGCGAGCAGGGATTCGTCGCGGGACAGCGACGCGATCCCGGCGTCGTCGTCATGCCGGTAGAAGCTCGTGGTTTCCCCGTCGATATGCGCGAAGAGTTCGCTGCCGTCGTCGGTCGAGACACCGACGGCGATCACGCGGGTGCCGATCTCGAGCCCGGCGGGGTAGCCGTCGTGGACGTCCGGCACCGCGCGTTCGGCGGCGGTCCCCGGGATGAACGGTTCGCGGACCCAGGAACCGAATTCGTCGCCGTCGGTGTCGTTGAACCACCAGATCCAGCGGCCGTCGGGGGACGGTGTCGCGTGCATGGTGCCGGCCGGCCGGTCGGTGACGCGGCGGTGCTCGCCGGTCGCACGGTCCCAGGAGTACACCTCCCAGACGCCGCTGGCGTTGGAGACGTAGACGTTCGCGTTCGGGGCGTCGATGGCCCACTCGGGGACCGAGATGCGCGGCGCGTGGAAGCGGGCCCGCCACCTGGCCTCGGCTTCGGCGTCGTCGAACAGGCGGTCCGGGACCGCCGCGGACGGATATTTGTTGCCTGGCTGCGTGCTCACCCCTCGATCCTGCCACTCCGGAGCCGTACTGTGTGCGGGGTGCTGGAGGGAAACGCGCCGCGCGCCGCGGTGTCCGCGCGGTCAGCGCGCCAGGCGGTCGAACGGGCCGTGTTCGCGCAACCGCTGTTCGGGCCGGGGATGGGAGTCGTCGACGTCGGCTGCGGACCGGGTTCGATCACCCTCGGTATCGGTCACGGGCACAGAAAGTCCACAGTGGACTTTCTGGTGGCGAACGCGTGCGCGCTGCCGTTCGCCGAAGCTTCGGCGGACGTGGTCTTCGCGCACGCTGTCTTCGAGCATCTGAAGGAACCGGTCGCCGCTCTGGCGGAGATCCGGCGGATTCTCAAACCGGGCGGCTCGCTCGCACTGTCCACTTCGGACTGGAGCCGGGCACGGCTCCGGCCGAAGACGGCGAACGTCGACGCCGCCCTTCGCGGGCACTATCTGTTGTGTCGCCGCGCGGGTGGCGATCCGTTCGCCGGCCGCGGGATCCCCGCCGCGGTCGCCGCCGCCGGTTTCACCGACGTGCGAACGAAAACCCGCTACCGCACGGACGCGACGTACCGGGCGCTGGCGACCTACGTGGAGGCGAGGCTGGTGACGGCGCTGGAAACCGCGAAGACCCCGGACCGCGACCAACTCGCTTCGGCCGCCCGCTCGGCCTGGTCGTGGGCGCGATCCGGCGATGGTGACTTCGCGCAGTGCTGGACGGAGCTCCTCGCCACCCGGTGAGGCTTGGGGCGGATGCTCCCAATGTCACATTGGAGGCGTTGAGCGCACCCAATGCCGCATGGGGGGCATCGGAGCCCTCGCAACGCGAAAGAGCCCTGCTCACAAACGCGAGCAGGGCTCTTTCGATCTAGCGTCGGGGTGGCGGGATTCGAACCCACGACCTCCTCGACCCGAACGAGGCACGCTACCAAGCTGCGCCACACCCCGGATACTTCTTAGCGGGTCGAGGAGAAGTTTAGCGGACGGTGTTTCGGGCTTTGCGGGGGGATGCTTTCCGGTGATCGGCGCTGGTCGTGCCCCGTGGGACCAGCGTCAGCAGGCTCGCCTCTGGCGGGCACGCGAAGCGGGCCGGAGCGTACGGCGAGGTGCCCAAACCGGCCGAGACGTGCAGCCACATCTGGGCGCCCCAGCGGGACGCGCCGCGGGCGCGGGTGCGGTCGAGTTCGCAGTTGGTGACGAGCGCGCCGTAGCCGGGGACGCGGAGCTGTCCGCCGTGCGTGTGGCCCGCGAGGACGAGGTCGTAGCCGTCGCCGGCGAACTCGTCGAGGACGCGGGGTTCCGGGGAGTGGGTGACGCCGATGCGGACCGCCGCGCCGGTGTCGGCCGGGCCCGCGATGTCGGCGTAGCGGTCGCGGCGGAGATGGGCGTCGTCGACGCCGGCGGTGAAGACGTACTGGTCCGCGACCTCGATGGTGCGCCGGACGTGGGTGAGGTCGTCCCAGCCGTGTTCGACGAAGGCCGCGCGGAGGTCGCGCCACGGCAGGTGCTCGCCGTGGATCCGCTTCTTCTTGCCCTTCGGCATGAGGTAGCGCGCGGGGTTCTTCGGTTTCGGCGCGTAGTAGTCGTTGCTGCCGAAGATGAACACCCCTGGCCGGTTGAGCAGGGGGCCGAGTGCGCGCAGCACGGACGGGACGGCCTGCTGATGTGACAGGTTGTCACCGGTGTTGACGACGAGGTCCGGTTGGAGCTCGTCGAGCGCGGCTACCCAGCGTTGCTTGCTCACGTGACCGGGGAGCATGTGCAGGTCCGAGATGTGGAGGATCGTGAAGGGCTTCGCCCCTGCCGCGAGGACCGGGAGCTCCGCGGTGCGAAGCGTCCACCGGCGCCTTTCGATGCCGACCGCGTAACCGAGGGTCGCGGCTCCCAGGGCGACGGTTCCCACGGCCAAGCGCCGTACCGTCTTCCCTGAACTGCTGCTGTTACTGAGCGTGCTCACAATGTCCAGTTTACGTGCTCGTCCGGGGTGATCGTTCGCCCCCATTCCGGCGACGATGAAAAATCGCTGGAATGGCCTCTTTTCTTCACTTTCCGTGGTCGGCGAGGAGTGTGGTGATCAATCGACATGATTCCGTCGACCACTGTTCCCTCTTAGGCCGCCAGCCGCTCACTCAAAGTTAGAGCCAGGTGACTCATCGTGATTTGCGCTGGTAAACGCGGCCGCGGCCGATCAGCGTCCGCCGCCCATGTACTTCGGGTCCGGCTGCGGCAACGGCAGCGCTTCCTGGCCTTCGAGGATCTTCGACATCGCCCCGAACCAGGTCTGCGCCGGCGTCTTCCCGCCCCACATGTTTTCGCAGCCGCGAGTGGACACGTTACCCGGGCCGAGGTAGCAGAGACCGCCGCTTCCACCCTTCGGACGGAACACCATCGCCGCGCCCGCGAGCTGCGGAGTGGCCCCGAGGTACGACCCCGCGCCGTTGCTCTGCGTGGTGCCGGTCTTGCCGATCACCGGCCGGTTCCACCTGGCGCCGTTCGCGGCGCCGAACGACGTCCCGCCGGGTTGACTGTCCCTGCTCATACCGACCGCGAGAGTGTTGGCGAGGCCTTCGGGCACCACCTGCTCGCAAGCGGCTTCCTTGACCGGAACCGGTTTCCCGTCCCGGTCGGTGACACTCGCCAGCGGGGTCGGCGGGCACCAGACGCCGCCGCTCATGATCGTGGCGCCGACGTTCGCCAGTTCCAGTCCGGACAGCGGGCTCACGCCGAGGGTGAACGCACCGGATCCGTTCCAGCCAGGCTTCGGCCCGTACGCCTGGAGCTGATTGACATTGACGCCGTCGTCCTTGGAGTTCGGGTCGACGGCGCCACCGCCCCGGTTGCTGGCCATGGTGTCGCGCATGCCGAGCTTGCGGGCCATCTCCACGACCGGCCCGGTGCTCCCGAGCCTGTCCTCGAGGTGCACGAACGCGGTGTTCGGTGAGGTCGCCAGCGCCTGCTGCATGGACATGGCCCCACCGGCGGGGTTGTAGTCGCCCGCGTTGCCGACGCAGTACCAGTTACCACCTGGCCCGGCAGGGGGCCGGGGAGCCACGGGACATTTTTTCGGACCGCCGGCGAACACGTTGGAGGTGTAGAGGTCCGGCACCGGGAGCGAGCTGTTGATTCCGGCCACACCCGCTTCCAGCGCCGCGGCGGCGGTGAAGACCTTGTAGGCCGAGCCCGCGCCCGCGGTGTTGTAGACGCCGGAAGGCAGCGCGAACGTCGTCTGGCCCTGGTCTTCGTGCAGCCCGTAGTCACGGTTCGCCGCCAGCGCCACCACTTCGTGCCGGTCCTTGCCCGGTTTCACCAGTGAGAGCGTGTTCGCGACGTTGTCCTGCGTCTTCTTGACCTGGGCCTCGGCCGACATCTTGGCTTCGTGGTTCGCCCGTTCGTCCAAAGTGGTCTTGATCCGGTAACCGCCGGTGTAGAGGTCGTCCTTCGTCATGCCGTTCTTGAGGAGGTAGTCCTCGACGTACTGGCAGAAGAAACCGTTTTCGGTCCCGGCGCCGGTGCAGTTCGACGCCGGTTTCTGCGGGCCGCCTTCGACGACGCCGAGCGGTTCGCCCTTGAAGCGTTCCGCGTCTGCCTTCGCGAGCTTCTGGTTGTCGACCATGCGGTCCAGCACCAGGTTGCGGCGTTCGGTCGCCTTCGCCGGGCTCTTCCACGGGTCGTTTTGGATCGGGTTGTTCACCAGACCGGCCAGCAGTGCCGCCTGCGGCACCGTGAGCTTCTCGACAGGCGTGTTGAAGTACGCGTTCGCGGCCGCGCCGACGCCGAAGATCTCGCGCGAGAACTCGACGACGTTCAGGTAGCCGGTCAGGATCTGCATCTTGTTCAGCTTGGTTTCCAGCTGGATGGCGATCCGGGCTTCCTTCAGCTTCCGGGCGACCGACTGCTCTTGTGCGCGCTTCTGGCCCGGTTTGTCGTCCCGGTAGACGACGTTGATCAGGTAGTTCTTGACGTACTGCTGGGTCAGCGTCGACGCGCCTTGGGTGTCCCCGCCGGTGGTGTTGCTGACCGCGGCGCGCAGCGTGCCCTTCCAGTCCACCCCGTTGTGCTCGTAGAAGCGCTTGTCCTCGACCGAGATCAGCGCCCACTTCATGGCGTCGTTGATCTGCGTCTCGGTGGTGGGGATGCGGAACTGCTTGTACAGCGTCGCGATCTGCTTGCCGGTGTTGTCGGTGATCGTCGTCACCAGTGGCGGCGGAATGTCCGCAAGGTCCGAAGATGTCTTGTCGACGGTCTCGCTCGCCTGGTTGGAGATCACACCCGCGGCACCCGCCACCGGGAACAACATTCCCGCGACCAGCACCCCCGCGAGCACACACAGGCCAATGAGCTTCAGCAGACCGTCCGTTTTGCGCACGCGGACCAGGGTACGCGGATCCCGTTAGCCCACCGTGACGTCACCTGGCTGACAGTGCGGATCCGGTCACAAAATCGACCCCATTCGGTGACGGCTGGTAACGGGAGGCATTCTAGGTCTTGGCGGGGGGAACCGAGGGCCCCTACAGTCCGTCAACGTCTCACGTATGAAAAAGCCGACAGACGGGTGAGTGCGAGCGGCAGTCGCATTCGACCGAACGGAGGCACCGGCACCGGGGAGGTGTCGGCCGAACCGACGTGAGCACAAGGGAGACACGCTCATGGGGGCAGGAGCGCAGGCTTTTCGTCCCCCCGTGGTGTGTCGAACACCAGGGTAGGGAGCTGGGGGTATGGAAACCAACCAGTCGAGCTGGCGGGTCAACGCGTCGTGCCGCGACACCGATCCGGACGGTTTGTTCGTCCGGGGGGCCGAGCAGAACCGGGCAAAGGCGGTCTGTCTTGGCTGCCCGGTCCGGACGGAATGCCTCGCCGAAGCGCTCGATGGCCGGATCAACTTCGGCATCTGGGGAGGTATGACCGAACGGGAACGGCGGGCGCTGCTGAGGCGGCGGCCGGACGTGACCAGCTGGGCAGATCTGCTTGAAGCGGCGAAACGCAGTTTCACCGGGATCGACGAAGAAGAAGACGTACGCGTCCGAGTCTCGTGATCAGGAATCCGTGGAGGACCCCCTTCCCTGAGTCCAAGGTAGGGAAGGAGTCCTTCACGGACTTTCAGGACTGGGTGGCCAACCTGGTTCCGATGTCGCGCAGGCCTTCGAGATCGTGCACGTCACTGGGGAGCGCGGGCACCCGCACCAGCGGGACCTCGGGATGAGCCCGCGTGAACCTGGCGAGCAGCCGCGTCTCTCGTTCGGCCAGCGCGACCCGGTCCGCGTGCAGGCGGAGGACGGCCTCGGCCAGCGGTGCGCTGGTCTCGCTCTTCGCCAGCTGCTCGGCGGCCGCGACGGCCTCCGGGCCGGTCAACGCCGCGAGCACCGGATGCGTCCGGTTCGCGACCAGCCCGGCCAGCGGCATGCTCTCTTCCGAAAGCCGCTCCACGAAGTAGGACGCCTCGCGCAGCGCGTCCGGCTCCGGCGCGGCTATCACGAGGAAAGAAGTGCCGCCGGACCGCAGCAGCTCGGAGGTCTTGCGCGCGCGTTCGCGGAAACCGCCGAACATGCTGTCGAAGGCCTGCATGAACGCCGAAGCGTCGGTCAGCAGCTGGCCGCCGATGATCGTCGAGACGGCCTTCGCGAACATCGAGAAGCCGGCGTTGACGACCTTGCGCAAGCCCCAGCCGCCCGCCTTCGCGGGGCCGGTGAGCAGCCGGATCATCCGGCCGTCGAGCGCGCTGGAGAGCCGCGTCGGCGCGTCGAGGAAGTCCAGCGCGGACCGGCTCGGCGGCGTGTCGACGATGATCAGGTCCCACTCGTCGGTGGCCGCGAGCTGCCCGAGCTTCTCCATCGCCATGTACTCCTGCGTACCGGAGAACGACGTGGAAATGGTCTGGTAGAAGGGGTTCTGCAGCAGCTGTTCGGCACGTTCCGGGCCGGCGTGCACCCGCACCATGTCGTCGAACGTGCGGCGCATGTCGAGCATCATCGCCCAGAGTTCACCCTTGGGCTCGAAGCCTTCGACCTGCACCTGTTTCGGGTGATTGCCCAGTTCACGCAGGCCGAGCGCCTGCGCCAGCCGCCGCGCCGGGTCGATGGTGAGCACCACCGTCTGCCGCCCGCGTTCGGCCGCGCGCAACGCCAGCGCCGCCGCGGTGGTCGTCTTGCCGACCCCGCCGGACCCACAACAGACGATGACCCGGCTCTCCGGATCGTCGATGAGCCTGTCGATCTCCAGGACGTCCGACATCAGCGCACCCCCTGCTCGGTCAGTGCTTCGGCGAGGTCGTAGAGCGCCGCGACGTCGACGCCGTCGGTCAGGTCCGGCAGCTCCAGCCCCGGCAGGTCCGCTTCGGCCAGCTGCTCGCGGGCTCGTTGCTCGGCCGCGACCCGGACGGCGTGCTCGACGGTCTCTTCGACCAGCGCGTCGAGGGTGCCCTCAGGCAGGTTCAGCCCGGCCGACGCGAGCCCGGCGCGGACCCGCGAGGCGTCGACGCGGCCGTCGGCTGCGGCGGTCACCGAACGCGCGGGCAGCCGCGGCGGGCGGACCCGGTTGACCAGGACCGCGCCGGGGCGCAGATCCGCACCGTCGAGTTCGGCCACCGCCTCGACGGTTTCCCGCACCGGCATCTCTTCGAGCAGCGTCACCAGGTGAATGGCGGTCTCGCCGGAATGCAGCAGGCGGACGACGCCGTCGGCCTGGCCGCGGATCGGGCCGGTCTTGGCGAGGTCGGTGAGTGCCTTGGTGACGTCGAGGAACTTCACCACCCGGCCGGTGGGCGGCGAGTCGACGACGACGGCGTCATAGGTGTGGCGGCCGTCGGATTCGGTCCGGCCGACGCATTCCTTGATCTTCCCGGTGAGTAGGACGTCGCGAAGGCCCGGCGCGAGTGTGGTCGCGAACTCGATCGCGCCCATCCGCCGCAGCGTCCGCCCGGCGAAGCCGAGGTTGTAGAACATTTCGAAGTACTCGAGGAGTGCGGCTTCGACGTCGATGTGCAGCGCGCGCAGCTCGCCACCGCCGGGAACGGCCGCGATGCGCTGCTCCGCGTACGGCAGCGGCTCGGTGTCGAAGAGCTGGGCGATGCCCTGGCGGCCTTCGACCTCGATCAGCAGCACGCGGCGCCCGCCCTTGGCGAGCGCGAGGCCCAGCGAGGCGGCGAGCGTGGTCTTGCCCGTCCCGCCCTTGCCGGTGACGAAATGCAGCCGTGCTCTCGCGAGTTCGTCGGTCCAGCCGGCAAGGGGAGTGCTCACCGGTCCCACCCTAATTGAGTGGTCAGCTCGCCAGCATCATGACGCCGAGCGCAGCCGCGACCAGTCCGACGATGACCCAGGTCAGAGCCGCGGGCAGGATCGTGAGCATCACCACACCGAGCAGCAGGAGTACCACGAACGCCACCGCACCGGTGACGGCGACCGTCCCCGAGCTGTCCGTGCGGTCTCGGGCCTTCGCCATCAGGACCAGCACCAGCGGCAGCCCGGCCACGGCGAGCAGGACGGTCGCGACGATGCGCCAGGTCTCCACCGGCCCACCGTAACTGTCCGGCGTGATCAGACGGCGATCACGCGTGATCGCGCGGCGATCTCACGTGATCAGACGGACATCAACCAGATCGCCGTCTGATCACGCGTGATCGCCGCGCAATCACGTGAGATCGCCGCGGGGTCAGCTTCCGATGGGGGTCGCGGGCACGCACGGGACGGGCTTCGCGTGCGCCGGGTCGAGCGCGTTGAGGACGTGCCCCGCGGCGTTGCGGTCGGCGGCGACCCCGGCGTGCTCGGCCAGGTCCAGCAGGCAGCCGTCCTGCAGGACGATGTTCTTCACGTTCTTTCCCTTCCCGAGCCCGCTCGTGTACGGGACGACGGCTTCGTCGTAGCGGGTCAGGATGTTCGTGTACGTCACGCCCGGCTGGAAAATGCCGTTGCCCGCGCGCAGGTTCGTGAGGAATTCCGAGCCGCGCAGGAACTGGCGGCACGATCCGCAGGCGGGGTCGAGGATGCCGTTGAAGCCGGGGCTGAGGCCCAGTGCGACGGCGAGCGCGTACAGATGCGAGGCGCCGAACAGGGTCGTGCCGTCCCACAGCGGGGTCAGGCTGACGTACTTGTCCACTTTGGACGCCCCGCCGAGGAACTTCACGTAATAAGAAGGCATCAGCGTTCCCTCGGAGTGCCCGAGGATGTCCACCTTGGACGCTCCGGTCGCGCCGAGCACCTTGTCGACGAAGGCCGACAGTTCCTTCGCGCTCTGTTCCATCGGCAGGAGTCCGCCGGGCTGGTAGATCGGCAGCGGTTTCCCTGGCACTCCGTACGTCAGGGAGAAGACGCAGTACCCGTTGTTCTTGAGCAGCGGGCCGAACGTCTGCCAGTTCACCGTCTGGTTGGCGCCGAGGCCATGCGTCAGCACGACCGGGTTCGGATGGGACGCGCTCGGGCGGCAGCCGAAGTCGTTCGACCCGGGCGGCGGGCCACCGGGGTTCGCCGCCTGCGCGGGCAGGGCCGCGGCGAGTGTCCACGGAACGGGAAGTTTTTCGTCCGCGTTCGCCGGGGAGGTACCCATCAAGACCAGGACCGCGGCCAGGCAGGCGGCGGCAAGGGACTTCGTTGTCCGCATGTCAACGTCCTATCTACTCGCGAGTAGGTGTGAAGTGAACCACATCGGCGGGAAATCGGCGAACCGGTCGCGAGAGGGTTTCGCGGATGTGTGTCGGGCGGGGTTGCCGGTTTGGCTACGCTCCCGGACATGAGCGCCACCAAGTGGGAGTACGCGACCGTCCCCCTGTTGATCCACGCCACCAAGCAGATCCTCGACCAGTGGGGCGAGGACGGCTGGGAGCTCGTCACCGTGCTCCCGAACCCGACCGGCGAGCAGCACGTCGCCTACCTCAAACGAGCCAAGAACTAGGGGATTGAAGCCATGACCTGGAGCGATCGACTCGCCGAGCTCGGTATCGAACTGCCAGGCGTCGCCGCCCCGCTGGCGGCTTACGTGCCCGCCGTCCGCACCGGCTCGTACGTCTACACGTCCGGGCAGCTGCCCTTCGTCAAGGGTGAGCTCGAAGCGACCGGCAAGGTCGGCGCCGAGGTCAGCCCCGAGAAGGCGAAGCAGTACGCCAGGACTTCGATCCTCAACGCGCTCGCCGCGGTCGACTCGATCGTCGGGATCGACAACGTCGCGCGCGTGGTCAAGGTCGTCGGGTTCGTGGCCTCCGCGGAGGGCTTCACCGGTCAGCCCGCGGTGATCAACGGGGCGTCCGAGCTGCTCGGCGAGATCTTCGGCGAGGCGGGCATCCACGCCCGCTCGGCCGTCGGGGTCGCCGAGCTGCCGATCGGGGCGCCGGTCGAGATCGAACTGATCGTGGAGGTGAAGTGATGGACCCGGATATCGAGAAGTCCTCGCACGAGCTTCTGCTCCGGCTGGCCGGACGGCTGCCGGACCAGCTCCTGTGGCGGTTCCGCGACTGGCTGGGCGAAGGCGCGATGGGCACGCTCGCGCGGACCCTGCCCAGGTCTTTGCTTAAGCACAGGATCGACCTGGACCAAACCGAGTATCGCCTGCTAGTCGCCGGGCTCATTCCTCACGGGGCCGACTGGCATCAGGTGAGTTCCACCCTGGGGGTAGACGACGTCACCGAGACCAGGTACACATTCACGCAGAGTGCGCCCGAATGGGTGAACTCCGTCGACTCTGTGTCCGTATTGATCCACGCGACGTTGCGGGGACGGCCGGATGTGGGTGAAGTGCGGCAAAGCTGGCGACACCTCGGTGTGGTCGGCGAGGGTGGGGCGAAACGAGTCCTCTTGGTCACGGCGCTCAACGGGCTGCCGAGGCTGACCGGCGAACTGCAACGCGTCCTGCGCGTGCTCGGTGACGAGGAGCCCGGCGTCGAGGTTCTCCCGCCGAGCATCGACCTCACCGGCTATCACCGCGCCGCACTCGCCAACTCCGAGCTGGTCTGTGTGGGCGCGGTGGACACCGGAAGTCGGCTGGTCGCCGCTTAACGCTCGCACCACCAGGCGAGCCGGGAGGGAGCAGAGCAATGGTGGAGGTCCACGACGGCCCGCCCATGGACGGGTTCTCGGTGCCCCTGCGCCTGCACAACCTGTTACTGGCCTTGGCGGGTCGTATCGACGACAGTGCTTTGACCGAAGCGCGTGAGCTGATCGCGCGTGCGCACATCGATGAAGCGGTGGAGCTCACCACCGGCACCCTGATCGCGGGGAAGATCCCGGTGAGCTCGTCCGAACAGCGTGAACTCGCGCTCGTCCTCGAGATGAGCCGGTCCGACGCCACGCTGGCGAACGACCTGCTCGTCGAGGAGGACGAGTCGGTGCTCACCCACCGGTTCACCGGTGAGAACACGCCCGAATTCGGCCTCGCCGAGGCGCTCGACCGCACCCTCCAGGTGCTGCCGGACGTCCGTTCGGTGCACGCGGTGTGGCGGAACACGCCCGCCGGCAGCGTGCCCGGCGCGCTGCCGCAGCGGGTCGTCCTGGTCGAGATCGGCCCGGAGGGCAACCCGCCCGCGGTCGCGTTCCGCGTGGACACCGCGCTTCGCCGCGCGGGTATCCGCTCGGTCGTCGAGGTCGCGGGACCCGGCGTCGCGCGGTCCGCGTACCACCAGGCCGCGTCGTCGGCCGCGAGTCCTGTCTGGGTCACCGGGAGTACCCATTCCAGTGACTTTCGGTCAGAGCCGGTGACTCCGCCGCCCGCTCCCGCCCCGGCTCCCGAGCCGGTCAAGGAGCAGCCGAGCAGGCACGGGCTGCGGCCGGTCGGCAGCGGCGGTCACGAACCGATCGAGCCGATCGCACCCATCGCACCGGTGGTGCCGATCGTGCAGCAGGCACCCGCACCGGTGTCACCGGCGCCGTCGTCGGCTTCGGAGCAGGCGCCGCCGCGCAAGTCGCGGGCGGAGACCCGCGCCGAGCGCACGGCTGACCTGACCCCGGCCGAGGTGGCGCAGCTGCGCCAGGCGCTCAAGGAGGACCCCGAAAAGGGCCGCGAGATCGCCACGGGCAAGCCGAGCATGCACGAGGTCGTCGAGCTGCCCGCTCTCGACCTCGACGACCCCAGCCTGAGCGAGCGCGACCGTGCGCTACTGCGCGAGCTGCACGCCGAGCTCGCCGAACGGGAGCGCGCCGAAGCGGCGAAGATCCGGCTGAACGGTGCTTCGCGCAGCAGCGGCTCGAGCTGGTCTTCGTAAGCCCTACGCGATTCGGCACCTGGTTGCGGTAGTTGCACGCGCAACGATCGCAACCAGGTGCCGAATCGCGATGTTAGGTTGCGTGGTGTGGCTGAAGAACTGACATTCGACATCCCGGTGGGGGTCGGGGTGGGCACCCGCGCCAACGCCGACGGCGAGCCGGTGACACCCAAGGACGCGGCGACCGTGATCCTCCTCCGCGACGGCGCGCAAGGGGTCGAGGTCTTCCTGCAACATCGGGTGAAGGGCATGCCGTTCGCGGGCGGGATGACCGTTTTCCCCGGTGGTGGCGTGGATTCCCGCGATGTCGACGCCTCGGTCAGCTGGGCGGGCCCGAGGCCCGCTTGGTGGGCGGAGCGCTTCGGATGCGACGAATCGCTGGCCCGCGCCCTGGTGTGCGCGGCCGTGCGGGAGACGTTCGAGGAGTCGGGCGTGCTGCTCGCGAGCCTTGGGGACACCGTCGTCACCGACACGACGCCGTACCACGACGCCCGCGAAAAGCTGGTCTCGCGCGAACTCTCGCTCGCCGCGTTCCTCGAAGCGAACGGCCTGACCCTGCGCGCGGATCTCTTGCACCCGTGGGCGAACTGGGTCACCCCGCCCCAGGAACCGCGCCGCTACGACACCTGCTTCTTCGTCGCCGTGCTGCCCGAGGGGCAACAGGCGGACAGCGCCACCTCCGAGGCCGTCAGCTCCGGCTGGCAGCGGCCGGAGGAAGCGATCGCCGACGCCAAGGAAGGGCGCCGCATGCTCATGCCACCGACCTGGATCACGCTCGCGGAACTGGGCGATTTCGACGCGGCGGCCGCGGCCAAGGCCGTCGAGCGCGAGATCGTGAAGATCATGCCGACGCTGGTGCGCGACGGCGACAAGGTCCGCGTCGTGCTGGACCCGGCGTGAGCGCCCCCGCGTACGGCGTGCTGCGCCAGGTCACGCCGACGGCTTCTGTGCTGCTGGAGCACAATCCGTCGTCGATGACGTTGGAGGGCACGAATTCCTGGGTGCTGCACGGATCCGGTGCGGCCGGTTCCGTGGTCGTCGACCCCGGTCACGAGGACATCGAACACCTGACGTTGCTGGCGGAAACCGGCGCCGTCGAGCTGATCGTCCTGACCCACCACCACCCCGACCACGCCGAGGGCGCGCCCTGGTTCGCCGAGCGCGTCGGGGCTCCGGTGCGGGCCTTCGACGAGTCGCTGTGCATCGGTGGCAAGTCCCTTGTGGACGGTGAGGTGATCGAGGCGGGCGGCGTTCGGCTGTCGGTGCTGCACACACCCGGCCACACCGGCGACTCGATCTGCCTGGTGTCCGACGGGCAGATCCTGACCGGTGACACCATCCTCGGCCGCGGGACGACCGTGCTGCACGACCTCGGTGACTACTTGCGCTCGCTGCGGAAACTGATCGAGCTTCCCGACGGCACCACCGGTCTGCCGGGACACGGCCCCGAACTGCCCGACCTGGCCGCCACCGCGCGCGAATACCTGGCGCACCGGGAAGAACGGCTGAACCAGGTGCGTTCGGCACTGAAGGTGCTCGGCGCGGACGCCACCCCGCGCCAGGTGGTCGAGGTCGTCTACGCCGACGTCGACAAGGCTTTGTGGGCGCCCGCCGAGTGGAGTGTGCGGGCGCAGTTGGACTACCTGAGGTCGGAGGACGGCGAATGAGTGACGTCGAGGTCGAGTTCTACTGGCGCCCCGGATGCGGGTTCTGCGCCGCGCTGGAGCGGCCGCTGTCGAAGAGCGGTTTCAAGGTGAAGGCGGTCAACATCTGGGAGGACCCGGACGCGGCCGCGCGGGTGCGCTCGGTGGCGAACGGGAACGAGGTCGTGCCGACGGTTTTCGTGGGCTCGAAGGCGATGGTGAACCCTTCGTTCGCGGAGATCGAGGCCGCGGTGAAGGCCGCTTCGGCCTAGGTCGCTGGCAGCTGAAGTACATGAAGGCCCCCTTCCTTGCTCCTAGCGCAAGGAAGGGGGCCTTCATGTACTGGCGGCCGCTGTTGGCGCATGCGTGCGGGCTCCAGCACGGGGAGCGGGTGCCGCGAAAGCCACTTTCGCGACGTCTGATGTCCCCAAAGTGGCTTTCGCGACACCCTCCGCCTACGGACGTCGAGAGGGTGACAGGTCTCGTAGGCAGGTCGCCCCCCCGGAGGGCCGATGTCAGCGCGGCAGCATCGGCATCACGTAGTAGGTCAGGTCCACATCCCCGGGCTCAACCGCGCGGATGACACAGGCCCGCATCCCGGGCTGGATGCCGAGCCGCACCCGTTCCCCGGCGAATCCTTGCAGCGCGTCCAAGAGATACCGCGCCTGGAACGAGGGTGACGTCCGGCCGCCGGAAACCTCGGCCTTCAAGGTCTCTTCGGCTTCGCCGGTGTCCTGCTTCGAACTGGCCAGCCGCAGATGCGAGTCGCCGACCTCCAGCGTCAGCACCCGGCGCTCGTCCGCGTAGACGCCGACCCGGCGCACGGCGGCGGCCAGCGCGTCGGCGGAGACCTCGACCGTCGTGTCCACAGTGGACGCCTCGATCAGCTTCTCCGACAGGAATCCCGCGTCGAGTACGGCGGTGGTGACGGTGACGCCTGCCCAGCTCAGCCCGAACCGGGTGCCGTCGCCGTGCAGGCCGACGGTGCCGCGCGCCTGCTTCGCCGTCTCGGCCAGCAGGCCCGCCGGGACGAGTGCGTCGATCGGCTCGCCTTCGGAGCGCAGCGGCAGGGTGGCGACGGCCATCCGGTACCGGTCGGACGCGGTCAGCCGCAGTTCGCGGCTGAAGCTCTGCACGCGGACGCCGGTGAACATCGGCAGCGCGTCGTCCTTGGCCGCCGTGCCCGCGACGGTGCGCAACGCCGTCACCAGTGCGGCACCGTCCACTTCGGACACTTTGGGCGGCATCTCCGAGAGCTGGAGTTCGCGGCTCAGCAACGGCAGCGCGAACCGGCCGCCTTCGACCCGCACGGCCAGCCTCGAACCCTCGACGACCAGGCGCACCAAGTCGTCGTCGAGCATGCGCAGCGTCTCCGCGAGTGGCCCCGCCGGGACCAGGACCTCGCCGTCGGTGTGGACGACGGCGTCACTGGTCAGGCGGACCGCTCGTTCGCTGTCGTTGCCGCCGACGGTCAGGCCGTCGCGGCCGGCGCGCAGGAGCAGACCGGAGCGCGCCGAGAGCAGTCGTGCGGCGGCGGAAACGGCGGACGAGAGGGAGCGGGTGGCGGCAGTCAGGTCCATGCCCGCAAGCTAGCGGGCGGCACCGACAAGTTCGGGGGCTTCGGTGACGGCTCCGGACGGCTGAGGGCGGAAGGTGCCGCGCAGCAGCCAGACCACCACGGCGAGCGCGAACCCGACGACACCGGCGGCGAGGAACGCGGCTTCGTGACCCGCGTGCTCGACGAGGTAGCCGCTGATCGACTGGCCGAACGCGAGACCGAGGGTCACCGAGGTGAGGACCCAGCCGAACGCCTCGGCCGCCGTGCCCTTCGGCGCGGCGATCTCGATGGCCGCCGAGTGCGTCGTCGACTGCGGTGTGATGAGCGCGCCCGCGGCGAGCATGGCGAGCGCGAGGCCCCAGAGCGACCCCGGTAGCGCGAGCAGCGCCACCAGCGCGCCGAATCCGGCCAGCAGCACCGGCAGTCGCAGGCCCATCTGCCGCGGCCACGGGCGCAGGCTGTACGCGACGCCGAACGCGACCGAACTGACCGACCACGCCGAAAGCAGCAGTCCGCCGATCGACGTGTTCCCGGCTTCCGCGGCGGCCGCCGGGACGGCGACCTCGACGAACCCGATCACGGCGCCGAAGCCCAGCGCGGCGATCGCGAGGGTGCGCATCCCGGGGCTGGCCAGCGCGCCGAGCAGTTTGCCGCCCGCCGACGGCGCCGGTCCCCAGGCCCGCACGGTCGGGTTCAGCGCGAACAGCACCGCGCCCGCGATCATGGTCACCGCGCCGGTCACGATGCCGGTGCCCGCCCACGGCGCGGCGATCAGTAGCCCGGCGAATCCCGGACCGAGGATGAAGAAGACCTCCATGCTGATGGCTTCGTACGAGAACGCGGCGTTCCGCGTCGGCCCGGCGGGCAGGAGCCGTGTCCACAGCGCCCGCGAGGCCGAGCCGACCATCGGCTCGGTGATCCCGGTGCCGAAGGCGAGCGGGACCAGCGCGAGCGTCGGCGCGTGCGCCTCGATCGCGAACACCAGCCCGGTCATCGCCAGCGCGAAGAGCACCGTGGTCGTCAACAGCGGCCGCGTCGGCCCGAAGCGGTCGATGAGCCGCCCCTGCACGACCGCGCCGACGGAGACGCCGACCAGCGACCCGGCCGACACCAGGCCGGCCGAGGCGAAGGAGCCCGTCTCACGCTGGACGTAGAGCAGCGCGGAAATGCCGATCATGGCGATCGGCAGGCGGGCGAGCAAGGACGCGATGACCGCCCCGCGGGATCCGGGCGCGGTCAGCGCGGCGCGGTAGTCGGCGAGGGAGGTGCGGTGGCTCTCGGCGGAAGCGGACACAGACTGGGACACGCGTACCAGTATGAACTACTTTGGTACGCGAGTACCAGTTCTATGGCGGTAAGTTTGGTCACCACCGGATTCGGGTACTACGCGCGTTAAGGTGCCCCGGTTCATCACGATCGGGTAACAGTCGGCCCATTCTGAGTCATTCGGGGCAACAAATCGACGCAGATGGCGTCCTTGAGAGTGAAAGAACTTGAGTTCACGGCCGAAGGCCGTGGATGGTTGTACGACAACACACAATCTCCCAGCTCCCTCCGGTGTACGGGTCGGGGCCTTGTTTCCGGAGGGCGGGGAGCGCGGATCGTCGGGGGATGGTCCGCGCACAGCGAAGAGCCGGTGCGCCACGTCGGGGGTGGCGCCCGGCTCTTCGTTGTCTCTGGAACGCGATTCGGCACCTGGTTGCGGTCCTTGCGTGTGCAAGTACCGCAACCAGGTTCCGAATCGCGTGCTGGTGGGGCTAGCGGGCGCGGCGGGCCAAGCGCTCCGGGTCCAGGATCAGGACGCTCTTGCCCTCGAGTCGCAGCCAGCCACGGTGCGCGAAGTCGGCGAGAGCCTTGTTGACGGTCTCGCGCGAAGCGCCGACGTACTGGGCGATCTCTTCCTGCGTCAGGTCGTGGGTGACCCGCAGCAGACCGGCCTCCTGGCTGCCGAACCGCTGCGCGAGCTGCAGCAGCGCCCTGGCGACACGGCCGGGGACGTCGGTGAAGATCAGCTCGGCGACCATGTTGTTCGTGCGGCGCAGCCTACGGGCGACCACGCGCAGTAACTGCTCGGCGATCTCCGGGCGGGTGGAGATCCACTGCCGCAGCGCCGGGCGGTCCATCGTCACCGCGCGGACCTCGGTCACGGTCGTCGCGCTGGACGTCCGCGGGCCGGGGTCGAAAATGGACAGCTCGCCGAACATGTCGGACGGGCCGAAGATGCCGAGCAGGTTCTCGCGGCCGTCCGGTGACTTGCGGCCGATCTTCACCTTGCCGGACTGGATGATGTAAAGCTTGTCGCCGGGTTCACCCTCGTTGAAGATGACATGCCCGCGAGGAAACTCCACGGATTCCAAGGTCTGTGCCAGCGCCTCGGCGGCTGCCGGCTCAACACCCTGGAAAATGCCCGCTCGGGCCAGGGTTTCGTCCACCTCGGGTGCCTCCTCATCGAGATACGACGTCGATCCCCCACTGCCGGGGACCCGTGTCGCCGCTCACTTTTGCGTCAGTCTAGGTCGTGCGCGCGAGATCGCTCGTCGGCACGCCGCAGGCGCGTCCGTACCGGGAACGATCTCGCTCGAACGTGGAGCCTAACTCCGTACGCGTCGCGCGCGAAGCCTGGCCGCCTTCCCGCCCAGCCTGCGCAGCCGGAACAGCTCGAGCGCGCGCCCGATTCCGTGCCCGTAAAGTGCCCGGACCTCGTTGGGCTGCGCCTGCTCGAGGAACTCCTCGACTTCGTTCTCCTGCACCGCGACGTGCTTGAGCCTGGTCTCCACGCGTTCCATGAACAGCGCGAAGAACATGATCACCAAGGGAACGAGGATGACGAACCAGACGGTCATGCGCCCTGCCCCGGGAATTCCGAAAAATTGTGCATTACTCCAGATCCTCGCTCATGGCGTCCTCGATCGAAGCGCCGAGGTGGTGCTCTGGCGTGTCGGCCGTCGACCGGCGGGTGCTCCCCACTGGCTCGTCCGATGGCGCCCGTAGGCTATCGGGGTGCCTCCTGCCCTCACCAATGCCCCCCAAGCGGGGGGTAAGGGTGAAAGCCGGCTCGCATTGGTGAGACGCGCCAGGCGGATGAAGCGTTGCCTCGACGACGAGTTCCCGGACGCGCACTGCGAGCTTGACTTCACCACTCCGCTCGAACTGCTGGTCGCGGTCGTGCTGTCGGCGCAGACCACCGACGTCCGCGTGAATCAGGTCACGCCCGCGCTCTTCGCGCGCTATCGAACCGCCGCCGACTACGCCGGTGCCGATCGCGCCGAACTCGAGGAGTACCTCCGGTCGACGGGATTCTTCCGCGCCAAGGCGAACTCGGTGATGGGCCTCGGTGCCGCACTGGTGGAGCGCTACGGCGGCGAGGTGCCCGGCAAGCTGAAGGACCTCGTCACGCTGCCCGGTGTCGGCCGTAAGACGGCCAACGTCGTGCTCGGTGACGCCTTCGGGGTGCCCGGGATCACCGTCGACACCCATTTCGGCCGCCTGGTCCGCCGCTGGGGCTGGACCGAGGAGGAAGACCCGGTCAAGGTCGAGCACGCCATCGGCGAACTGATCCCGCGCAAGGAGTGGACGCTCCTCTCGCACCGGACGATCTTCCACGGCCGCCGCGTCTGCCACGCCCGCAAACCCGCCTGCGGCGCCTGTCCGCTGGCCAAGATGTGCCCCTCGTTCGGAACCGGCCCGACAGGGTTCGAAGAGGCCGCGAAGCTGGTCAAGGGCGAGGAACGCGAGCACATCCTCGATCTGGCGGCGCGCCGGTGACCAGAGTCACCAAGCTGGCTCTCGGCGCCGCCGTGCTGGTGGTGGCCTTGATCGTCGCGTTGCTCACGACTCGTGACGGCGACGGGCCGGTCAAGACTTCCGGCGATCTCACGGCCGCCCGCGCGAAGGCAGCTCTCAGCGCGTGTCCGCCGCCCGGACCGGGTGAGGTGGCGAAGCTGCGCGGGGTCGACGTCGAATGCCTCGGCGACGGCTCCCGGGTCGACCTCGCCAGGGTGCTTTCCGGCGGTCCCGTGCTGGTCAACCTGTGGGCTTCGTGGTGCCAGCCGTGCCGCGCCGAACTGCCGTTACTCCAGGAGTACGCCGAGCAGCCGGGCGCCGCGCGGGTGCTTCTCGTCCAGGTCGCGAGTTCCGGGGCCGACGGGCTGGCGATGCTGGCCGAACTGGGTGTCCGGCTGCCGTCCGTGTTCGACGGTGACGGGCAGTCAGGGCCGGTGCGGACGGCACTGAAGGTCCCTCCCTCCCTTCCCGCGACGTACCTGGTCACGGCGGCCGGGGACGTCCGGCTCATCGAGAACCCACGCGTTTTCCTGAACACTGACCAGGTGCGCGCCGCTGTGGAAGGGACACCATGACCGGCCCTCTCGTGGATCCGGAGGCCGTGCCCGCCTGGTTGCAACCGCTGGTCAAGATCAGCGGAGACGTCGGCGCGGACACCTTCAGCCGGTTCAGCGTCCCGCCGGACGCCAGTTACCGGCCGGCGTCGGTCCTGATGCTCTTCGGCGAGGGTCCGCAGGGGCCGGACGTCCTGCTCCAGCGCCGCGCCGACACCCTCGGCTCGCACGCCGGTCAGGTCTCCTTCCCCGGCGGGGGCGCCGAGCCCGGTGACGACGGGCCGGTCGGTACCGCGCTGCGCGAGGCGGAGGAGGAGACCGGCGTGGTGCCCTCCGGCGTGCTGCCGGTGGCGATCTTCCCCGAACTGTTCGTGCCGGTGTCCGGATTCGCCGTGACGCCAGTGCTCGCCTACTGGCGGACGTCGTCCCCGGTGCACGCGGTCGACCCCGGCGAGACGGCGGCGGTGGCAAGGGTGCCGGTCGCCGAACTCACCGACCCGGCCAACCGGTTCCAGGTCAAACGCGAGGGTTTCGGCTGGAAGGGCCCCGCGTTCGACGTCGGCGGGCTGTTCGTCTGGGGCTTCACGGGCGGCCTGCTGGCGATGACGCTGTCGCTCGGCGGCTGGGAACGCGACTGGGACCACGGCGACGTCCGGGAGCTTGACGTAGCGTTGGCCGAACATCAGGCGCGGGTCGACGGGCGGCAAGTGCCGGAGAAGGAGTAGGCGCCGGTGAACTGGGTTGACGTACTGGTGATCCTGCTCGCGCTGCTGGCGGGCGTGTCCGGCGCGTTCCAGGGGGTGATCATCGCGCTGCCTTCGCTGGTCGGGGTGGTGCTGGGCGCGCTCGCGGGGATCAAGATCGCGCCGCTGGTCGTCGAACTTTTCGAGCATCCGGCGGCGAAGGTCGCCTTCGCGGTGGCCACCGTGGTGTTCCTGGTCGCGCTCGGCGAGACCTTCGGCGTCTGGACCGGGCGGAGACTGCGGCAGAAAATCAACCCGGACAAGCTTTCCGGTGTCGACAAGACCCTCGGCGCGGTGGTGCAGGCCGCCGTCGTGTTCGTGGTCGCGTGGCTGATCGCGACGCCGCTCACGGCGGTCTCCGGAGTGCCGGGACTGGCGAAGTCGATCAACAGCTCGGTCGTGCTCGGCGGCGTCAACGACGTCATGCCGGAGGCGGCCCAAGGCTTCCCGAGCGAACTGCGGAAACTGCTCGACGCGTCCGGCTTCCCGTCCATTGTGGACCCGTTCCAGAAGCCGAACGTCCAGGACACGAGCCCGCCGGACACCGCGTTGCAGGCGACGCAGATCGTCAAGCAGGTGCACGGCAGTGTAGTGAAGATCCGCGGCAATGCGATCTCGTGCTCGCGGGCGCTGGAGGGCAGCGGTTTCGTCATCGCGCCGCAGCGGGTGATGACGAACGCGCACGTCGTCGCGGGCACCGACGAGGTCGCCATCGAGTCGACTTCGGGCAAGTTCGCGGCACGCGTCGTCTACTTCGATCCGGAGGCCGACGTCGCCGTGCTCGCGGTGCCGCGGTTGCAGGCGCCGGTGCTCCCCTTCAAACAGCAGGTCGCGCGGGCGGGCGACGACGCGATCGTGCTCGGCTACCCGCTCGACGGCCCGTACACCGCGACGTCCGCCAGAGTGCGCGGCCGGATCAACCTGCGGGGACCGGACATCTACGAGTCCAACACCGTGCAGCGGGACGTGTTCACCGTGCGCGGGCAGGTCCGCAGCGGTAACTCGGGCGGGCCGATGATCAACCCCGACGGCGAGGTCATCGGGGTCGTGTTCGGTGCGGCCGTCGAGGATCCCGAGACGGGCTTCACACTGACGTCGGAGCAGGTGAGGCCGGTGGTGGACACGGCTTCGTCGCTGAGCGCGAACACGTCGACCGGCCCCTGCGCGAGCTAGCCCTTTCACTGCCGCGCGCGTGAGATGAACGGGACTTTCCTTGCAAAATTTGAGATGAAAGCCCCGTTCATCTCATCCGGAGCTTGAGTTTTCCCTTCAGCTCTCCGCGTCCCGGGGTGCGAAACGTGCTATGAAGGACGCTTTCATAGCAAAATTTGCAATGAAAGCGTCCTTCATAGCGCGCGAGGGGGGATCAGCGGTCCGGTGAGAGGCCCTGCCGCCAAGAAGCCACGGTCTCCTCGACGTCCAAAGGCCGCGCCCGCAGCACCGGCCCGCCCGCGGGGCGCCGGTGCTCCGTGCGGATCCGTTCGTTCAGGTCCTCGGCGATCTCCCGCACCCGCGCCTCCCGGCGCACGCGGGCGAGCGTGTCCGGCAGGTCGTCGAGTTCCTTGGCGATCGCCAAGGACGGCGGCAGCAGCGCGGAAACGTCGTGCCCTTCGCCGCGGACCTTGTTCACCACCCAGGCCAGCGCCGTGTCCTTGCCGTCGGTCTTCAGCAGCGGTTTCCCCGCGCCGGGCAGGTCGTCGAAGTCGCCCTTCGCCTGCGCGGCACTGATCTGCCGGTCCACCCAGGACTCGAACGAGACGCCCGTCGGTTTGCGCTCGGTCATGCTTCCAAGATACGGAGGAAGTCCACCAGTGCGGCCGAAGTGCGCTCCGGGGCCTCCAGGTGCGGGAAGTGCCCGATGCCGGGCCAGCGTTCGAGTCGCGCGTCCGGGGCCCAGCGGCGTGACGCGGCCGCGGTGTCCGGCAGGACGCACAGGTCGTCCTCGCCGTGCAGTTGCAGGACTCGGGCGGCGTAGCGGCCTCGCAGTGCTTCGCCGAACCGGCGGCCTTCGCCGCGGAACTGCGCGCGGAAGGCCCATCGGTAGTACTCGAGCGCGCTGTGCGGAACCCCCGGCACGAGCATCGCCTGCCGGAATGTCCGCACGGTTTCGGCGAAGTTCGAAGTATCCGTCCATTGTGGACCAGACCAGGCGCGGAACAGCTCCTCGACGGCGAGCGCGTCGTCCTTGACCAGCCATTTCTCCGGCGCCATCGGCAACTGGAAGCGGAACAGATGCCCGGAAGCCCGCAGCTGTCCCGGCCGCCGGACGGCCCGGCGCAACGCCAGCGGATGCGCGCCGCCCAGCACAGTCACCGAGGAGACCAGCCGGGGGTGCAGCGCGCCCACCGTCCACGCGAGCATGCCGCCCCAGGCATGTCCGACGAGGTGGGCCTTGCGGACGCCGAGCGACTTGATCAGCCCGCCGACGTCGCCCGCGAGCGTCCAGGCGTCGTAGCCGCGCGGGGGTTTGTCCGAATCGCCGTACCCGCGCAGATCCACCGCGACCGCGCGGAAACCGGCGTCGGCGAGCGCGGTCAGCTGGTGGTGCCAGGTCCACCAGAACTCGGCGAACCCGTGCAGCAGCAGGACCACCGGCCCTTCGCCGAGTTCGGCGACGTGCAGCCGGATGCCGTTCGCCGAGACGTCACGATGGGTCCACGGGCCGTCGATCCGGACGATCGACGGGTCCGGTGTCGCCTGCACCGCTCGAAAACTCAGTCTTGGTCTTCGGCGTCGTGCCGCTTGAACGCGGCGGCCGTGTCCTTGAAGCTGTTGATCGTGCGCTCCGGCGCCCGGATCTTCTTCACCTTGAGGTAGCCGAGGAAGCCCGCGACCGCGGTCGAGACGAGCATCAGCCCGAACACGATCAGGAACGCCGCCCAGCGCTGCAGGAACTCCGACAGCAGTTCGCCGAGGAAGAAAAAGAAGAAGAACGAGCTGTACAGCCCGATGACCAGCGCGACAAGGAAGAAGATGGCGCCCTTGACGCCCTTCTTCGCTTCCGCGACGACCTCGGACTTCGCCAGTTCGACCTCGGCGCGGATCAGCGTCGAAACGTGCTGTGTGGCATCGCCGACGAGCTTCCCGAGGGACTGCTCGCTCGCTACCACGTCGTCATCGCTCGACAGGGGGAGGTAGGGCACGGCCCCCACGCCGTCGGGGCCGGTGCGTTCGTGCTTGGGGCTGCTCACACCGGTCATCGTGCCACGTGCCCTCATCCCGGGCGCGGCGGACCGGCGAGTGTCGCCTTCTCAATCTTCGCGCGCGTGCACGCGGCTGCGGTGCACGAGCATCGCGGCGGCCGAAAGCGAGGCGATGGCCGACGCGATCAGCACCGCCGCCTTCACCAGTTCGACGGATTCCCCGTCGAGCGCGAGGTCCGCGATCAGCAGGCTCACGGTGAACCCGACGCCGCCGAGCATCGACAGCGCGCCGATGTCCCGCCAGCCCATCCCCCTGGGTTTCTCCGCGAGCTTGAACTTCACCGCGAGCAGGCTGGCGCCGAAGATCCCGATCAGCTTCCCGCCGACCAGCCCGATCAGCACGGCCAGCGGCAATGCCGTGGTGAAGACCGCGCCGAGCGATTCGCCGTCCACTTTGATCCCGGCCGCGAACAACGCGAACAACGGCACCGCGACCGCGGCCGACCACGGCTGCAACCGGTGCTCGAGCCGGATCGCCGGCGCGTGCTCCTCGCCCTTGTCGGCGCGGACGCGGGTGAGCAGGCCGAGCGCGACGCCGGCGATGGTGGCGTGGACGCCCGCCGAATGCACCGCGACCCAGGTGATCAGGGCCAGCGGCACGTAGATCCAGGCGCTGCGGACACGGCGGTGCTGCAAGTACGCGTACAGCGCGAGAGCGGCGACGGCGACGCCCGCGGCGACGAGGTCGAACTTCGCGGTGAACAGGATCGCGATGATGAGGATCGCGCCGAGGTCGTCGACCACCGCCAGGGAGAGCAGGAAGACTCGCGCGCTGCTCGGCAGGTTGGACGCCGTGATGGCGAGCACGCCCAGCGCGAAGGCGATGTCCGTGGCGACCGGGATGGCCCACGCGCGGTCGATCCCCGGCGTCCCCCAGCCGACGGCGAGCGCGACCAGGGCGGGGACGATCATGCCGCCGATCGCGGCGACCACCGGCAGCACGGCCTGTTTGAACCGGGACAGTTCACCGACCACGAGTTCGCGTTTGAGTTCGAGTCCCGCGACGAAGAAGAACAGCGCGAGCAGCCCGTCTTTGGCCCAATCGCCGATCGTCAGATTCAGGTGGAGGAATTCGGGGCCGAGCCGGAAATCGCGGATCGCGCGGTAAAAGTCGTCGATGGGTGAATTCGCCCAAAGCAAGGCGATGGCGGTGGCCCCGAGCAGGATCAGCCCACCGGTGGTCTCGGTGCGGAGATAACGGGCGAAGTCGGCGACGACGGCTTTCGCGGGACGGCTGGGGCCGGTTGTCACGGCATCCTCCGGTTTCGGCAACACGAATACTGTTGCCGACCAGACTTCCCGGCGCACCTTGACGTGATTTTAATACTTCGAGCTGCGGAAATCTCGCGTTCATGACGGTTGCCACAAGCCTCATCCGGACGTCGGTGTCCCGTCCACATGCTGGGCTTCTAGCATGTCAACTGAAAACCGACAACGATGTCTTCGATAAGGACGGCATGGTGAGTACCTCTACCGAGGTCCAGCAAGACACGAGGTTCTTCGGGCACCCACGAGGGCTGGCGAACCTCTTCGGCGTCGAGATGTGGGAGCGATTCTCGTACTACGGGATGCTCGGCATCCTCCCCATCTACCTCTACTACGAAGTCAGTCAAGGCGGCCTGGCGCTGCCGAAGGCCTCCGCGCTCGGCATCGTCGGCGCGTACGGCGGCATGGTCTACCTGTCGGCCGTGATCGGCGCCTGGGTCGCGGACCGCGTACTCGGCTCCGAACGGACGCTGTTCTACAGCGCGATCCTGATCATGATCGGCCACATCAGCCTCGCCGTGCTCCCGGGCCTGGCGGGGATCGGCGTGGGTCTCTTCTGCGTCGCCGTCGGCAGTGGCGGGCTGAAGTCCAACGCCACGGCCATCGTCGGGACGCTGTACGCGCCAGACGACGAGCGCCGCGACGGCGGTTTCACGATTTTCTACATGGGCGTGAACGTCGGTGGCTTCATCGGACCGCTGCTGACCGGGCTCGTGCAGAGCGAGATCGGCTTCCACGTCGGCTTCGGGCTCGCCGCGTTCGGCATGGCGCTCGGCCTGATCCAGTACACGATCGGCCGCAAGAACCTCGGCGAGAAGGCGAGCGAGATCCCCAACCCGCTGCCCGCGTCGCAGCGTCCGCTGGTCTTCGTGGGCACCGCGGTGGGTGTCGCGGCCATCGTGGCGCTCGTGGTGTTCGGCGTGATCAACCCGGCGAACCTGGTCGACGTCGTCGTCGGTACCGTCGCGGTCATCTCGGTGATCTACTTCGTGGTGATCATCAGCAGCAAGAAGATCACCTCCGACGAACGTAGCCGGGTGTACTCGTTCATCCCGATGTTCATCGCGAGCGCGGCCTTCTGGTCGTTGTACCAGCAGCAGTTCACCGTCGTCGCGGCCTACACCGACGAGCGACTGAACCGGACCGTCTTCGGCTGGGAGATGCCGGTGGCGTGGGTCAACTCGATCAACCCGGTGTTCGTCATCGTGTTCGCGCCGGTGGTCGCGGCGATCTGGACGAAACTCGGCTCGAAGCAGCCGTCCTCGCCGATCAAGTTCGTGCTCGGCACGGCCATCATGGGCGCGGCGTTCCTGCTGTTCCTCCCGATGGTCGGCAGCGGCAAGAACGCGAGCCCGCTGCTCGCGCTGGCCGGCATCCTGTTCGTGTTCACCATGGCGGAACTGATGCTTTCGCCGGTCGGCCTCTCGCTGTCGACCAAACTCGCGCCGGACGCGTTCCGGACGCAGATGGTGGCGCTGAACTTCCTGTCCATCTCACTCGGTACCGCGCTGTCCGGGAAGCTCGCCGAATACTACTCGGTGGACGACGAAGCACCGTACTTCAGCATCGTCGGCGGAGTGGCCATTGTGGTCGGTGTGGCGCTCCTGCTGGCGACGCCGATGATCCGCAAGCTGATGAAGGGCGTTCACTAGACGCTCTTCGTGACGCACTGACGAGTGATCCTCGGACGTGCGATGAAAGGCCCCTTCATCGCAAATTTTGCGATGAAGGGGCCTTTCATCGCACTGGGGCTATCCCACTGTCGTCCCGAAGAGCACACCGACGTAGTAGGTCACCAGCATCGTCAGCGCGCCGACACCGACGTTCCGCGCGATCGCGCGACCGACCCGGGCGTCGCCGAGTTTCGCGCTCAGGAACCCGGTCAGCACCAGCCCGACCACGACCGCCGACGCGCATGCCCAGACCCGCGTCGAGGTCGGCGTCCACACGATCGCCAGCAGCGGAAGCAGGGCGCCGACGGTGAACGCCACCAGTGAAGCCCACGCCGCCTGCCAAGGGCTCGTCAAATTGTCCGGATCGATGCCGAGTTCGGCCTCGGCGTGCGCTTGCAGCGCGTCCTTTTCGGTCAGTTCGCGGGCGACCTCGGCGGCGAGTTCCGGGGAAAGCCCTTTCGACTCGTAGATTTCCGCGAGTTCCCGTTCTTCGGCTTCTGGCATCTCTTTCAGTTCGCGCTTTTCCAGCCGCAACTGCGCGCGTTCGGTATCACGCTGGGTGCTCACCGAGACGTATTCGCCGCCCGCCATCGAAAGCGCGCCCGCGACCAGTCCCGCGATTCCCGCGGTCGCGATCGCGGTGGAGTCGGTGGTCGCGCCCGCGACACCGACCACGATGCCCGCCACCGAGACGATCCCGTCGTTCGCGCCGAGGACCCCGGCACGCAACCAGTTCAGCTTTCCGCCGAGGTCCTCGTGTGGTTCGTGCGGATGTGCGGTCGATACGGTATCGGTCACCGTTTCAGTGAAACACGAAGAACGGTTTCAGGCGAGAGGAAACCGTTTCAGTTAATTGAGGCAAGCCTTATTCATTATTGCCTTACCTAAGTCTTCAGCCGATCGGTTCGGGCAGCCGCCGCACGCGGTAGGCGAGTTCGATCGTCTCGCCGGTCGCCGGGTCGCCCAGTTCCACGCGCCAGGAATCGGCGAACTGGTCGACGCCGTGCACCATCGGGATCGTCCCCGAGATCAGCACGGTGCCCGGAGCGTGCAGGCCGCGTTCGCGCAGCACGTCCAGCCAGTACGACGGCGGCAGCAGTTCCGCGAGTTTTCCTTGCTGGATCAGGGTTTCCCCGGCCCAGGCGGACAACGTGAGGTCGTCGAGCCGGTCCTGGACGTCGACGAGACGCCAGGCCTTGGCGGCGAGGACGTCGGGGCCGGCGTTCTTACTCCACGCGACGCCGTGTGCCTCCAGCGCCCGGTCGGTGTGGTCGCAGGCGGCGGTCAGGAGGACGTCCTCGGGCGCGGGGCCGGTGATGACGATGGCCCACTCGGCCTCGCCGGAGGTCCGCTCGTGCTGCACGGGGACCTCGCCGGTCTGCCTCGCCAGGTACGGCGCGACCGGGTAGAGCGCCGGGATCACCGAGGGCGCGGGGACGCCGAGTTCGGCCAGTTCGGCCACGTGGGCGGCGACGTCTTCCTGGCTGCGACCGGCGTATCCGGCGTTCAGCAGCGTGTGGACCTCGGTCCGCCGCTCCTGGCCGTCGGGAAGGGTGAAACGCAGCTCAGGCATCTTTCCTCCGAGATTGGGGGTTGCGCATACAGCTTGTATACAAGGAGTATATCCGCAATTCAACCCCTCCCGGCGGGGTTGAGGACCTCGAACTGACGGGATGTGGACATGACCTCACCAGCCGGTGACCGGCGCTCGCTGCACAAGGCCTTCGCGGCCAGCCTCTCGGGAACAGCGCTCGAGTGGTACGACTTCGCGGCCTACTCGGTGGCGGCCGCGACGATCTTCGGGCACCTCTTCTTCCCCTCGGAGGACCAGCTCGCGAGCACGATGGCGGCGTTCTCCACCTACGCCGTCGGCTATCTCGCCCGGCCGCTCGGCGGGTTCCTCTTCGGCCGCCTCGGCGACGTGCTCGGCCGCAAGCGGATCCTGGTCATGACGCTCGTGCTCACCGGTGTCGCGACGTTCCTCATCGGACTCCTGCCGACGTACGAGACCATCGGCGGCTTCGCGGCCGTCCTGCTCGTGTTGCTGCGATTCGCGCAGGGTGTGGGCATCGGCGGCGAATGGGGTGGCGCCGTCCTGCTGTCGAGTGAGTTCGGGGACCCGAACAAACGCGGGTTCTGGGCGTCGGCCGCGCAGATCGGCCCGCCCGCGGGCAACCTGCTCGCCAACGGCGTCCTCGCCGTCCTCGCCGCGCTGCTCACCGAGGACCAGTTCAACAGCTGGGGCTGGCGGATCGCGTTCCTGTTGTCGGGCGCGCTGGTCGGTTTCGGACTGTGGATCCGGCTCAAACTGGAGGAAACGCCGGTCTTCAAACAGATCCAGGAGCGCGGCGAGCGTTCGTCGGCGCCGATCTCGGAGGTCTTCCACACGGAACGCCGCGCGCTGATCGCGGCCGTGCTGATCCGCGTCTGCCCGGACGTGCTGTACGCGCTGTTCACCGTCTTCGTCCTCACCTACGTCACCACGCACACCGACCTCTCGCGCGGCGCCGGACTGGCCGCGGTGATGATCGGTTCGGCGTTCCAGCTGTTCCTGATGCCGCTGTTCGGCGCGCTCTCCGACCGGGTCTCGCGGCGCAAGATGTACCTGGTCGCGACCATCGCCGCCGGGATCTGGCCGTTCGTGTTCTTCCCGATGGTCAGCGGTGGTTCGTTCTTCATGCTGGTGACCGGCATCGTGCTCGCGCTGGTGATCCACGCCGCGTTGTACGGGCCACAGGCCGCGCTCGTCACCGAACAGTTCTCGCCGCGCCTGCGCTACACCGGCAGTTCGCTCGCCTACACCCTCGCCGGAGTCATCGGCGGGGCGCCGGCGCCGCTGCTGCTGACCGCGCTGCTCGCCGGCTACGGCACCTGGATCGCGATCGGCGTGTACCTGCTCGCGACGGCGGTCGTCAGCATCATCGGCGTCGTCCTCGCCCGTGACCCGGATCGTGAAGAGGAAGCGGCGCTGGAGACCGCGCGATGAGCTGGCAGCCGACGTCCTGGGCTCCAATGTCTACAGTGGAGGGTCAGCGGCTGATCGGCGGGCAGGGCCGGTTCCGGACGCTCGCCACGGCGGAAGGTGGTCTGGCGTACGAGATCTTCTATCCGGCCGGTGTCGCGTCGCCCGTGCACAGCCACGATCACGACAGCATCGTGTACCTGTTTTCGGGATCACTGCGCGGCACACTCGACGGGCGGGACGTGAAACTGGAAGCAGGCGAGACCATCGTCCATCCACGCGGTGTCCCGCACAGCGTCGAGGCCATTGTGGACAGTCAGTGGGTCGAGTTCAAGACGCCGCTGCCGGGACGGCCGCCGATCGGCGGGTAAAAAGAAACCGGGGCGGACACTGAAGTTCCAGCGTCCGCCCCGGTCGGGAGGAAAGTCTTACGCGTCCAGCTCGGCCAGAGCCAGCTTCGCCTTCTCCAGCTCGGCTTCGAGCTGGGCGACCTTCGCGGCCTGAAGCTCGCGGGCCGCGTTGATGACCTCATCGATCGGGCCCGACAGGTCCGAGTGCAGCTCCTTGGCGGCACGGGACACGGCGGCGGCCGGGATCTCCAGGCCCTTCGCGACCCACTTGCTGCCGTTCTTGAGCTCGGCCTGCCACTCGCCGTCGGCGGTGCCGGTGACCGTGAGGATCAGCTCGACGGTGCGGGTCTTCTTCGCCGTCGTGGCGACCTTCGGGCGGCCACGCTTGGGCTTGGGGGACTCCGCCGTGGCTTCGGCGGGGGTTTCCGTCTTGTCCTCGGCCGGGGCGTCCCCGGCCTCGGTGGCCGTCGCGTTCTCGGCCGTCTCGGTGGACTCTGCCTGCGGCTTCGAGTCGACGGGCGCTTCAGTAGCCGCTTCTTCGGACACGGCGTCAGTGCGTGTCAAGGCATCCACGGTCATCGTCGGTGTCGTCTCCTTGCCCGGGTGTGGGGTGGTACCCGGCACATCCTAGAACAGGCGTTCGACTATCGCGCGGCAGGGTGTGCTAAGCGTGTCGGATGTTATGAACGGACCGTTTATAACAAGTCCTGTTATAAACGGTCCGTTCATAACACGCCTGGGGCTACTCCTCGGACTTGCCCGACTTCAGACCCGAAGAGATCAGGTCCATCACCGACGAGTCGGCCAGCGTGGTGACGTCGCCGACCTGGCGGTTCTCGGCCACGTCGCGCAGCAGGCGGCGCATGATCTTGCCGGAACGCGTCTTCGGCAGTTCCTGCACGACCAGGATCTGCCGCGGCTTCGCGATCGGCCCGATCTCCTTGGCGACGTGGTTGCGCAGTTCCTGGACGGCCTTGTCCCCACCGTCGACCGCGTTGCCGCGCAGGATGACGAACGCGACGATGCCCTGCCCGGTGGTCGCGTCGGTCGCGCCGACGACGGCGGCCTCGGCGACCGTCGGGTGCGAGACCAGCGCGGACTCGACCTCGGTGGTCGAGATGCGGTGCCCGGACACGTTCATCACGTCGTCGACGCGGCCCAGCAGCCAGATGTCGCCGTCGGCGTCGTACTTCGCGCCGTCACCGGCGAAGTAGTAGCCCTGGTCGGCGAAGCGCGACCAGTACGTCTCACGGAAACGCTGCTCGTCGCCCCAGATGCCTCGCAGCATCCCCGGCCACGGCTTGTCGAGCACCAGGTAGCCGCCGCCACCCTTGCCGACCTCGACGCCCTGGTCGTCGACGACCTTCGCCGAGATACCCGGCAGCGCCTTCTGCGCCGAGCCCGGCTTCGTGGCGGTGACGCCTGGCAGCGGCGAGATCATGATCCCGCCGGTCTCGGTCTGCCACCAGGTGTCGACGATCGGCGCGGAGTTCGCGCCGACGTTCTCGCGGTACCAGATCCACGCCTCGGGGTTGATCGGTTCGCCGACGCTGCCGAGCACACGCAGCGAGGAGAGGTCGTACTTCTCCGGGATCTCGTTGCCCCACTTCATGAACGTGCGGATCAGCGTGGGCGCGGTGTAGTAGATGGAGACCTTGTGCTGCTGGACGATCTCCCAGTGGCGGCCCTCGTGCGGCGTGTTCGGCGTGCCTTCGTAGACGACCTGCGTCGTCCGGTTCGCCAGCGGCCCGTACACGATGTAGGTGTGCCCGGTGATCCAGCCGATGTCGGCGGTGCACCAGTAGACGTCTTCGCCCGCCTTGTGGTCGAAGACGTTGTGGTGCGTGTACGCCGCCTGGGTCAGGTACCCGCCGGAGGTGTGCAGGATGCCCTTCGGCTTACCGGTGGTGCCGGAGGTGTAGAGGATGAAGAGCGGGTGCTCGGAGTCGAACGCCTGCGGCGCGTGCTCCGCGGACTGGCTCTCGACCAGTTCGTGCCACCAGAGGTCGCGGCCTTCGTTGATGGGCACCTCGTCGCCGGTGCGGCGGACGACGATGACCTTCTCGACCGATTCGGCGCCTTCGAGCGCTTCGTCGACGTTGACCTTCATCGGGGCGGCCTTGCCGCGGCGGTACTGGCCGTCGGTGGTGATGACGATCTTCGCCGCCTGGTCGTCCACCCGGGATCGCAGTGCTGTCGGGGAAAAACCACCGAAGACGACACTGTGCAGAACGCCGATGCGGGCGCACGCGAGCATCGCGACGATCGCTTCGGGAACCATCGGCATCTGGATGGCGACCCGGTCACCGGCGGTGAGGCCGAGGGACTCGAAGGCGTTCGCGGCCTTGGAGACCTCGTCCTTCAACTGCGCGTACGTGATGTCGCGGCTGTCACCGGGCTCGCCGACCCAGTGGATCGCGACCTGCTCGCCGTGGCCGTCCGCGACGTGGCGGTCGACACAGTTGTAGGCGACGTTCAGCTTCCCGCCCACGAACCACTTCGCGACCGGCGCATTGGTCCAGTCCAGTACCTGCGACCACTTGGTGTCCCAGTGGAGACGGTCGGCCTGCTTGGCCCAGAAAGCTTCCCGGTCCGCGTCGGCTTCGGCGTAGAAGTCGGCGGTGGCATTCGCTTGCGCGCTGAAAGCCTCGCTCGGGGGGAAGGTCCTGCTCTCCGTGAGCAAATTGTCCAGCGCCGGCGACTGCTCGGTCATGGTGCGATGCCTCCTGTGATTCGCGTGTCTTCACGCCCGTTGGCACGCTATCGACGTTACGACGCGAAGTAAAAGGTTGCATCGTGGTTGCGCGCGGCATTCATCCGCTTGAGGACAAAGCGGTACGGACCGCCGGCCATTCTGGTCCGGTGAGGGAGTAGACGACGGTGTCGCGGACGGTTCCGTCCGGCCGGACGCGATGGGCGCGCAGGACGCCTTCGCGTTGCGCGCCGAGGCGTTCGATCGCCTTCTGTGACTTCAGGTTGCGGATGTCGGTCTCCCACGCGACGCGGTTCGCGCCGAGGTCGTCGAAAGCGTGGCGTAGCAACAGGAGTTTCGACTCGCGGTTGAGGCCGGTCCGCTGCCACGCGGAACCGATCCAGGTGTAGCCGACGGAAAGGATCTTGTGGCGCGCGTTCATCGCGTAGAACGACGTCGTGCCCGCGACCTCGCCGGTGTGCGCGTCGATCTGCGCCCAGGCGCGGCGGCCGGTGTCGGCGAGGATGCCGTCGACCATCGCTTCGGCCACGGCGAGGTCCCGCGGCTGCCGGAGGCTGAGCCAGGTCCAGATCGCCGGGTCGGATCCGGCTTCGAAGAGTCCTTTGGCGTGGTCGCGGGTGAGCGGTTCGAGGCGGACGCGTTCGCCGGACAGGGGCGCGTGGTCGTTCCAGTCGGTCACGATCTTGACGCTACGTCCCGGCATTGGCCTTGCTGGATAGCCAGTTTCGAAGCATTCGAGAAGGCCACTGAGGCGTTGCCTATGCTCGCGGGAACGATCGAGAAGGCGAGGCAGCATGGCCGAGGAGCGGGAAGAGCTCACCTGGGAGTTGTTCGGGACGGCCAGCAGGGATCTGGCGCAGACCGTGGCCGACGACGGCTTCGAGCCGGACCTGATCCTGTCGATCGCGCGCGGCGGGCTGTTCGTCGCGGGCGCGCTCGGCTACGCGCTGGACGTGAAGAACCTGCACGTGATGAACGTCGAGTTCTACACCGGCGTCGACCAGCGTCTCGACCTGCCGGTGATGCTGCCGCCGGTGCCGAACGTCGTCGACCTGACGAAGAAGAAGGTGCTCGTCGCCGACGACGTCGCGGACACCGGCGCGACCTTGAAGCTGGTCCGCGACTTCTGCGCCGACCACGTCGCCGAGGTGCGCTGCGCGGTCGTCTACGAGAAGCCGCGCGCGTGCGTCAAATGCGAATACGTCTGGAAGCACACGGATCGGTGGATCAACTTCCCGTGGTCGGTGCAGGCGCCCGTGGTGCGGCGCGCGGGCCAGGTGCTGGACGCATGACCGACCCGCTGAAGCCGCTGCTGGACCTCGAAGGCGTCGCGGCGGCCGCGAAATCGGCGCAGGACGCGGTGTTCGCCGTCCACCGGCTGCCCGCGAACCTGCGCGGTGGCGCGGCGACAGCCGCCGAAGCGTCCGTGCGGTCGGCGCGGGCGTCGGCCGGGATCGAAGGCGCCGCGCCCGAACTGCCGGAATCCGGCGAGGTGTCCGATCCGATGCTGGCGGGCGCGCTGCGTGTCGCGGAAGCGCTGGAGGGCCTGCTCCCGACGTGGCGGCGTGCGCCGCTGCAAGCGTTGGCGCGCTTGCACCTTCTCGCCGCGTCGGACCTGGTGACGGATCTCGACACGCTGGGGCGGCCGCGGTCGTCGGGCGATGTCGGGCCGCGGCTGGAGATGCTGGCGCAACTGATCACCGGCGCGACGTCGGTCCCGGGGCCGGTGCTGACCGCCGTCGTGCACGGGGAATTGTTGGCACTGAAGCCTTTCGGCTCCGCGGACGGTGTCGTCGCGCGGGCGGCGGCGCGGCTTTCGGCGGTGGCGACGGGGCTGGACCCGAAGGCACTGACGGTGCCTGAGGTCGCGTACTTCCGGCGTGTGCCGAAGTACCTCGAAGCCGCTTCGGCCTTCAGTTCCGGGACTTCCGAAGGTGTCCGGTCCTGGCTGCTCTTCTCTTGCGAAGCCTTCGAAGCCGGCGCTCGCGAGGCCAAGTCGATCTCGGACGCCGCCGGCTGACCCCCTTCCCCCGTCGCGTTTCGTCCCCTAGTTGCGGTAGTTCGCGCTGCCAACTACCGCAACTAGGGGACGAGTTGCGGGAGGTGTGGGGATCGCATACGGGATCTTGAGTAGGTGTAGCGCGTAACCACATGGCTTAAGTGCGCGGAGCGACCTAACGTCGTCCGGCATGAGTGGTGCGTATCACAGCGATCTGGCCGGCAAGTCCGCCCTGGTCACGGGTGCGGCGAGCGGCATCGGCCTGGCCTGCGCCGAAGCGCTCGCCGAGGCCGGTGCCAAGGTCCACCTCGTCGACATCGACGACGCCGTCGAGAAGGCGGCGGCCGAGGTCAGCGGCATCGCCCACGTCGTCGACCTCACCGACGGCCAGGCCATCGAGACCCTCCCGGCCGAGATCGACATCCTCGTCAACAACGCCGGTTTCCAGCACATCGCGCCGATCCACGAGTTCCCGCCGGAGACGTTCACCCGGCTCCAGTCGCTCATGGTCACCGCGCCGTTCCTGCTCATCCGCCGCGTGCTGCCGCAGATGTACGACCGCGGCTGGGGGCGCGTCGTGAACATGTCCAGCGTCCACGGTCTCCGCGCGAGCCCGTTCAAATCCGCGTACGTCACCGCGAAACACGCGCTCGAAGGACTCTCCAAGGTCACCGCGCTCGAAGGCGCGGAACACGGCGTGACCAGCAACTGCGTCAGCCCCGGTTACGTCCGGACCCCGCTGGTCACCGGCCAGCTCCAGGCGCAGGCCGAAGAACACGGCCTCGAACGCGACGCCGTCATCGAGCAGGTCCTGCTGCGCCGTTCGGCGATCAAGCGGCTCATCGAACCCGCCGACGTCGCCGCGTGCGTGCTCTGGCTCTCCGGCGAGCACGCCGCCCATGTCACCGGTACCTCGATCCCCCTCGACGGCGGCTGGACCGCCGCGTGAAACCCCAAGGAAAGGAACGCCCGGTGACCACGCAGAACCGTGGCTCGATCGCGAAGGTCGTCAGCGCCAGCCTCATCGGTACGACGATCGAGTGGTACGACAACTTTCTCCGAGGTGCTCTGACCTGCCATTATGGTGTTGTTGATCTTGTCAGGCCGTCGTCAGGCCGTCGCGGATTCAGGGGCCGTGTCAGGCCGTCGACGGGGCTTGAAGGTCTTGTTGGCCGCCAGCCGGGCGCGCTTGTGGCTGGAGGGCACAAGGTGGGTGTAGATGCGGAGCGTGTAGCCGGGGTCGTGGTGGCCGAGGTGTTCGGCGACTTCCTTGATGGAGACACCGTTGGCTAGCCATGCCGACGCGCAGTAGTGCCGCAGCGCGTGCAAGCCGTCGCGTCGTTTGCCGTAGACGTATCCGGCCGCGCGGATGGCGGGCTGCCACACGTCGTCCGTGAAGTTCCCGCCCCGCCACACATCCGAGGCCAGCGCGCCCCGATGCTTGCCCATCTCGCAGGCCCGTTTGTTGATCAGCACGCGCACGGTGACCGGGTCGCCGCCTGGTTGCAGCCACGGCAGCGTGAGCGAGCCGGGTTCGAAATTCTCGCTGTAGTCATCGATAGCTTCCAGGACACCTTCCCCGATCGGCACGGTTCGCGTTTTCCCGCCCTTCGGTGGCGCGAACACGGGAACGCTCCCGATCCACCTGATTTGCCTCTCCACGTGCAACTCCAGGGCGTCACGGTCGATATCGTCCGGGCTCATCCCGAACATCTCCATCTGCCGCAGCGCGCACCCGCCACCGAGTGGCACCATGATCTGGTAGATCGGCGGTAGCGCGAGCTGCACCTTATGGATCTTCGATTCCAGCCAGGGAACGATCTTCCGCTGTTCCGGTTTCGGGCGCCGGACACTCTTGGCCTTGCACGGGTTCGCGCGGATCTTCTTGTCCGCCACGGCCGACTCCAGGATCGCCGAGAGCAGATCCCACAACTGGGCACGGTAGGACGCCTCCACGCCCCCAGTCGTTCCGTCGCCGTCTTTGAGCCATTCCAGCCAATCCCGCAGCGTGTCGACCTTCGCCACGACCTCCAAAGGCAGATCACCGAGTTTCGGATACACCCGGGCGTTCAGCCGATGCCCCACCGTCTGCATGGTCGCCGCATCCTGTGACTGTCCTTTCAGCCACTGTTTCACGTAGACACGGAGCGTGATCTTGCCCGCGTTCGGGTCGATGTACTCGCCCGCCAGCACATCGTGCTGCATTTTGGTCAGGAACTTCTTGGCCCTGCCCAATTCCTTGTCCGGGAACGACTTCGACCGTTCCTTGTCGTGCTCGTCATAGAAGTGGACCTTGTACCGGTCGCCTATGCCGAACAGGTCCGTCTTCTCCCGCACCGGACGGCCGTTGGCGTCCACGACAAGCCGTGTGCCCTCTTTCTTCTGCCGCCACCACCGGTCTTGAACATGACCCTTCATCGAAGGTTCCTCTCATTGTCGAATTGCCGAAACACTTGGTGCGCTCACACGCAAACGCGGGAAAGGGACCCGGGCCATCCGTGACAGAACGGCCCAGGTCTCTACCCGATTCAGCGGGACAGCTTCGCCAGCCACGCCCGCACCTCCGCAGGGACGTACCGCGCATGCCGCCCGACCTTCACAAACGGCGGACCCGATTCACCCTCCGACCGCCAATTTCGTAACGTCTTCTCCGGTATCCGCAGGAACGACGCCAGATCATCCGGCGTCCACAACGCTTCAACCCCAGCCACGTCCGTGCTCACCTGATCCCCCTTCCCCTCGATCAAGCAGCCCGCAGCCGAGTTGCCGAAGTTTCCGGCCCGTCGTCACCGGGTGGCCCTTGCGCGGCGAGTAGTGCCCTGTCGTACTCGGCCCGCCAGGTGATCCGCTCAGCGATCGCCCGCATCACCAAGTGATCCCGAGGAGGACAGTGAGTGTCGCCGGGTTCGACCTTCCGCCACACGAACCGATCCGCCGCCGGTTCCTCTTTCACCACACCGATATCCGCCAGAGCGGACACCACGAACGCTTTCCGGTCCGCCTTGTGATCGGCCACGGTCTTGCCCGACCACTTCCGCGACACCAGTACCCGCCGCCCCGGCAGCCCCAACGTGGTCCGGCGGTGTGCACGTCCCTTGCAGTGCCCGGGGACAGTCTTTCCGTTGGCCCCCTTCGGGTTGATCCCGTAGAGCAGCCACACCGCGCACCGGGGCGAACACGGGGTCACCGCCAGCTCAGCGTGCAACCGGTCGTGGTGATCCCGCTGCGCGGCGGTGTCGGCGTCGACCACCTCACCCGTGGACTTGGTCAGGTACTTGGTGAGGTAGCCGATGTGCCGTCCGGATTCCTCCGTGCCACCAAGGATTCCCTTCGAGTGGACTTGACGGCCGAACGTGACCACGTGCGCGGGTTTCTCGACCGCCTCTTTCGCCTCATCGAACGACGGCAGCGACTCCCGGGTGTCCGGGTCCACAAAGGAGCGGGAATTCATGTCCCATAACGGTTCCCGATCCGTGTAGACGATCTCGTCGTGGTTGGGCCACCACACCTGATGGTAGGTCGCCTCAGTGACCATGCGGATCACCTCATGGGAGATGGAGCCACGGAGGGCGGTGTGCAGGTGCGGAGCCGCCCGCCGTTGGGGTTCCACGGTGGCGAAGTACTGCACGTCCCAGCCGACCACGCGCCGCAGGTTCTGCCACCACCTGTCCACCAACGCCGAGAAGTGCACCGCATCCCGAGCCGCCCGCCGATAGTCATACGAAGCCGGGTTCACCGGCGAACCATCCGACCGCACCGGGCCGTAGGTGTCGCAGGTGAGCGTGACGAACATCGACGGCCGGAACCGCCCCGCGTACTCGCGTCCCACCGTGGACGCCGACACCTTCCGACGAGGCAGGTTCGGCGCGTCCTGCCGCCGTTTCGTGGACCGCTTCACCGCCTTCCGTTCCGGCACGTCGAGGGCAGGCAGGCGACCCGTCATGCCCGACGCCCGCAGCTCCTCATCCACCGAGGCGACCTCCGCGCGGATCTCTTCCACCTCGACCTCATCACCGGCCGCCACCCTCTCCCGGTAGGCCGCCGCCAGATCCGCCCGGAACGCCACCAGCTCCGTCTGTGTCTCCGACGGGGTTTCCCGGGTGATCACGGGTTCTTCGGTCATGTGCCAGCCCTCACGGCACTGCGCCTGCCGCAGCGCCTTTGCCTTGCGAGCACAGGGAAGGCACACCGATTCCACTGTGGACCCGCACGGCACCGGGACGTAGCGAATCTCTCCGGTGTCGGTGTCGCCGACCTCCATCGTGAACGGCCGGACACACACGCCGTGCTTCTCCGCCGTGGCCTTCACGACGTCTGCGGACAACGCCCCGCGGAATCGCTCGTTTGCGGCCTCGACCTGCTGATTCGTGGTCACGGTGGTCATGCCGTCCCCCTCTCGCCGCGCCGGTCTGACAGGTGGACGACCGAGGCGCCACCGTTGGTGACGTAGTGCTCAAGGTGCTTGATGGTCTGGTCCGACACCCAGCCCGCCCGAACACGGAGAGGTTCGCGGATGCCTTCGCCCCAGACGTAGCCGACACCAGCCGCGCCCTCCGGAATCCGGTTCGCCCACGCCCCACGCTCATAGGCGCCATCACCCAGCACCATCGGAACCTGTGTCTTCGACGTCACCCGCAGCGCCACCCGCCGAGGCAACAACTCCCGCACCGGAACCGTCTCCTTCGTCGGCTCCTGCACATACCCACGCACCGTGAACAGCAACGCACGGCCTTGCGTGGCCAGGACCGCCACGCGCTCCACAATGGCCTCACGGGTCTTCCGATCCGTGTACCGGGTCAGGGCGCCGATCTCATCGAACTCCAGCAACTCCAACGGATACTCCGTCGAGAGCGGAACCTCACGGGTGTTACCGGCGAAGACGCGCTTACGGTTCTCCAGCTCATCGATCAGCGCGTCCAGGATCTCCAGGGCCTCTTTACCCGACTGCCCGTAGCGGGCGAAGATCCCGCGCCCGTACGACAACTCCATTCCCTTCGGGTCGATCCCCGACGGACGTACCAAACCGGCGCGGATCGCGGGGGCAGCCGACACCAGCGGCGACCACATCACCGATCCCTTGCCCGCACCCGTCGCACCAGCCACCAGCGTGTGTGCGCCACGGCCCATCAACGGCACTGTCCACGGCGTCCCGTATTCCGTCGACCCCGCGTACACGGCCCGCAGATCCACGCCTGTGCCATCGGTAGGCATCAGTTCCGGAACCGGCAGGCACATCACCGCCGAGTCGAGCAGATCGCGGCGCATGAAGTCGATGGACACCACATTCGGCTCCAGCTCCCGCACCTGGCACCGCTGGACCTTGCGCGCCACCGCCAGCTCCCGCGCGACCTCATCGAAATCTTCCGGCTTCTGCCCCGGAACCAGCCGCACGCGGACCTCATCCCACGACGGACCGGAACGGACCGACAGCAGCTTGGGCACCGCCACCCCGGACGCCTGACGAGCCTTCGCGACCGCCTCACGCCGACGACGCCGAGACACCAGGTTCACCGTCACGTCGACCGGGATCGCCTCATCCCGCACCGTCAGCCCGCAGGCGTGCAACCAACCGGCCAGCTTCCGCCCGTAGAGCGCCCAGCGCAGCCACCACGCCCGCAGCCACCGGCCGCACCACTGGTCATAGCCGACCGCGTCCCAGCGCCACCACACGAGCTGTACGACCGCCAGCACGCCGACCGTGACAGCCAGGGAGACCCAGCCCAGCATCGTGCACCAGGCCCACGAGGCCACCAGGGCGAGGCAAGTACGCCAGTGCGTCACCAGTTGCCGAACAACCCAGCCGACCGCCCGCAGCAGACCCCACAGCGCCACACCCAGCACCGCCAACGCGGCCAGCGCCTCGAACACAGCCGCCAGCACACGCCCGACCTTCGCCAGCACCCACAACACCACCGCCAGCCCACCACCGACCGCAAGCGTGGTCATGATCTCCTGCGTGTTCATCGCCGACCACCCCGCAGACCAGCAACGGGAACCACGATCGGCAATGGCAGCATCCCCAGACACGGGGAGCATTTCTCCTCACCCGGCAGCAGCCGAGCGAACCTCTTGCATTCAGGGCAGCGCGTTCGGGTGACCCCCGTTGACTCGCACCGCTTGTCATCATTTATCTTCGTCATTGTTCACTGCTCCAGTGGACAGGCGCAGAACCGGTTTCAGTTTGCCGACCGGCCGGTTCTGCGTTTTATAGGGACACTTTTAGCCACGTGAGGACGCGTTTATCTAACACGCGTCCCCACGTGTGAAAATTGTTGATATTCAATTCTCGACTACGTGATCATTTCTTCGAGCGGGCACGCTCCTTGCGCTCGAACTCCCGCAGCGCGACGAGCCAAACCTGCTCCCGCGCAATCTTCAGGCCATCCGCCAGCCGGACCACCGTATCCACTGTCGACAACGCCCGTTCGCCCCGCTCCAACAGGCTGACATGGTTCTTGCTGACGCCGGATCGCTCGGCCAGCTGCACTTGCGTCAGACGTCGACACTTTCGAGCCCGCCGCAACCACTGCGCCGCCGTCATCCCGTCCAGCGCCGAACCGTCATGCAGGAGAGGCACCTTTTCCGAGTCGCGACCGTTCACGCCCGCTCACCGATTTCCGGAACGTATAACTTCTGGTCCTCCAGAATGTCAGCCAGCACGCGAAGCATGAACCGCAACGGGTCGTGATTCAACGCGTCCGCCAAACGCAGAGCCTTGTCCGTTGATTTCAGTCGCCGCCTACCACGTTCCACCTCATAGATGAACTGAGTCGAGATATCCGCGCGGTCCGCGACCTCAACGGCACTCAAACCCCGAGTGACACGCAGCCACCGAATCCAGCCACCGGCGCGCGACGTGTCCGGACACGGACGATCCGACCACATGCGCCACATTCGCTGTTCGAACTCCTGAGCCGTTTCACGTCCGGTCACGCCAGCCTCCCGCCTTCATCCGGTAGTCGCCGATTACCAGCGACAGCAGATCATCGAAACCAATTGCAAGCTCCTGAGCCAAACGCATCAACGTCTCCAACGACGTAATCGGCCTCTGACCGGTCTCGATCCGGGAAATAGTCGCGTCGCTGACCCCCACCCGCGCGGCCAGCTCTGCTTGACTCCAGTTCATCCGCTCCCGCTGGCTCCGCAGATACTCGGCCGCGCCGAACTCCGATTGCCCCGACGGCTTACCCCAGGCGTTCGGCCGCGCCACCATCACAACACCACCTCCGACGGCCCATCATCTGCCTGCCGCCATTCCGGCCGGTTCGTGAACTCCTCCACCCGCCGCCGTTCGATATCGGCCCACGCCAGGCATTCCCATTTGTGATCAGGATCAGAAACCGCGACCGCCTGGAACATCGTCACGTTATGGCGGTGATACTTCACCCAATCAACCGAATCGTCCTCACCCGAGGGAGTACGCATCACCATATCCCCCCGAGCCTCAAGAAGAGTGCGTGGAAAATCGGGGCCGTGGGACACTTTTTCCTTACTCATTACGGCCCCCGATTTGTTTTACTCGATCGCCCGTTTCGCCAATAATGCCGCTAGTTCGTCCGCTCCGTCGCGGAGTTGGTGAAGGAACGACACGCGGGTTATCCACGTGCTTGGCGTGCTTGGGGGACGAATCGTCAAGAGACCCGACGTGCCGGAGATCATCATCACTGGCGGGAAAGCCGGGTCCGGTCCCGTTTCCTCGACTGTCACTTCGTCCCACGGGCCGATCACCCAGGTCAGGCCCGGCTTGTCCCACATTGTCACTCCCTTCCGCGCGTCGCTCCCACACTGCCGCCTGTCCCTCGAACACCCGGACCGCCGACACCACCGCCGCATACGTCCACCACGGAACATCAGGCCCAGCCGCCAGATCCCGCCACAACCGAGCCACCGCCCGCGACGCCGACGCCGCCTGAACCAACTCCCGAGTATTCGAGCCCCGCACCCTCGCTAAGGCATTCGACGCGTCGTTATACGCGTAGTACGCCGTCCTCCACATTTCCTCACGCGGCACGCGCTTCTTTTTCGGCACAACGACACCACTTCCCGACTTGAAGTAATGCCGCCTACGCGGCCTTGGCCGCCGACTCGCCAGCAGCCGCCGAGGCCGGACGCGATCCCTTCCCGCCCGAGGACGAACCGCTGCCGCTGCCCGCCGCCTTGAACCCCGTTGCGCGGAACGCATACGACAGGTACTTGTATTCACCCTGTCCCGCGACCTTCGGTTCCGCCGTCAGCCCTTCCAGTTCCACCGGGCGCATACCGGGCATCACCTCACCCACCGTCGGCACCGGCTGAACATCCGCGAGCAACGTCACCTCGAACGACGCCCGCTTCGCCTTCTCCTCGCTCGGATCCGTCGCTGTGAACTTCCACTGCCGCTTACCCGAGACCTCATCAACCCGCTGCCGCACCGGCCGACCCGCCGCCCGGTCCTCACGCGACTGATATTCGTTGTCCGCCGACACCTCACCCACCATCACCAAACCCAGAGGAAACGCCTCATCGTGCGAGATGCCGAACCGGATACCTTTGTTGATAGCCATGCTGTGTGAAACCTTCCCGCTTGTCGGACACGCCTTTACCGGCGTACCTACAACAATCGGCCAAACGTGTGTCTCATCACGACACCATGGAGTACTCGCCTGAACGCATGTAGTACTCACTTGGTCTCATCTGGTCTTGTCTCGCGTGGTAGATTGGTCTCGTGAGCATCGACACAGCCACGGCGGAGGTCCGCCCGATCGTCCTTAAGGTCCTGCTCAGGGGACGGCACTTGCAGAGCTACCGTGCGTTCTGTCGCGAGTACGACAAGGTGGCCGAACAGGTCGATAAGACCCTCAGGGGCGGCCACCCCAGCAAGGCTCAGTTCTACCGATGGCTATCCGGCCACATGGTTGGCCTGCCATACGCTGACCACTGCCGCATCCTCGAAGGAATGCTTCCAGGATGGCAGGTCGAACAACTTTTTGAGCCACATGACGGCGGAATCGAGTTCGTACCCGAGCCGCCGAGCGCCAGTCCGGAGTTGTCCGCTCCAGTGGCCAGCGAGCCAGTGAGTACGCACGCCAATCAGCCATCCGACATGGTGGCCCTCTATGCACATCGAGCGAACGTCCCCAAGCAACTTTGGATGGACTTACTCACCGGTGCACAGGAAAGAATTGATCTGTTTGCCAATGCCAGCCTGTTCCTACCGGAAGATAACCCGGAAGCAATTCAGATCATCAAGAACAAGGCGAAAAGCGGCGTGAAGATCCGAATCTTGCTCGGCGACCCCGAGCAACCCGCGATGGAGCTACGCGGTAAAGAGGAACGTCTCTTTGAAGGGCTAGTCGGTCGTATCCGTATGGCTCTTGCCTACTACCGACCTTTGGTTGGTATTGACGGAATCGATTTCCGGCTACATGGAACGTCGCTGTACAACTCGGTATTTCGCTATGACGACCAGATGCTCGTAAACCAGCACATCTATGGCACCTATGGATACATTGCCCCTATCCTTCATCTTCAAAAGGCGCCTGAGGGCGACCTTTTCGACACCTATATGAAGAGTCTCAACCTGGTGTGGGACGAAGAAGCGTACGACATTCGGGACGCGCGAACCGAGCAGTAAGACGCTACGCAGGGGTGTTTCCAGTTCGGACGCGATGCAGCGCACCCAGGAAGCGATCCAAGTCGGAAAGATCCTCAAGAATCGCATCCGCGCCAGCCGCAGTGAGTTCATCGACGCCGTAAATCCCTGTCGCAACCGCGATAACCTTGGCGCCGCCGTCATGCGCGGCCTTGATGTCTAGCAACGTGTCGCCAATCAGCACGGTAGACGACTCGTCAAAAATCCGGCCGTGCTTCCGCTGCACTTTCCCGCGCGCTGCACCGACCAAATTGGACCGAACTACATCATCTGAACCGTAGCCGCCGACCTCCAGGTCAACCCACTTGTCCAGGTGGAACGGCACCAACTTGGCCAGCGCGTTCGGAGCGATATTGCCAGTAAGAACCGACTGCACAACGGCCGGAACAGTCGAGAGCGACGTCAAAGCGGCAACCACACCCGGCAAGACATAGCCAAGCTGGGGAAGATCCGGCGCGTTCTGCTCCATTGCCTTGATGAGAGGCTCCTCGAACTGCGAGATACTGGTATACCCCTCGACGTCTACCGAGTTCGCCGCCAGCAGCTCACGCATGATCTGAAAATCGGTCCGGCCGTCAGTCTGCGGACGTACCTCCGGCGAACGCCCCGTCAGCAGCTCGAACGCGGTGGCATAGGTCGCTTTACTGACGCCGCCGTTCTCGATCAGCGTGTGATCTACGTCCCACAGGACAAGCGTTTCCGGCAGCGATGCGGCCACGGTCCCCGAGCTCTCAGTCATGGGGCCATACTTCCACATCCGCGCAGCTAGTCCGGTAATGCGTTGCTTGCCGAATTTGGCTCTATGGGATCAAGGCGCCGCCGTTGGCGGCGCGCGGGTCACCTGCCGTCCGGCGGGCTACGCCCAAGAGGCGACGCCGGCCTACCGCTCCGCTCTCGGCAGGCGCCGCCGGGCGAGCCCGCCGCAGGGCAGCATCCGCAGCGCGCCGCCAACGACGACGACACATCCCCGAGACATGCGGAACCCCCTCAGCGCCCAGAGGGGGAGGGAGGCACTGAGGGGGTCCGAGTTCCAGTCTTGTCGCCGCAAGTGGAGGCCGCAACTCGCCGACAGGTGAACGCAACGCGACTCACCTGGGGTCCCTCGCTTCTCAGTGTCTTACGCCGAGCCGCCCGCATCAAGGCGGGAAAGATGCCTTGACACGACCGACTCAGCGCAAGGACGCGGCAGGGGCGAGGGAAAGGGGAGCGAACAGCAACCCGGACATCTCAGCCACCGCCGTCGACTCACGGGAGCATCGGGATGAAGCAGCTACGCCGCCAGCTCAGCCCCCACCAGACCGCCTTGTGGAGCCGCTACGAACTCGGCCGTTGCGCTGAACCCCGACCCGCCGAGACCGCAGTCACCCGAGGACCGGAGAACAGCATCCCGCCGAGGCCCACCCGCCTCCTTCACCGAGTCCTGCTGTGCATCGCAGCGGCCCGCCGAACCTGGTCCGACAGCAGACACCAAGATCACCGCCAGGCCGTCTACAGGCCGTCAGACGTCAGGACACGGCCGGACACAACAGGACACAACCGGCCGGAAAACGCAGGTCAGAGCACCTTTGGACCCGTTCGGCCCCAGGTGGCGTCCACCAGGCATCAAGTTGTACGACTTCTTCCTCTACACCTCCGCCGCGGCGCTGGTGTTCGGCAAATTGTTCTTCCCCACCAACGATCCGCTGACCGGCACGCTGCTCGCGTTCCTGACCTACGCCGTGGGTTTCCTCGCGCGGCCGATCGGCGGGCTGGTGTTCGGGCATTTCGGGGACCGGGTCGGCCGTAAGAAGCTGCTGGTGCTGAGCCTGCTGCTGATGGGCGGTTCGACCTGCGCGATGGGCATCCTCCCGACGTACGGAGGCGTCGGTGTCCTGGCGCCGATCCTGCTGACACTGCTGCGGCTGGTGCAGGGTTTCGCGCTCGGCGGTGAATGGGGCGGCGCGGTGCTGATCGTCTCCGAACACGGTGACGACAAGCGCCGCGGGTTCTGGGCGTCGTGGCCGCAGTGCGGCGCGCCCGGCGGGAACCTGCTCGCGACGGCCGTCCTCGCGATCCTCGCGGCGACGCAGTCCGACGAGGCGTTCCTCAGCTGGGGCTGGCGGATCCCGTTCCTGCTTTCCGGTGCCCTCGTGGTGATCGGGCTGTGGATCAGGCTCGCGGTCAGCGAATCGCCGGTCTTCTTGGCGGCGCAGGAGAAAAGCAAGCCCGAGCACGCGCCGGTCGTCGAGGTGTTCCGGAACCACTGGCGCGCGGTGCTGATCACGATCGGCTCGCGGATGGCGGAAAACGTTTCGTACTACGTGATCACCGCGTTCATTCTCGTTTACGTCACCACCGGACTGGGGCTGTCGAAATCGGCCGGACTCAACGCGGTGCTCATCGGTTCGGCCGTGCATTTCCTGACCATTCCCTTGTGGGGCATTCTTTCCGACCGGATCGGACGCCGCCCGGTGTATCTGTTCGGCGCGATCGGTATGGCCGCGTGGAGTTTCGCGTTCTTCGCGATGCTCGACACCAAGAATTCCGGTGTCATCATTCTCGCCGCGACCGTCGGACTCGTGTTGCACGGCGCGATGTACGGCCCGCAGGCCGCGTTCTTCTCCGAGCAGTTCCCGACGAGGGTCCGCTACACCGGCCTTTCGGTCGGCGGACAGCTGTCGTCGATCGCGGCGGGCGCGGTGGCGCCGCTCATCGCGGTCGCGTTGTTCAAGGAGTTCGGCAGCACGGTCCCGGTCTCGCTCTACGTCGTCGCGATGTGCGCGCTGACCGTGATCGCGCTGCTCGTCGCCCGCGAGACGAAGGGGGAATCCCTGCACTCCGAAGTTCTCACGGAGCGCAGTCACGTGTCAGCATGACCGTTGTGGACAGTTCCGCGCAGTTGCGCCGGCTGCTCGAACTGCTCGCCTCCGGGGCGGGCAGCGAGCAGCTGGCGCACGTCCCTGTCGACCCGAAGGCCACCGAGCTGGCGTTGCGGATCCGGGACACCGTCGCCGAGCACCGGCGGCGCGAGGCGGAGCTGGCCGCGCTGTTCGACACGGCCAGTGACCTCGCCCGGCTGGACGATCCGGATGCCGTCCTGCGGTCGATCGTGCGGCGGGCGCGGGCGCTGCTCGGGGTGGACGTCTCCTATCTCAGCCTCAACGACGAAACCGAGGGCAACACCTACGTCCGTGTGACCGACGGGTCGGTTTCCGCGCTGTTCCAGGACATCGTGCTGGGGATGGGGGAGGGGCTCGGCGGGCTGGTCGCGCAGACCGCGCGGCCGTACGCGACGGCGGATTACTTCAACGACAAGCGGTTCCACCACACCTCGTCGATCGACACCGGGGTGCTCGACGAGGGGCTGACCGCGATCCTCGGCGTGCCGCTGGCGATCGGCAGCAAGGTGATCGGGGTGCTGTTCGCCTCCGACCGGACGACGCGGGAGTTCAGCCCGGAAGAGGTCGCGCTGCTGTCGTCGCTGGCCGACCACGCGGCGATCGCGTTGGACAACGCGCATCTGCTCGACGAGACGCGTCGCGCGGTCGCCGAACTGAACGCCGCCAACGCGACGATCAGCGCGCACAACGACGCGATGCGCCGTGCCGAAGAAGCGCACGACCGGCTGATGGATCTCGTGCTGCGCGGCGGTGATCTGGCCGAGGTCGCCGCCGCGGTGGCGGGCGTGCTGGGCGGCGGGATCGCCGTTTTCGACGCCGACGGCGACGCGCTGGCTTCGACAGCTGGTGAGCTGCGCCTTTCACGGGCCGCGGTCTCGGCGTCGCGCGCCAGTGGGCGCGCGGTGTCCACTGAGGACGGTTGGGTGTGTGCCGTCCAAGCGGGGCAAGAGTTCCTCGGCAGTCTGGTGCTGGGTGGCGGGCGATCGCTCGGCGAGGCCGACCGGCGGCTGTTCGAGCGGGCGGGCGTGGTCACCGCGGTGCTGCTGATGCAACGGCGTTCCGTCGCTCGGGCCGAGGACGAGGTGCGCGGGGAACTGCTGTCGGACCTGCTCACCGCGCCCGGCCGCAATCCCGCCGCGTTGCTGGCACGAGGTCAGCGCCTTGGAGTCGATTTATCGACATCGCACGCGGTGCTGATCGCGCATTCCGACGACGTCTCCCGGCGGCGGCTGGCCATGGCCGCCGCACGGCACGCGGCTCTGGTCGGAGTCCACGCCGACGAGGTCGTCCTGCTGGTCCGGGGCGAGGATCCCGGGGCACTGGCCAGATCCGTTGCCGTCGAACTGACGTCCACAATGGACTGTCTGGTGACGGTGGGCGCGGCGGGCCCGGCTACTTCCCCGCGGGCACTGGCCGAGGCACACGCCGAAGCGGCACGATGTGTCGCGTCGTTGCTGGCCCTAGGTCGGGCGGGCGAAGGCGCGAGCATGGCCGACCTCGGGTTCGTCGGGCTGCTCCTCGGCGAACACGCCGATCTCGACGCGTACGTGACGGCCACGATCGGACCGGTGCTCGATTACGACGAACGGCGTGGCACGGATCTGATCGGCACACTTCGGGCGTATTTCGCCTGTGGCGGCAACTTGACGCGGGCCAAAGATCTGCTTCACGTGCACGTCAACACCGTCGTGCAGCGGCTGGACCGCATCGCGTCGCTGCTGGGCGAGGAGTGGCAGGCGCCCGAGCGCGCGCTGGAACTCCAGCTCGCGCTCAGGCTGCACCGGCTCACCAGTGACCGAAGCGGATGACCTCGGAGAAGTCGCGGCGCCGGATCGTCCTCGCCGACGAGTCGGGCGACGGACCGGGTTCGTCACCGTGGCCGAGCGCGATGACGCCGATCGGGTCGTGATCCTCCGGCACCCCGAACTCGCTGTGGACGCGCTCCACGCTTTCCGGCGCGAGCCCGAAGAAGACCGCGCCGAGTCCTTCGTCCACCGCGGTCTGGAGGATCAGCATCGCCGCCATCCCGGTGTCGACGTCCCAGTAGGGCACGCGCCACCACGAGTCGTCGCCCGCGGCGAAACCCTTGTCCGGCTTGGCATACCGGTCGAGGTAGGCGTTCTTGACCGACAGCGGCACGATCGCGACCGGTGCCGTCGTCACCGACGCGGGTGCCCAGCTGGCCGCGAACTCCCAGAATCGCTTGAGTTCTTCACCGGTGAGGACAAGGAATCCTTGCCCCTGCGAGAAACCGGCCGACGGTCCGCGCAGCGCGTTGCGCAGGATGCGCCGCAGACTCTCGTCGGCGACGGGTTCGTCGGTGAACTTCCGGACCATGCGACGGCGTCGTACGACGTCCTGGAATTCCATACGATCAGCTTAGGGGTCCTAACAGATTGAGTGGGTTTTGAGTCGGCGCCAGCAGATGATGGCGCAGCCGAGGGTGAGGAAGGCTTCGTGGATGTCGTCGCGGACTTCCCAGCGGATGCGCAGGCGTCGGAACCAGTGCAGCAGGGCGAACGCGCCCTCGACGACCCACCGGTAGACGCCGAGGCCGGAGCCGTGTTCCTCGCCGCGGCGAGCGATGACAGGCGTGATTCCCGCGGCGCGGACCAGGCGGCGGTACTTGTCGTGGTCGTAGGCGCGGTCGGCGTAGATCCGACGCGGCCGACGGCGAGGCCGCCCACGGCGGCCCCGGACCGGCGGGACCGCGTGGATCAACGGCATCAGCTGGGTGACGTCATGCCGGTTCCCGCCGGTCAAGGTCGCCGCCAGCGGGATACCGGTGCCGTCGGTGATCACGTGGTGCTTGGACCCGGTGCGGGCTCGGTCTACCGGGCTGGGTCCGGTTTTCGGCCCCCTTTTAACGCCCGCACATGCGACCCGTCGACCGCCGCCCGTGACCAGTCCAGCTGGCCGGCCGCGTGCAGCTCCGCCAGCAGCAGCTCGTGCAGCTGCTGCCACACCCCGGCCTCGGTCCAGTCCCGCAGCCGGCGCCAGCACGTCATGCCCGACCCGTAGCCCAGCTCCTGCGGCAGAAACTCCCACGGAATCGCCGTATAGAGCACGAACATGATCCCGCACAACGCCTTACGGTCGTCCAACCGCTTACGCCCAGGATGCCGAAACCGACGCTCCACCCCCGGCAACAACGGCTCGATCCGCTCCCACAGACCATCATCGACCTCCCACGGACGCCGCTGCCCCACCCAGCCCACCCCTCACACAACGATCACCGAGACACAGCATCAAACCACACTCGAGATCATTCTGTTAGGACCCCTTAGTGCGCAAGTGGTCGCGAGGTCACCGTTCGCGCGGGGAATCGTCGCGGAGGCGGGCGGGGAGACGCCGTCCAGCCAGCCTTCGAGTGCGGTGAAAGCAGTACGGAAACAAGGCCCGATGGGACGCAGTTTGTCCGGATGGACGTCGTACAGGCCATCGACGTGGTTGCCGTCCACGATCCGGTAGTAGCGCTGGAGTCCGGCGCGGCCACGCTCGGCGATCATCCGCTGGTAGACGTCGGAATCGTGGCTGATCGGCAGGAGTGTGTCGAGGGTTCCGTGCAGGGTGATCAGCGGTTTGCCGATCCGTCCGGTCAGCGAGATCCGTTCGACCGCCCGGTGCACGGCCTGGGGCCGAGTGGCGTAGTCGTAGTCGGTCCCGGTGAACGCCGGGTCGAATTCGGCCTGGTAGATGCGTTGGGTCAGACCCCAGTAGACGTCGTTGTGGTACGGCCACAGGAACTCCGAGCCTGGTGCGAATCCCGCGTCGAGAATCTTTTGGTGCGCTGCCTCGGAACCGGCGGCGTAGGCGGGGTAAGCCTTGATCGCGGGCGGGAGGAAGGTGAACAGGTTCGGGCCGTCCTCGCGCCAGAGCGTGCCTTCCCAGTCGATTCCGCCGTCGTAGAGCCACGGGCGGTTCTCAAGTTGCCAGCGGACGAGGTAGCCGCCGTTCGACATCCCGGCCGCGAGCGTGCGGTTCGGCAGGCGCCCGTAACGGTGGGCCACGGCGACCTTCGCGGCGATGGTCAGCTGGGTGACCCGCGAATTCCACTCCGCGAGCGCGTCGCCGGGGCGCCGTCCGTCAGTGTGGAAGTCGGCGCCGGTATTGCCCTTGTCGGTCGCGGCGAACGCGTAGCCGTCGGCGAGGACCTGGTCGCCGATCGCGCGGTCGTTCGCGTACTGGCGTCGGACGCCGGGCGATCCCGAGACCACGAGGCCGCCGTTCCAGCGATCGGGCAGCCGCAGTACGAACTGCGCGTCGTGGTTCCAGCCGTGCGTGGTGTTGGCCGTCGACGTGTCAGGGAAATAGCCGTCGATCTGAATGCCGGGAACGGCGTCGGTGACCGGGAAACCGGCCGAGGTCAGCCCGGCCCAGTCGGCCTGGACGGTGTGCCCGGTGGCGAGGGTGCCGGTGGTGGTCAGATCGTCCAAACAGGACAATCGTTGGTTGGCGGCCCCGGGCACGCGTACGTTCGCGCATCCGCTCGCCGCCGCTTCGGCGGGTGTGATCAGGGCCAGCATCGTCGCGAGGACCAGAATGAGCCGCATCGGCCGACGGTAAGCGCCTCCGGCAGGGATCGGTATCCGGTGTGACCACACAAAACGCGCGACCGCTGTGGTGGTCGTCCACGTGGGAACCCGGCCTCGGCGGTTTTAGCCTGAGGTGATGCGAAAACTCCTCATCGGCGCGGTGGTTTCGACAGTGGTCCTTCTCTCTTCGGCTCCGGCACAGGCGGCGACGATCCGTCCCGTGACCGGGTTCGGGAGCAATCCCGGTGCTTTGCGGATGTTCGAATACGTTCCTGACGGGCTACCGTCCGGACGTCCGGCGGTCATCGTGCTGCACGGCTGCACCCAGGACGCCGCCGGGTACGCGCGTGGCTCGGGCTGGATCGGGCTCGCGGACAAGCTGCGGTTCAAACTCGTTCTGCCGCAACAGGTTTCGGCGAATAACTTCAACAAATGCTTCAACTGGTTCCAGGCGGGCGACATCAAACGCGGGGTAGGGGAGGCGGAATCGATCGCGCAGATGGCGCGGTACGCGGCCGGGAGCCGGACCTACGTGACCGGTCTGTCGGCAGGCGGGGCGATGACCTCGGTGATGCTGGCGACGTATCCGGAACTGTTCGCGGGTGGCGGTGTCGTCGCCGGGCTGCCGTACGGGTGCGCGGCCTCGATGGTCGACGCGTACTCGTGCATGAATCCCGGCAAGGATCTGACCCCGAAGCAGTGGGGTGACAAGGTCCGGGCCGCGAGCACCGGCCCGCGTTCGCCGGTCAGCGTCTGGCACGGGACCGCGGATTACACGGTCGCTTCGATGAACATGCGCGAGCTTTCCGAGCAGTGGACCGACGTCGGCGCCGCCGTCGACACGCACGCCGTCAACGGGATGGGGCACGGCCAGCCGATCGCGCCGGGTTCCGGTTGCGGTCAGGCCGGACCGTACCTGCTCGACGTCGGCGTATGCGCCGCGGCGGAACTCGCGGCGAAGTGGCGGCTAGTACTCCAGCCGGACTTCGTGATGTCGCTGGTGGGCTGCCCGTAGACAGGTGCGGCCACCAGTTGATCATGGTCGGTTGTGTGGACTAACCCTGATCGGCTGGTGGCCGCGGGTCCCAGCGTAA